>CALCBR010000087.1:0-39959 GCA_937897105.1 uncultured Acidimicrobiaceae bacterium | reverse complement strand
CAACCGGTGTTCGAAACACCATTATCAATGGCAAAGAGGTCGTAAGAGATGGACTTCTCGTATCGGCCGCAACCGAAGAAATGCTGACTGCTCACGCTGCGGCGTCACAGCGCGTACAACGACTCATTCAGTGATTCACGCTTTCCAGCGTGAACGACCAAACCTGTAGCCAACCGACCGTACGGTCTGAATGAGATCCGCATGTTCTTCGCCGAGCTTCGCTCGGAGACGACGAACATGCACATCGACCGTTCTGGCGCCGCCGTAATAGTCATAGCCCCACACTCGGCTGAGGAGCATTTCTCGAGAAAACACCTTCCCAGGGTTTTGCACGAGGAATTTCAGCAACTCGTACTCCATGTAGGTGAGGTCGAGCGGTTGATCTGAAACCGATGCTTGGTAGGTCTCCAAATTGAGCGCAAGGTTTTCGTACATGACGACTTCAGATTTGGTGGCAACCGGCCCAACCGATGCCAGTAGATGGGCCACCCGAGCGTCAAGTTCGGTTGGGTGAAACGGGGTCAGGCAAAAGTCATCGAAAAGGTCGTCGCGGTGTTCGAGTTCTGAAAGCTGGGCGCCGCTCACCAATACGAGCGTTCTGATCGGGTCGCGATCTGTTCGACGAAGGTTTCGTGCAACCGACCAGCCCGCCTCGGGGTCGGCGGAAAGATCGATGATGGCTCCAACCCAGTGACCGTCAGGAATTGTTGAGAGCGATTGATCTGAGAAACAGATGCCATGCCATGTACGCCCTGAGAGGTCGAGGGTGCGCGCAAGTTCGGCGGAAATCTGATCGCCAACGACGAGGAGGGTCCCGCTCTCAGATTGGGTCACAGCGTCCCCAGGTACCTGTCAATCTCAAATTGGCTGACGTGGGTTTTGTAGTCCATCCACTCGCGGCGCTTATTTCTCACGTACCACTCAAAAATGTGTTCGCCGAGTGCCTCGTGGACAAGTTCTGAATGTTCCATCACGTGGAGTGCCTCAGAAAGTGACTGGGGTAATTGTCCAATTCCCAGTTTGCCGAGCGCCTTATCGTCGAGTTCGAACAGGTTTGCATCGGCCTCGGCTGGAAGTTCGTAACCCTCTCGCACCCCCTTGAGCCCGGCGGCAAGCATGAGGCTGAACGCAAGGTAGGGGTTACAACTCGGATCAGGCGAACGGTATTCGAGTCGGGTCGCCAGCGGGTTACCCCGTTTAGGGATGGGCACCCGAATGAGGCCTGACCGGTTATTTCGTGCCCAACTGAGGTGCACCGGGGCTTCGAATCCCGGCACGAGTCGCTTGTACGAATTCACTGTCGGATTCGTAATGGCCGTAATTTCCGCAGCGTGTTGTAGGAGACCGGCCATAAATGATTTCGCGAGCGGAGAGAGGTTGTACTCATCGGCCTCGTCATAGAACGCATTTTCATCGCCGGTGAAGAGCGATAGGTGAGTGTGCATACCTGAGCCCTGCACTCCTTCGAGCGGCTTGGGCATAAACGTTGCGTACACACCGTGTGCCGCCGCAACCTCTCGCACGACGTGACGGAATGTCATCACCGAGTCGGCAATGGTGAGAGCATCATCGTGACGAAGATCGATTTCCTGTTGGCTTGGAGAATCTTCATGGAATGAGTACTCGACCGGGATCCCGATTTGTTCGAGGGTGCGAATCGTCTGCTTGCGAAGGTCGCCAGTGACATCTCGGGTGGTGAGGTCAAAGTAGCCCCCGAAATCGAGAGGGGTTGGTCGCTCGCCAGGTTGCGGAGGTGTGAAGTAGAAGAATTCGATGTCCGGTGCAATGTAAAACGTGAGGCCCTCACTGCGCGCCGCTTCAACATGGCGTCGCAGCACTTGGCGAGGATCGCCCGTGAACGCAGAGCCATCAAGGTGGTGTATGTCGCAGAACACCCGCGCTTCGGCTGCATCCTTGTCGCCAAACGGAAGAATTTGAAACGTGTCCGGATCTGGAATGGCGAGTACGTCAGATTCTTGAACCCGAGAGAACCCGTCGATTGATGACCCATCAAAGGTCATTCCATCGTTGAGTGCATTTTCGAGTTCGTTTTGACTGATGGCAAAACTCTTCAAATTGCCCAGCACATCGGTAAACCACAGACGCACCATGCGAACGCCACGCTCTGACGCGGTTTTCAACACATAGTCGCATTGCTGTTCACGCATGATTCCTCCTCCAGGTGTTCATTCTGGCAGTGAAAAACGGTGAAGGGGACCTCTTACGCACGAGGCCCCCTTCACTAAGACGTCACCAAGTGACGCTGAACTTGTCAGCGCTTCTTGGAACCCTTTGCTGCAGCCGAGCACACGGTGTCGGTGATGAGCTGCGCAACGGTGTACGGATCGCAGTTGGCATTTGGGCGACGATCTTCTGCGTAGCCCTTGCCATCTTTCTCGACCTGCCATGGAATACGGATCGATGCGCCGCGGTCTGACACCCCGTAGGAGAACTTGTTCCATGGGGCTGTCTCGTGGTCACCGGTGAGGCGATCTGCAACACCGTCGCCATAGTTCTGAACGAGGTTCATGTAGTTCTTACCGATGGCTTCACATGCCGCAGTGATGGATTTGTAGTTGTCACGCATTGCAACTGTCGAGAAGTTGGTGTGACAGCCGGCGCCGTTCCAGTCGCCCTTCATTGGCTTCGCATCAAAGCTGATGACGACGTCGTAATCTTCGGCGATGCGGTGGAGGAGCCATCGGGCGACATACATCTGATCGCCAACTGCGGTTGGTCCGAGTGGTCCAATTTGGAATTCCCACTGTCCGGGCATGACTTCTGCGTTCGTGCCAGAAATAGAAAGTCCGGCATCGATGCAGGCCTGGGTGTGCTCTTCGACAATTTCGCGTCCGCTAACACGACCAGTTCCGACGCCGCAGTAGTACGGACCCTGAGGAGCGGGCTGTCCGCCACCGGCAGGGAAACCGAGGGGTGACCCGTCAGGGCGCATCATCGTGTATTCCTGCTCGAGGCCGAAGAGCATCTCGTCGTCTTTGTACTTCTTTTCGATGCGAGCGCAGGCGGCACGAGTATTCGTCGGGTGGGCGCGCATATTTGATGCGAGGAGCACTTCGCACATCACCAATACATTGCGGCCTCCACGAATGGGGTCGGGGCACACAAACGTCGGGCGAAGGACGCAGTCAGACTTGTCACCGGTGGCCTGCTGGGTGGAGGAACCATCAAAGCCCCAGATGGGGGGATCGGTGACCTCGTCAGCGAGAACTTTGGTCTTTGAACGGAGGAGTGGAGTGGGCTCATGGCCATCAATCCAGATGTATTCAGCTTGGTACGCCACGGGAATCCTTTCGGCGGTAATCGCAGTTGTAGGGGTACTCACACTGTGTCAGCACGCGATTTCTCGCCCGTATCTCAATTGTTAACGGAGTGTGAACTACGCCGGCGTCACTGGCGGCGCATCGGCAGTGTACGGCGTCGATCGCCATCAAAGTCATAGAGCGCCGCCGCGACCGCAGGTGCGGTTGGTACGAGACCGATCTCGCCAACACCTTTAATGCCGTATGGCGAGCGTGGTTGCGGCACTTCCACCACTTTCACATCGATCTTTGGGATGTCTTTGGCGCGAAGGATTCCCAACTGCCGAAGTGTGTCGACCGAGGGCATTCCTGTTTCGTCGCTCGGGAAATCTTCTGTGAGGGCGTAGCCGAGACCCATGTGAACAGATCCTTCGATCTGCCCTTCGACGAGGGTTGGGTTGACCGCTTTACCCACATCGTGGACAGCAAGCACGCGATCGATAGCGCCCGATGCGTTATCGATCTCAACGAGTTGTGCTGCATAGGAGAAGCACGAGTGGATAGTTGGGTTTGGGTGTTCGGGATCACCGAGGTGATGCGTCCAGTCGACGACGTACTCCCCGTGGTGATCGACACCGACCTCACAGTTGGCAGCAAGCGCCGCTTGACAGGCAGCCGCAACCGACCCGGCGGTCATCAACGTGCCACGGCTTCCAGTGGTTTGCCCAAAGCCAAGTTCTCTGGTGGTGTCAACAATGACGTCGATGCGTTCAGCATCAACGTTGAGTTCTTGAGCGGCAACCTGAAGTGCCACGGTGTGGACCCCCTGACCCATCTCGGTCCAGCCGTGTCGCACCTCGATTCGGCCGTCGTCTCGGAAATGAACAACCGCCCCACAGACTTCCCGGAATCCATTTCCAAGGCCGGAGTTCTTCATGCCGATCGCAAGGCCGACCGATCGTCCCTCAGAGCGGGCCCGGTCGTAATCGGGTTTGATGGCATCGAGGCATTCGCGCGCACCTCCAGCGCCGTCGTCCATTATCTGGCCTGGCCCCCACGTGTCTCCAGGGGTGATCACGTTCTTGCTACGAAACTCCCACGGGTCAATGCCTGCAAGCTCGGCCAAACGATCGATGACACCTTCGGTTGCGAATTGTGCTTGGTTGGCGCCGAAACCTCTGAATGCACCGCAGATCGGGTTGTTTGTACGCACCGCAGTCGCTTCGATATCGAGCGACTGCCAGCGGTAGGGGCCGGCGACATGGCCGGCGGCACGTTCGAGCACTTTCATGCCGACGCTTGCGTAGGCCCCCGAGTCTCCGATCGCCCTCACGTGCAGACCGGTCAAGACCCCATCGGCGTCGCATCCGGCCCGAACGTCAAGAGTGATCGGATGACGTTTTGCATGCATCCGGAAACTTTCAACCCGGCTCAAGGTGCACTTCACGGGTTGGCCGAGTAGCCACGCAGCGAGTGCAGCATGGCCTTGGTTGCTCATGTCTTCTTTGCCGCCGAATGCTCCACCATTCGACACGAGCTCGACCGTTACCCGCTCGCGTTCGACACCAAGCATCGCAGCGATGTCGTTGCGGTCATCCCAAACACCCTGACCACCTGAGTACACATGCAAGGTTTTCTGTTCGCCGTCACCTGAAGGCACTGCAAGCGTTGACTCGGGTTCAAGAAATGCGTGCTCGATGCGTTGGGTGGTGAAGGTTTCAGAGACGACATGAGCACTTGACGCGAGAGCATCCTCGATGGAGACTCCAACATCTCGCTGATACGCGCTCACCGAGAGCACATTTGAGTCGGTGCCCCACACCGCAATAGGAGAGTCAGAGGCAAGCGCGGCCTTCGCATCTGTGACAGGCGAGTGCACGGTGTATTCGACCTGAATAAGCTCTGCGGCTGCTCGTGCATGCTCACGCGTGTCGGCAACGACGACCGCAAGAACATCGCCACCAAATGATGTCGTGCCGCCCTCAGGAATCATGAGTGGCCAGTCTTTGTGAATGAGGCCAGATCGCAATTCACCAGGAATGTCAGCTGCGGTGAGCACGCTGACGACGCCCGGGGCAGCGATGGCGTTCGCAACATCAATGTTGTTGATGTCGGCACGGGTGTGATCGGTGAGGTGGAGTGCAGCGTGAAGCATCCCGGGCACCCGAATGTCATCGATGTAGGGGCGATCCCCGAGCGTTAACGGATGCGCCTCGTACTTCATGCCTCGTGCACCGACTCCGCTTTTCACCGTCGGCGGTTCGACAGGAGTTCCATGGGCGACCGCCTCAATCGCGTCGAGAATCTTTACGTAGCCGGTGCACCGACAGAGGTGCGCTCCGAGGTGAGGGGCCATCGACTCTCGAGTCAGAGACGAGCCTTTTTTTGCAATTTGGTAATGCGCTCGCATCACGATGCCCGGGATACAGAAGCCGCATTGGAGCCCACCGCACGCTGCGAATGCATCAGCAAATTGTTGGCGTTCGCTCTCTGGGAGTCCTTCGAGGGTGGTGATCTCGCGTCCCTCGCACGCATCAACAGATTGTTGGCATGCAACGACGGCCTTGCCATCGATGAGCACTGTGCAGCAACCGCATTGCCCAGAGGGTGAACATCCGTCTTTTGGCGACGTGATGTCGAGTTCGTCTCGCAGTGCCGAGAGCAGATGGGGGTGGTCGCCGGTGATGGCCGACGGCTGGCCATTTACCGTGAATTGGATTTCCCCGGACACACCACCACTTTACTGATTGTAAAAGTCGTGCTTGTGACGCAAGATTGAGACCGATGGTATGAACTGCGCGACGATGCGGAGATGTCAGTAGTAAAAATCAATGCAATTGAGGTGCCCGACGGCGCAGGACCCGAACTGGAGGCCCGTTTTGCGGCAAGAGCTGGGATGGTCGACAATCAGCCGGGCTTCGAAGAATTCATGTTGTTGAGACCCACAGCAGGAGACGATCGCTACTTCGTCGTGACGCGCTGGGAAAGCGAAGAGGCGTTCCAAGCGTGGCGCAGCGGTCAAGCCTTCGCTCACCAACACCGCGAGACCCACACCGAAGACGGTTCAGGTGACGCAAAGCCGCAGCACCCAGTCGCCACGGGAGCGTCACTTCTTGAGTTCGATGTTGTTTCACTCACAGTCGCTGACGGTTCGTGACAGCCGTAGGCTGTTGACCTTGTGACACTCATTGTCCAAAAGTACGGCGGCACTTCGGTAGCTGATCCTGACCGCATGCGTGCGGTCGCCGACCACGTCGCGTACACCCGACAGCATGGTGCGGACGTCGTCGTCGTCGTCTCAGCGATGGGTAAGTCGACCGACAATCTGTTGAAGCTTGCAAATGACGTGTCAACCGTGCACCCAGGGCGCGAGATGGACATGCTGCTCACCACCGGTGAACGTGTGTCGATGTCGTTGCTATGTATGGCTCTTGCGGAGCGCGGCATCGAGGCGATGAGCTTCACTGGCAGTCAGGTCGGCATCATTACCGATAGCGCGCACGGCAAGGCAAAGATTCTTGAGGTCAAAGGTGATCGTTTGCGTGAGGCCCTGCATGAAGGAAGAGTCTGCGTTGTCGCAGGGTTCCAAGGGGTCTCAACCGATCGTGAGATCACCACTCTCGGACGAGGCGGCTCCGACACGACCGCGGTGGCACTCGCAGCAGCACTCGACGCTGACGCATGTGAGATCTATACCGATGTGACCGGTGTCTTTTCTGCAGACCCCCGAATTGTTCCGCAGGCACACAAACTGGCACGTATCAATTTCGATGAAATGCTCGAAATGGCAGGAGCAGGCTCAAAGGTGCTTGCGTTGCGTTCAGTCGAATTTGCCCGAAATCACAATGTCCCTCTTCACGTACGCTCGAGTTTCACTTGGGAGCACGGTACGTGGGTGACCTCTGAGGAGCCTTCAATGGAAGATCCAATTATTTCTGGTGTCGTAACCGATGCGAGTGAAGCCAAACTCACCGTGCTCGGTGTTCCTGATCGTCCAGGAATTTCCGCGACCCTGTTTGAGCCTCTCGCCGATGCAAATGTCAACGTCGACATGATCGTTCAGAACACGTCAACTGAAGGAACGACCGATATTTCTTTCACCGTGCCATCTGCTGATCTGAAGGTTGCCGATGAAATTGTGTCTCGGGTTGCGAGCGAGATGTCGGCAGCCGGTGTCACTCAAGACGGCGAGATCGCAAAGGTGTCTCTCGTCGGCGCCGGAATGAAGACGTCACCTGGCATTGCAGCGCGCATGTTTAGGTGTCTCGCAGAGGCCGCGGTCAACATCGAGATGATTTCGACTTCGACCATTCGTATTTCTGTCGTCATCGCCGCAGGCGATTTAGAAACTGCAGCTCGCAGTTTGCACTCCGAATTCGGCCTTGATTCGGGTGAGTCGTACTCGGCCCCATTGCCAGAACGCAAGTGACTCACCGACGTTCACCGCAATCTGTGGTTGAGGTGTGCGAGAATCACTCGTGATGCGCCAACGTTCTCAACTCATCGCTTGGAAAGTTGCGGGTCGCGTCTCCGATCGACATACCAGTGCTGACGAGGTCGTTCGAGAAACCGGATGGGTGTTCAACAACGCAACCGGAGATCACCTCACCTTGGCCGATTTTGTCGCAACGGGAGACGATGAGGTACCTGCGTATTTAGAGGCATTCGGCCTACGTGACCCCGAGAACCATCAGCAGACAATGATTGAAATCGGCTCCGGAATCGGTCGGATGACTGCGGCCTTCACCCGCGAGTTTGACCATGTCATTGCCGCAGATCTTGACATCGGATTTCTTGAGCGTTGCCACGAAACGGTGTCGCGGTTCGGGCGGGCAGACCATCTGCGCACCCTTGAGGTCGCCGACGGTCGGTCGCTTGCACTCAACGACGACAGCGTTGATTTCGCATTCAGCTATCTCACGTTGCAGCATTGTGCTCAAGCCGATGCGTTGAAACTCGCTTGCGAAGCGGTTCGAGTTACTCGATCTGGCGGCCGCATTGCGTTGAACTTCCGAGGCCCTTCGCGAATTGATCCGTTGCTTCTGCCGCTAGGAACCATTGTCCGTTTTGCGTTCCGGCTTCCCCGAGTCGGTGAATGGCTGAGTCAGCGTCGGTCAATCACTCGTTTGGCCTGGCAGGTGAGTCGAATTTCTCCGAGTCAGGTTCTCGCTGCGTTGGGGGCTTCGATCGATGGCGCGACGATTTGGTCGGGTGGCCCGGTCGATGATCTTCAAGGGGCGTTCCGTCGAGGGCGCTTCGAAGGCATTAACGAAAACCATTGGTGGATCACCGCCACTGTTGTCTGACACGAGCGCATCTCTCAATAGTCGGCAATCGACTGCTCGTCGCCATGCGCCGTTAGCCTGCCGACATGCGCATTGGTGTAGTAGGTGCAACCGGACAGGTCGGAGGCGTTATGCGACGTCTCCTCGTGGAGCGTGGCTTTCCCGCCGAGGAGGTCAGATACTTCGCCTCTGCGCGGTCGGCTGGTAGCACCCTTGATTGGAACGGTACTGACGTTGTCGTTGAGGACGCATCGACCGCCGACCCTTCTGGGCTCGATGTCGCTCTCTTTTCTGCAGGTGCGACATCATCGCGTGAACTCGCACCCAAGTTTGCCGCTGCGGGCGTGACCGTCATTGACAATTCGTCGGCATGGCGTATGGATCCTGAGGTTCCACTTGTCGTGAGCGAGGTCAATCCTGACGGAGTGAAGAACATTCCAAAAGGAATCATTGCCAACCCGAACTGCACGACGATGGCAGCAATGCCGGTTCTCAAGCCGCTTCACGACGAAGCAGGTCTTATCCGAATGATTGCGTCGACCTATCAGGCGGTGTCAGGTGGCGGTCTTGCAGGAGTCGAAGATCTCGATGAGCAAGCCCAAGCGGTTGCACAACATGCGGCCGAACTCACTCATGACGGACGGGCGGTCGACTTTCCGCCGGCCAAAAAATTTGCCGACACGATCGCGTTCAACGTTCTCGCACTTGCGGGATCAATGGTGTCTGACGGCTCTCTTGAAACCGATGAAGAGCAGAAACTTCGCAATGAGAGTCGAAAGATTCTCAGCATTCCAGAGTTGAGAGTGTCAGGAACATGTGTGCGGGTGCCGGTGTTCACGGGTCACTCGCTTTCGATGAACCTTGAGTTTGAACGAGCGATTTCGGTCGATCGTGCAGTAGAGGTGCTGTCAGTTGCGCCAGGTGTCGAGTTGAACGATGTGCCAACACCTCTAGACGCGGCGGGCCGAGACCCCAGTTATGTGGGCCGGGTGCGTCGAGACCCGTCAATCGATGACGACCGAGGCCTTGCGCTCTTTATTGCGAATGACAACCTTCGTAAGGGTGCGGCTCTGAACGCCATTCAGATTGCAGAGCTGTTGCTCTGAATACATTCTGATCAGCATTCACAGGGAATCGCTGAACACTTCGGGCACCCGTCTTTATAGCGGTCAACGACTTCGGTGAGGTCGACTCCGACTTGGTTCGCCAATGTCGCTATCCACGCAAGCACGTCACTGAATTCGTGTTCAACTTCGGCGGGTGTGCCTTTCCGAACGGCTTGGGCGAGTTCTCCCAGTTCTTCACAGAGCCAGGCAACGGTTGGGGCAACTCCTCGTTCTCGATCGCGGTCGCCATAGGTGGCGTCGATGACATCTTGAAGTTCGCGGAAGTTCACACCATGACCGTAGTTCGAACAGCCATCCCAATAATCGCCGACGAGAAGCGGGATCTCTTTCGTAATCTTCGACCGTGCCGAATCTGCACGATGAGGTGAGGTTTACCCGAGCGAGGCGCCAGTGGTCGGTGCCGATTTCGATCGCGCTCGGAGTGATGGTGATGATCGGTTTCTGGCCTGCTCCAAATAGCGGCGCAAGCTCACCTCGTAGTTCTGTTCTCGAGACGACAACAACACTCAGATCGATCGTGACGCAGGAGGCTCCGCCTTTGGCGCCAGATCCATTGCTGGTCGCCGACGATGGTGAGTCGTTGCCATCGGTCGATGTTGAGGTCGATCAACCGCAGTCACATGAAGCGCTGGGAGTTGAGCAACTTCTTCTTGGAACACAGCCGCCTCCAGCAGATCTCGGTGGCGTTGATGAACGCGCGGTTGATGAGGGTGATCTCGATGAATCTGCTCAGTCACCAACCACGGGAACGGTTGACGACGGTGAGACGAATTCTCAGCCGGTCGAAGATGGTGATGTCGCTCAGCCCGACGCCGTTGAGGAACCAACCGGTTCAGACGTACTGCAGGTTGTGCGTTGGGTGAACAGCGCGGTGGCGCTTGGAGAGCCGGCAGATGCGGAGACGGTCGATGGTGTGGTGCAGACGGTGAGGTCGGCATGGGAGGCTCAGCGGCGGGCGGTCGTCGCTGGTGGGAGTTCTGATGAGTGGTCGCACGTACTCGCTTCACGATCAGGCTTTGCACGAGTGGTTGCGTCACAGTTGATGGCGTCGATGAGTGCCGGTTCAGATCGTGCGATTTCGGATGCTGCGCTCACGGTGAGCAATGTGCGACTTGATCCTGCCGGCCGAGCGATTGCAAATTTCTGCGTGGTTGAAGACGGCGGGTTCGCGTCATTTGGTGACAGCCAGGGTGAGTGGGGGGTCGTGGTCACGGTGACCGGTGTTCTCGGCCTCATGAGAAACGACGGAAGGTGGTTTGTTGATGATGTCGCACAGCGCTCATCTGCGGCGCAGTGTTAGTGCGATTGGCGGTGGTGTCGTGTAACTCGTTTGAAGGGCACTGCCCGCGTAACGTTGAGATATGACACAGCACGTACCCGACCGAACGGTATTCGAGCGAGCACTTCCTCGAGAGGAGATGGATGACATCACTCGTGCGCTCTTTGACGCTGCCCTCGGCGTGCAAGAACATGCACATGCCCCGTACTCGAACTATCACGTTGGATGTTCGGTGCTGACCTCATCTGGACAGATTTATGTGGGGGCGAATATTGAGAATGCGGCATACCCGCAGGGTCTGTGCGCAGAAGCGACTGCTCTTGCCGTGATGGCGTCTCATGGTGAACGGCAAGCTCAGGTCGTGCTCACGGTGTGTGATTCTGAGGGTCTTGCAACGTCGTGTGGGGGATGTCGCCAGAAGATTCGCGAATTCGCGACGTCCGAGACGATTATTCATGCCTGCAGCCGAAATGGTCTCTGGGCGACGTACACAATGGACGGTTTATTGCCAGATTCGTTCGGTCCGGAGCATCTTTCAAGCGCATAAATCAACAGAAAGAAAAATCCTTAGTCATATCGACTCAAGTTTTCTGTTACTGAGGTTGGTGTGATTGTGTTGCGCTCATAGACTGTGGATAAATCCCCCACACAACGCAGTGTGACCAACACTAAGGAGCACAACCAAATGCCAAAGGCAGTCGGTATTGACCTCGGAACGACAAACTCCGTCGTCGCAGTTCTTGAAGCGGGCGAGCCCGTCGTTATTCCAAACTCAGAAGGCGCACGAACAACCCCATCGGTTGTTGCGTTCTCGAAAGCGGGCGAAGTTCTCGTCGGTGAAGTAGCCAAGCGTCAGGCCATTACTAACCCAGACCGAACCTTTAGGTCGGTGAAGCGCCACATGGGCGAAAACTGGAAGAGCGATGACGTCGATGGCAAGCAGTACACACCGCAGGAAATTTCGGCTCGCACATTGATGAAGCTCAAGCGCGACGCCGAGGCCTTCCTGGGAGACACCGTCACCCAAGCAGTGATCACGGTCCCCGCGTATTTCGATGATGCCCAGCGCACCGCAACCAAAGAAGCTGGCACAATCGCCGGTCTCGAAGTGCTGCGCATTATCAACGAACCGACCGCAGCCGCCCTCGCATACGGGCTCGACAAAGGCTCCGAAGATGAGACCGTTCTTGTCTTCGACCTTGGTGGCGGTACCTTCGATGTTTCGGTTCTCGAAATCGGCGATGGTGTCTTCGAGGTGAAGTCAACCCATGGCGATACGAGCCTCGGCGGTGACGACTGGGACCAGCGGGTCATCGACTGGCTCGTCACCCAGTTCAAGAACGCTCAGGGTGTCGACCTTTCGAGTGATCGCATGGCGATGCAGCGCCTTAAGGAAGCGGCCGAGAAGGCAAAGATTGAACTCAGCCAGGTGCAGTCAACGCAGATCAACCTCCCGTTCATCACCGCAAATGCTGATGGGCCGCTTCACCTCGACGAGACATTGTCCCGTTCAAAGTTTCAAGAGATGACAGCAGACCTCATCGAACGCTGCCGGGTCCCATTTGAGCAAGCCTTGAAAGACGCAGGCATCTCGAAGGGTGATCTCCACCACGTGATTCTCGTTGGTGGTTCAACCCGCATGCCGGCCGTCACCGATCTCGTTCAGTCGATGACCGACAAAGAGCCGAACAAGACCGTCAACCCTGATGAGGTTGTTGCGGTTGGTGCTTCGGTGCAGGCAGGTGTGTTGCGTGGAGATGTCAAAGACGTGTTGCTTCTTGACGTCACCCCGCTCAGTCTCGGTATCGAGACCAAGGGAGGCGTGATGACCCGCCTCATCGAGCGAAATACGACGATTCCAACCAAGCGAACCGAAGTGTTTACCACCGCAGAAGACATGCAGCCCTCGGTTGAAATTCACGTACTGCAGGGTGAGCGAGAGATGGCGTCGTACAACAAGACCCTCGGCAAGTTCCAACTTGTCGACCTTCCTCCTGCTCCACGCGGAGTTCCGCAGATTGAGGTGACATTCGACATCGATGCAAACGGCATTGTGCACGTTGCTGCGAAAGACCGGGCAACGAACAAAGAGCAGTCGATGACGATCACTGGTCAGTCAACCCTCGACAAAGACGACATCGACCAGATGGTGAAAGATGCTGAGGCACACGCCGAAGAAGATAAGGCTCGTCGTGAAGAGGCTGAAGTTCGTAACAACGCAGACTCCCTCGTGTACCAGACCGAGAAAGTGCTTCGAGAGCAGGGCGAGAACGTCTCCGACGAAGAGAAAGCTGCAGTTGAGGGACCACTCGCTGAACTCAAGGCTGCGCTTGAAGGCACCGATACTGTAGCGATCAAGGAAGCAACTGAGAAGCTCATGGCGTCGAGCCAAGAGTTCAGCCAGAAGCTGTATGAAGCAGCTGCACGTGACAATGCGGCCGGAACTTCAGCATCAGGATCTGCAGATGAGTCAGCAGATGATGACATCGTTGATGCTGAGATTGTCGACGAGCAATGAGTGACATGTCGTCGCACGACGACGATGTTCTTGACCCCGAGGACGAGCGAGGTTCAGAGGTGGAAGATTTCACCTCTGAGACTCCACGTCCCTCTTCATTCTCAACGTCAACGACTGCAGATTATGGAGCAGGTGACTCGATTGATGTTGAGGGTCTCGATGACCTCACCGAAGGTGACGGTTCATCAGGCGAAGAAGACGTCGATGAAGTTGCTGCAGAGATTGAACGGTTCCGAGAGCTCGCAATGCGAACGCAAGCCGACTTCGAGAACTATCGCAAGCGAGTGACGAATCAGATCAACGATGAGGTCGATCGCGCGACAAGTCGCGTCGCAGAGGCTCTATTGCCCGTGCTTGATGCAACCGAAGCCGCGTACGTTCGTCACCCGGACGAAATTGGGCCGCTGCTCAATGTGCTTCTCGTCGAGTTAAAAAAAGTTGGACTCGAGGCGATGAACATTGCTGACCAGCCATTCGACCCCGAGACGGCTGAAGCGGTTGCCCATGAGCCAGGGGAAGGCACCCAAATCGTTGTGGCTGAGGTGCTTCGTAGCGGCTATATGTGGAAGGGCCGAACATTGCGTCCAGCAATGGTTCGAACGAAAGACTGAGGAACGACATGGCTGGACAGCGGGAGTGGTTCGACACGGACTACTACTCGGTGCTGGGCATTGGTCCAGAGGCTTCCGCGAAAGAGATCACTCGCGCCTACCGAAAACTTGCGCGTGAACTTCACCCTGACAAGAACCCTGGTGACACCGCGGCCGAAGAACGTTTTAAAGCGGTGAGTGCCGCCTACGACGTGCTCGGCGACGAATCACGCCGAGCCGAGTACGACGAAGTACGCCGGCTCGGGCCGATGGCCGGACAGGGCGGGCAGGGCGGATTCAGTTTCGACGTCGGCGATATGGGTGGCTTTGGCGACCTCTTTGGTCAGATGTTCAACAATGGCCGCCAGCGTGGCTCTGCCGGTCCTCGCCGAGGGGCAGACCAGTCAGCTCGTCTGACGTTGTCGTTTTACGACGCAGCAAAAGGTGTGACCACGAGCCTCAATGTGACAAGTGAAGGCCGGTGCGAGACCTGCACAGGTACCGGCGCCCAGCCCGGGTCGGAGCCTCGACTGTGCGGAGTGTGTGGCGGCCGCGGTGCCGTCGATGAAAATCAGGGTCCGTTCTCGTTTTCCACACCGTGCCGGGGTTGTAATGGTCACGGTCGCGTCATTGATCATCCATGCGGATCCTGTGGTGGAACTGGCGCAACGGTCGGTCACCGAACGGTGCAAGTGCGCATTCCTTCTGGGGTGAGCGATGGCCAAACGATTCGTTTGAAGGGAAGAGGAGGTCCGGGTCGAAACGGCGGGCCAGCAGGTGATCTTCTCGTTGAGGTCGCAGTTCAGCCACACGAACGGTTCACGCGTCAGGGTGCCAATCTTGAGGTCGCACTCCCGGTGACGTTCGCTGAACTTGCACTTGGATCTGAGGTCGATGTGCCAACCCTTGAAGGGGAGTCTGTTCGCCTGCGATTGCAGCCAGGCACACAAAGCGGATCACGGCATCGAGTGAGCGGTCGCGGTATTGAGGTGATGAAACGAGGAACGGCGACGCGCGGCGATCTCATCGTTCGCGTCGTCGTTGATATTCCCACCGCTCTCACCGACGAGCAGCGCAAGGCGGTCGAACACCTCTCAACAGTGCTCACCGAAAACCCCAGAGCCCAAACGGTCTACGATGAGAGTGCATCATGAATATGAGAACTTCACAGCAAGCGGTCTACGTCATTTCGGTGGCGGCTGAACTTGCCGGCATGCATCCGCAAACTCTTCGCATTTATGAGCGACGCGGTCTTGTCCAACCTGCTCGTACCGATGGCGGCAATCGACGGTACAGCGACGATGACATTGAGTTGTTGCGTCGCATCTCAGAACTCGTCGATGCGGGAATGAATCTTGAAGGCATCCGTCGGGTGATGGAGCTTGAGGCTGAAGTCGAGCGACTTCGGAATGAACTCGAACATGCACGGCAACAAGTTGTTGAGGCGGTCGACGAAGCTGAACGTCGACACCGTCGAGACCTGGTGCCACTACGACAGAGTGTCGCCATCTTTGGTGAACGACTCAGATTTCCCGAGGTTTGATCCGAACTGGATGATCATTGCTGGTTCGACACTGCCCAGTAGCGGTGTCAAATCTCCACCCATGGAGAGTGCAGACCAGATCATCGCCGTCAATTTCTCCGAAGACTGAGAAATCTGCATTTCGGTGGGGGCACCGGCGTTGGACGATGAAATTCCCGACCTCGACATCGGTTTCAGGAATGTCCTTAGATGAAGAAGCGGCAACCTTCGCTCGTGCTTCAGCTTCGGTTCGAGTGATTCGCTCTACAGAGAGCGACTTCAAAAAGTTGTAGACGTTCTCGTTGTACGGTCCCCGACGCCAGGCGGTGAATCGACATGACAGCAGAAGCGAATTTGACCAGTCGACCGCGCCAGAGTCAACGGTGAGTTCGAGAAGATCTCGTGGAAATGTGAATCGGAATCCCGGGGGCGATTCGGTGTAGTCGACGGTGCTGCCATCTACGACGTTTCGTTGGGCAACATCGACGAAGATCTCAAGCACTGACCCGTCAGTATGTTTGGCTTCGATGAGGATTGGATCGCCAATGAGGTTGCAGACGGTTGGCGCTTTCTGCATGAGTGGTTCCCACCATGCAGCGAGTCGAGCGACGAGATCAGTGGGTTCGCGCTGCCATGAGGCATGGGTGTCGTCTATCCATTGCTGCCAGTCTGAGCGGTAGTGCTGAAGGTATGACAACTTGTCGGTGAAGATCTTGTCGACCTCTTCACTCGACATGGGGTGATCAACTGCGATGTCGGTTGGTGTCACCGATACCACCGTTCCGGGGATTGCAAGGACCCCGTTTTTGCCGGCCGCCGCCAACTGGTCAAGGAACCATCGCTGATCGGGGAAGATGCTCGCTTCGTCACCAGAGATCATGTTGAGCCCGAATAGGTCATCATCGAGAAATACCGGCGGGCCCGCACTAGGGATGACAGCTCGGGCATCGAGTGCGTCGACGTATTTCATTGCTCGGTTGCCCTGGCTTTCCACCTTTGCCCGACAGAGATCTGCCATTTCCTCCTCGGCTAGTTCGTACACCATCGGGTACCAAATAGCTCCCGAGTATTGCAGCCAGTGCAGGTCGACGGGGCCGTGCGAACGAAGAGCTGCAAGGTCGTGCGTTCGGCAGTCGTTCTGATTGACGATTCGATGAACGCCGTCGCTCACCATGATTGCGGAGTCACCACCTGGGCCGTCGGTAATCGAGGTCTCTACGTGAATCGCAACGGAGAGACCGTCACGTAGCACCTGCTCCTCACCATCAACAGTGTGGATGAATTTCGAAAAGCCGAGTCGTTCGAACTCGCGTTGTTGTTCAGATGTTGGATAGTCCGGAAGGAGAATTGGGATATCTCGCCTCAAGTGTGACGTAAGCCAGTGCGAGTCGTGGTGGTCACCGTGTAGGTGCGACACATAGAGATAATCAGCATGTTCGATGCGATGAAGTAGTTCAGCATCGAGTTGGTCGTTTCGGGGGAAGACAAACCATGAACCGAGGAACGCTGGCTCAAACCACGGGTCGCAGAGAATCGACCCGGCCTCACACTCAATGAGGATTCCGGCATGACCGAGAGATGTTGCGCGCACGGGTTAGGCGACGGGAGGGTCGGTTGATTGCTGTCCCGCCCGCGACACGTGCTCGGTCCATTTGTCTCCGTTCCAGTAGCGGAGCTCAAATCGACCCGAGGGGTCGGCGTACCAGCCTGCAGGCGCTGCCGCTGAGGACGCAGCCGAGGAAGGTTCGGTGCCCGACGTTGTTTCAGATGCAGCTGACTGCATTCCCCAACCAGCCCCGCCTTCTTGGGCTGGTTGCTCAGCCGCGGGTGCAGCCGCATGTTCTTGCGGTGCACCAGAAGCGTGCCGTGAAAGATAGGCGACGATGTCGGAGCCAGCGTTGACGATGGAGACCACCGTCCATCCTTCACCCGACAGCCGTTGAAGTTCATCTGAGAGATTCGATGCCTCGTATGACGACACACTGACCGATGTGAACTCGAGCATGTTTCGAACCTTACCCGCTAGAAACTGCACGTGCCTGATGAAACCGGCAAACTATAGGGGTGGGAGTCGTAGCACTAACCAAGTATGAGATCACCGACATGGTGGAAACCTTGTCGGCAACCCTTGCCGTCATTGTTGGAGTTGCAACGCTCGTCATTGCCGTGAGTTGGATCACAGGTCAAGAACGTGTTCTTGGAGCAGTGAGAGAATTTCGGTCAACGATCACGCTGTGTGTTGCGGGCGGCGCAATGCTCGGTTCGCTGTACTTCTCTGAAGTAGCCAACTACATCCCGTGTCGGTTCTGCTGGTTTCAGCGCATTGCGATGTACCCGATTGCACTGATTGGTCTTGTGGCATTCATTCGACGCGATGCTGGGGCCCGCTTCTATGTTCTGCCTATGGCTGCGATTGGAGCGTGCATTTCGGGATGGCACTACCTCATCGAGTGGCGGCCGGGCCTCGATACCGGTTCGTGCTCAGCGACCGGGCCATCGTGTACCGATATCTGGTTCCGCTCATTCGGGTTTCTCACCCTCGCTGGTATGGCGTTAATCGGCTTCCTCGCTCTCATCGTGGTGAATGCGATTCCGGAGCCGGTCGACGAGTGAGGACAGCGATTGCCGCGTTCTTCGCGGTTGCGTGCGCAGTGGCATGTTCATCAGATGTCGTCGTGCGCTTTGAATCAAGCCCGTCATCAACGACGACGCCCGTAAATGAACAGCCCGCCGAAGAAGACGAGCGCGAACCGTCAACGACTGCGCCGAGAGTCGAAGACGATGCACAAGCGGAACCGGTCGAATTTCCTGAAGAATTTGAAGATCAGGTTCGACAGGTCATCATTGAAGGAGAATTTCTTCCCGCTCTCGTTGACCCCCACGCTGATGAATCTGTGGGAATGCCAATTCCTTCGTTGACCGGCGAAAATTTTGACGGAGACGTTGTTGCGGTTCGTCCCACCGATGGGGTGGCAACACTCGTTGTGTTTTTGGCTCACTGGTGCCCCCATTGCAATAACGAGATTCCAGAAATCAACCGGATTCGAGATGCGGAGGCGTGGCCGTCTGGGCTTCGTGTTGTCGGGGTGAGTACTGCGGTGGCTCCTCAACGGCCGAACTTTCCTCCACAACGTTGGCTAGCGGAGAAAGATTGGACCTACGACGTCATTGCCGATGCCTACGATGCCGATCGTTCAACGTTCATCGCGGCCGAGGCCTTTGGGGTGACCGGATTCCCGTTCATGGTGCTCATCGACGAGAGCGGCCTCATTCGAGGGCGCTGGGGTGGCGAAGTCGGGGCGCTTGCACTCGCCGAGCTCGTTACGTCGTTGATCGATCCGCCAGCAGATGTATGAGCGCTGGTTGAACCGACCACTCCGCCGCCAGTTGTAACGCACGCGTCCGCGCCGGCTCATCGAGTTCACCTGTTTGCGAGGCACGAATCATGATGTTTTTTGCGGTGTGTTGATTGTCGACGAACTCGATGACATCGGTGCGCCAACCGAGAGCAGCGAGGACATCGGCTCGAAATGTGTCGGTCAAGAGGTCACCGAGACGTTCGCGAACGATGCCGTGGCGAACGAGTGACTCGAACCCAGGAGGAATGTGCGATCGATCGATTTGGCGCTGAAGATCATGTTGACAACATGGAGCGACGAGCAAATGTGAGCTCTTCCATGCAACTGCTTGAGCGATTGCATCATCGGTAGCGGTATCACAGGCATGCAGCGCAATCACGAGATCTGGTTGGGCATCAGGCTTGGGTTGCCACTGGGAGATTGCTCCCGTCACGAATTCGATCGTTGACCATCCGAGTTGCTCGACCGTGCTGTTGAGTTGGGCCATGAGCTCACTTTTGAGGTCAACCCCAATGGTATGAACGTTCACTCCTGAAGCCATCAGATGGTGGTGAGCTGCCAATGTGAGCACACCAGATCCGCATCCAAGGTCAACGATTTGGAGTGGAGTAGCACGATCGTGATCGGCGACAAGGTGGTCGAGAATCCCGACGAACTGTTGAACCTGCCGGAATTTGTCGCGAGCGTTCGGTCGTACCGTGCCGTTGTCGGTTGAGATCCCGACGTGACGAAGAAACGGTGCAGATTCAGCGATGAGATGCTGCTTTTGGCGGTCGTGCTGGGTGGTCGACAGTTCTCGAGATGGTGCGTGCCTCACCTGTTGCACCTTGCCGCGACGCGAGATGGTGACTTGAAGATCACCGGTGGTCGTTCGAATGAACGCGGTTTTCATCCCCGAGCGAAAAAGATGAACAATGCGTTCGGTCGCTGCCTCGATGTCGAGGTTGATGACCTGTGTGTTGGTGCCGTCAAACTCTTCAAATTGGATGACGTCGGCGTCGCCGATCGACACGGGTCGCATACGAACTCGTTGAAGAGAGGTGGTCGCTCCGGGGCGATGTCCTCGGATGGTGGCATCGATGAGGCCGTCGTGAACGACGGTTGTTGCAAGGGAGTGAACCTCGTCCGCGTCGATAGGAACGTCAGTGGTCATGGAGCGAGATCCTTTGTTGCTGATGAGACGAGAGCATTCCACACGTCATCATCTTCGTATCCCAATGCCCACATCGCCACACCTCGTATTCCAGCACGCCGAGCCATCTCGACTCGGAGTGCGACACCATCAGCATCAACCCAATGCAACTGTCGTGTTTGTGCACAACTCGAGACGCCATCATCAATTTCGAGTTCGTAGGTGGCAGACCATTCACCGGTCAAGGCATCGGCGACGGGTTCGATATTGCGAAGAGCAATGAGATCGTCGAGGGTGCCCGGGTTGATGCTGGTGCGACCTGGGGCATCTGCTGGACAGTCACCAACGACGATGGTCGGCCAGTTATAGCCATACGACGGAATTCCAAGAACGACACGATCGTGAAACTCGGGTGGCACTGCGAGCAACACGCCATCGATGACCTGTTGAACCCAGTCGAGTGGAGCGATTGGGCCGGGTTCTGCCACCGAGTAGTCGTAGGCCATGATGCGAAGCCCATCGACGTGTTCGGCGATCGCACCGTGGTCGTAGACCCAATAGCCCGGGTCTCCGGTGACGCTTTCGTCGTACACGGCTGGAATGCTGACCGACAGTGTGCGGCCGTCATCATGCAGCACCTCAGAAAGTTCTGTGATGAACGCAACCCAGTTCGGCCGCGTCGTTGACCATGTCGATGGGCTATCAGCAAATGCGAACTGCTCGTAGTCGATATCGATCCCATCGACCTCAAGATCGTCTGCAAACTGTCGAATCGCATCGACATGTGCTGCTCGAACGATCGGGTCGGAGAGCACGGTTGCCATCTGGCCGGCGTCCATCCGATCGAGTAACGACGGCACGATTGCGACATCGGAATTGCGAAGACGATCGACGTAGGTCTGAGTGAGGTCGTGTGGAGCGAAGGTATCTGGCTCGATCGAATCGAACCCGTTCACAGAAAACCAGAACGGCGATACCTCTCTGAGGTTGCGAAGACGTGAATTACCCGAATCGGGTTGCTGCAAGATTCGATCAAGAACCCAGTACGGCGTCCATCCATCGATCGTCACTGCGGCAGGGGGTTGCGGTGCTGACGAGACGGTAGGGCTGGTGTCATCTGATGCGCCAGACCAGATGGCAAACCCGATCACCCCAACACACACGGCAAGAAGTGACGCAAGTAAGACTTGCGAGCGCCTTGCGGACCGCAACGTGGTGGTGTCTACGTCGCCCATAACGTGGCGGCGTCGATCTCGGTGAGTGACGAAACGATGCGAACTCCGTCGATGTGCTCAAGCGGTTTCATATTCGGCACGCCGATGACTTGGCATCCAGCTGCGTGAGCGGATGCCACCCCTGTCGGAGAGTCTTCGATAGCGACACATGTCGAGGGCTCAACATTGAGAAGGGAAGCTGCTCGCAGATACGGCTCAGGGTGCGGTTTGCCGTGCGCCACTTCATCACCAAACACCGTCACCTCAAACGATGGTTGAGGAAGCTGTTCGAGGACAGCTTCGGCGAAGCGTCGCCACGACATGGTGACAAGCGCACAAGGAATACCGAGGGAGTGAAGTTCGTCGAGAAGTTCTCGCGCTCCCGGTCGCCATGGCAGACGCTGCCGACATGAGGTGATGACAGCATCGAGCAGGTGCTCAACAACGTCTCTCGGTGCAAGGTCGACGCCCCCGTGCTCAATGATGTAAGCGGCCGTATCAAGAAGGTCAAATCCCACCACTGCATGGGCATGCTCTTCTGACCAGATGTTTCCAAATGATTCGACGAGCTGATGCTCAGCAGCGAACCAGTACGGCTCGGTATCGACGAGTGTCCCGTCCATATCCCACAGCACTGCTGCGGGAACGTTTGACATCGTCTTCGTTACTCTTGGACGAGTTCAATCAGGGTTCCGAAACTGCCTTTCGGATGCATGAAGGCAACGGTGGTGCCACGACTACCAGGTCGGGGCGCTGAGTCGATTGGCGTTGCCCCGGCGGCAACCATTGCCTCAAGAGCAGCAGCGCAATCGCTCACCCGGTACCCGATGTGGTGAAGCCCCTCGCCACGCTTTTCGATCGCCTTCGCAACGGGTGAATCGTCTCGCGTGGGAGTCAGTAATTGCACGTAGCTTTCAGCAACCTTCAGCAACGCTTCCTCAACACCGTCAGATTCAACGATCTCACGATGGTCGACGGTGGCACCAAATGCCCGCTCGTAGTAGTCGATTGCCGCCTCAAGATCTCGAACGGCGATGGCAACGTGGTCAATTTCTGTAAGCAACATATGAACAGTTTGCCTGAGAAGTCAGCCGGCGTGACGCCTGAAGGTCGTGATCTTGTGTTCTCCGATGCGATCACGCTTCTCAGGATCGTCGATTCCGAGGCCCTCCGAAGGGGCGAGGCAGAGCACTCCGGCCTTCCCTTCGATCTCATTTCGATGGACCGCGCGAGCTGCTTCGCCGGTTTCATCAAGGGTGTACACCTTGCTCAACAGCGGTTGGATGCGGCCTTGGTCGATGAGGCGGTTCGCAGCCCATGATTCGGCGTAATTGGCGAAGTGAGACGACATGAGCTGCTTCAACTTCATCCAGAAGTGGCGGTTATCAAACTCGACCATGTAGCCCGATGTTGCTGCACATGTGACCACCGTTCCTCCACGTCGAACGGCAAAAATTGAGGCACCCATCGTTGAGCGCCCAGGGTGTTCGAAGACGATGTCAGGGTCTTCGCCGATGAGTTCGCGGATCTTTCCACCGAACCGGCGCCATTCCGACTCATCTTGATTGTGATCGTCTTTCCAGAACGAATACCCCTCAGCGCGACGGTCGATGACGGCTTCACAGCCAAGGTCGTTAAGCAGTGCTGCCCGCTCAGGTGATGAGACCACGCCGATAGGTGTTCCGCCGCCATTCAGAACGTATTGCACGCCGTAACCGCCGATACCACCGGTTGCGCCCCAGATCAGCACCGAATCTCCTTGCTTCATTCGAGCGCCGTTGTCGCTCACCAGCATGCGGTAACTCGTTGAATTGCAGAGCCCATTGACTGCAGCCTCTTCCCATGTCAGGTGGGTGGGCTTTGGCATCAACTGATTGGCTTTGACCACCGAGATATCGGCGAGGCCACCAAAGTTGGTCTCGAATCCCCAGATGCGTTGGTTGGTTGCGAGCATTGAGTCATCGTGCGCCGTGGGGTCTTGGTCGTCGACGTGGTTGCAGTGGACGGTCACTCGGTCTCCGGGCTTCCAGTTACGAACCGCGGACCCAACGCGAAGGACGACAGCGGAGGCGTCAGAACCAATGATGTGCTCGTCGCGCTTATGTCGCAATGCCCACTCAGATTCGCGAGCGAGACGGTCGAGAAAGCCGAATGTGGGAAGCGGCTCAAAAATGGATGTCCACACCGTGTTGAAGTTGATCGATGAGGCCATGACGGCGATGTACACCTCGTCAGGCGCAAGTTCAGGCATGGCAACTTCGCCGATGTGAAGAGATTCTCGAGGGTCCTTATCTTCTGAAGCAAGGCCTTCGAACATCCCGACGTCATCGCGCTTCACGAACGCTGCTCGATATGACTCCGGAAGGGGGAGCGCCGCAATGTCGTCGCCGGACGCGCCTTCGAGAATGGCCTGCTGGATGGCGAGGGATTCAGAATTGGGGGTTGACATATCGGAAACTTACCCGCGGGTAACTCCACCTTCCAAAGTGGACGAGGCGCGCAGTACGGTTTGCGGCATGACCTCTTCACATATCGTTGCAGGAGCACGCACACCAATCGGCAAAATGAGCGGTGCGTTCTCGACAATGTCGGCTGCCCAACTCGGCTCAGTTGCGATTGCTGGTGCGTTAGAACGAGCGGGTGTCGACCCGGCTGAAGTTGATCACGTTGTGATGGGTCAGGTGTTGATGGCAGGTCAAGGCCAGGTGCCGGCGCGCCAAGCGGCGGCGGGCGCAGGAATCCCCATGGGTGTGCCATCGGTCAACGTGAACAAGGTGTGCCTCTCTGGACTTAACGCCATCTACCTGGCGCACCAGATGATTATGAGCGGCGACGCCGACATTGTGGTTGCGGGCGGTATGGAATCGATGACGAATGCTCCGCACCTCCTCGCAGGAGCTCGAGGCGGATATCGCTACGGCAACACCGAACTTGAGGACGCAATCATCAAAGACGGTCTGTGGTGTGCATTTGATGCGTGTTTGATGGGTACCGGAACCGAGCAATATGCAGACGGTTCAATTGCTCGAGCCGAACAAGATCGAATTGCTGCTGCGTCACATGAACGAGCAGCAGACGCAACGAAGAACGGTCGGCTCGCCGATGAAATTATTCCGGTTGAAGTGCCTCAGCGACGAGGGGACGCGATCACCGTTTCAGAAGATGAGGGAATTAGGGCCGACACCACCGAGCAAAGTTTGGCCGGGCTCCGTGGAGCGTTCGGAGGAGAAGGCACAGTCACCGCCGGTAACGCCTCTCAGATTTCCGATGGAGCATCAGCAGTGGTGATGATGTCACCGCGCGCCGCAGCCGATCGGGGGGTGGAGTCACTTGCAGAGTATGTCTCGTACGGAATGGTGGCAGGCCCCGACAACCCCTCGCTCCTCCTCCAGCCGGCGAATGCGATTAGAGCAGCTCTTGCGAAGACCGATCTTTCTCTCGATGACATTTCGTTGTTCGAGTTAAACGAAGCGTTTGCTGCCGTGGGCATCGCGTCGATGAACGATCTCGGAGTGAGCGATGAGATCGTGAACGTCAATGGCGGGGCAATTGCCGTGGGTCACCCGATCGGCATGAGTGGTAATCGACTTGCCTTGACCCTCGCCCACGAACTTCGTCGGCGAGGTGGAGGGTATGGAGCGGCCGCACTCTGTGGTGGTGGTGGCCAGGGCGACGCGCTCATCATCAAAGTCTGACGAGACGTAAGGCCCTCGCTTCAAAAAGCCGATCGATTCTCTTGCCGCGCTAGTTCGACTCGGTAATGCGGGTGCGGCCTTCGAATGCTCGCCCCAAGGTGAGTTCGTCGGCGTATTCAAGATCTCCGCCGACGGGGAGACCACTTGCAAGTCGAGACACGGTGATGCCGAGCGGTGACAGCATGCGGGCGAGGTACATGGCGGTGACCTCTCCTTCGGTATTCGGGTTTGTACAGATGACAACCTCTGTGACCTGCTCGGGGCCAAGCCGTGCGAGAAGTTCCCGAATCTTGAGCTGGTCTGGCCCAATGCCTTCAAGAGGATTCATCGCGCCAAGGAGCACGTGGTATCGACCTTTGAATTCGCCTGTTCGCTCAATCGCAATGATGTCGCGGGATTCTTCGACGACGCACAGGGTCGTGCCGTCGCGTCGCTCATCGGTACAGATGGGGCATAGCGACGACTCCGCAACATTGAAGCAGCGCTCGCAGAACTGCACTCGCGCCTTTGCCTCGCGGATGGCGTCAGCCAGTCGATAGGCATCAACCTCGGGAATTTTGAGCAGGTGAAATGCGATGCGCTGTGCAGACTTTGGACCGATGCCCGGCAGGCGACCCAGTTCATCAATAAGGGTCTGCACCGGAGGTGTGTGAACCGCAGCCATCGTCAGTCGTCAGTCGTTGTGATGAGTCGGGTGCCGGGAAAGATGTCAGCGATCTCTTCCTCGGGGCTCCGCTGCGGTGTGGTTGGTGCGTCGACGATGTCGTTCGGGTCGATCGGCTCTTCGACAATCTCGGTCGTACCCGGTGATTGTGTGACTGCCGTTGAACCTTCAACGTTGAGCGCGAGTTCGACGACGACGCCAAGCGATTGTGCAAGTTGCTGCTGGACGGCATCTCGATGAGCCTCACACTTTTGAGCGTGCACCTGACTCGGAAGCAACAGTTCTACTGACAATCCATTTTCAGAACTCGAGACCGCGCCGACAGATGCCGGAGCGAAGAGTGCCCGAGTCATACCGCTGAGAGATGACCGCACACTGTCAGACCACACGAGGGCCACCGAGTGCGCATCATGTTCGGACGAGGTAACGCCAGGAGGCGATTGCTCACGTACTTCGGCTGCTGCCGGCGGAGCGGTTGTTGCCGGCTGCTGATCGTCTTGTTCCGGCGCAACCGGTGGTGCCGGTTCGGGTGCCGAAGCAGGCGAGTCAGTGGTGACAGGTTCGGCTGCAGGTCGAGGAATTGAGCCGCTCGGGTCAGGCCGCCGAGCACGACCACCGATGATGGCTTTGCCGGTTGAACTACTGCGCGGAGGCTCTTTTGGTTGTGGTGAACCGCCTTCTGCGACTGTGCGTTCAAGACGTTCAAGTCTGGCGAGCAACGCCGATTGGTCATCTGCACCGCCATCGCGTGTCAATTGCACAAGTGCGATCTCAAACATGATTCGCGGGTCTGGAGCAAAACGCATTTCGACCAGTGCTGAGCCGAGGCGCTCCATCGCCCGAACGATCGACGCAGTGCCAAGCTCTTGAGCAGTCGCGGCAAGATCATCGAGATGATCGTGACGTATCGAGACCATTTCAGGAGACATCACCGACAAGAACAGATCTCTCAGGTGGCGCAAGAGTTCTTCGCACAGCGTGCGAGGATCGTGACCATTTGAAATTGCGTGGGCGGTTGCACTGAGCGCAATGCCGGTATCCGCGTCGACGAGACTGCGAATGAACTCCGAGAGGTCAACAGAGTCGTCGACATCACTTCCGCCCGCCGCAAGAAGTTCAAGTGCCGACAACGTGTCGCGTGCTGACCCTCCACCTTTTGCGAGGGCCGCATCAATGATGTGGTCATCAAGCGCGAAACCGGCATCTTCCGCAACCCACTTGATGTGTTCAGCGAGGGTGTCGCTGGGAAGAAGGTGAAATTGGAGATGCTGAGTTCGAGACCGAATGGTGTCTTTCAGCTTCTGCGGATCTGTTGTCGCAAGTACGAAAACGACGTGCTCGGGCGGTTCTTCGAGCACCTTCAGCAACGCAGCTGACGCCCCGGCGCTCAACATATGAACCTCGTCAAGGATGTACACCTTGTGGCGGCCAGGAGTACCTAGCGACACTTTGTCGATAAGGCTTCGAATGTCCTCTACAGAGTTGTTCGAAGCTGCGTCGAGTTCAAAAACGTCGTAACTGTTGCCCTGCTCGACCGCAACACACGAATCACATTCGCAGCACGGTTCCCCATCTGAAGGGTTTGTGCAGTTCAGCACTTTGGCGAGTATTCGAGCGGTCGTGGTCTTACCGGTTCCACGCGGCCCCGAGAACAAATACGCCTGACCTTCCCTTCCAGCCTTCACCGCCTCTCTGAGCGCGCGCACGATGTGTTCTTGGCCGCGCAACTCATCAAAGCGTCGAGGCCGATATCGGCGGTAGAGCGACTGTGTAGCCATGTGAGGCCACACTACCCGCAGGGGATGACAGCGGTAAGAGAGGTGCGATGACTACCGTTGAGACGTGGACTTCGCTCGTCATCGCTCCGCGGATTCGCGTGGGTTCTTACGAAGAGCTTTTGCGCTCATTGGCGTGGCGGTCGCCATCGTTGCGGCACTGCCTATGGCTGCACAGGCGCAATCGAGCGACAACTCGCTTGCGGGCTCAAGTCCGTCAGATGGTGCGACCCTTGGGACGTCGCCGGCGATCATGACGTTCACGTTCCAGCAGCCGGTGGGATCTGACGAGGCGTTCACCGTCGCCGTGGGTTGCGGCACTCCGGCCCAGCCCCAGAGCACGGGAATTCCGCTGCTTGGAGATGACGATGTCACCTTCACTGTTGAAGTATTGAGCCCGTTTCCAAAAGGGGCCTGCACGATTACGTGGTTGCTTCGAGATGATCTCGATCAAGCGATCGCAACAGATCTCATTGCGTTCTCCGTGTCTGCTGATACGCCAACAGCTTCATCAGATTCGACGGCCTCAACGATTCCTACCGCCGCATCTGGTGCAACTGCGTCTTCAATAGGTGACGATGTTGAGGCGGTTGGGTCGACGGGCGGTTCGGTGTGGTTGGGCGGCGTCATCTCGACGTACGGCATCATGATTTTGTTTGGCGCCGTCGCTCTCATTTCGTTTGGTTGGCCCGAGGGACCGCTCTACGAAATCACTCAACGGTTTACGTTCAAAGTCTGGATGCTTGCGCTCGCCGGTACGTATCTGCACACCGCAGCGTTGACATCGTCATTGACCGGCACGTCGTTCACCGCGTCACTCAACCCGTTCAGTTTCGCTGACACATTCACCGAGGGTTGGACCGGTGCCGCAGCCATTATTCGGCTGGTCGCGGTCATCGCCTGCTGGTGGGTGGCCTATCGACCGGAGGCGGTCCTCGACGACGTGTCCCGACCACTTGCGATTGCGGCTCCGACGGTTGCAGTGGTCACGCTGGCGTTTGGTCGCGTCAGCGGCAATCTCGCTCTCATCGGACTCATCGTGATGATCCTCCACGTGATGGCGGTGGCGATTTGGCTGGGCGGTGTGATCTTTGTCGGTCGAGCGGTGCTCGCCGGTCCTGGTGAGAACGACCTCGTTCATGCTGTGAAGGCGTATTCACGAGTCTCTGCGCCAGCGATTCTCGTGGTGATCATCTCAGGTGTCGCAGAAACGATGCGGCTCGACGGCGACGCGCTGTTCACCAGTTCTCACGGACGGGTACTCATTCTCAAACTCTTGGCGGTCGGCGTCATGCTGTTTGTCGCCGTAAAAGCTCGAGCGATGGTTCGAATGCGGCTCGGACGCGTTGACCAACTCACCCGCCGGAGTGCGATGCGTCTGCGGAGGGTGTTCGCAACCGAAGCCACGGTCGGCGTTATCGTGTTGATGTTTAGCGGTTGGCTGCTCGCCATCAACCCCCCGAAAGTGTCGCTCATCCCAGAGCGAGAGTACGCACTTGTGCTGCCTCTCGCTGATGAGGCGGCAGGGTTCAGCGCGGAGGTATCGCTTGATCCTGGGGCAATGGGGCTCAATGCGCTCGAGGTTGAGGTGTTAACAGCGCCCGCCACCATCGTTGGGCTCCGGCTCGAGTTCGATCCCGAAGTTGGCAGCTACGGCCGAGGAACGATTCAAGATATCCCGCTGACGGGCACGGGTATCGCTCGACTGAGCGCGGCCGACGGACTTCCGTTCGACGTGACCGGGAACTGGACGGTCACGCTCTCAGCAGTGTTCGAGTCGGGCCTTTCGGCTGTTGTATCAAGCCCGCTCGCCATTGTTGGTGAAGATGGAGTGGTACCAACGACGACGACAACTCTCGTGATCGGCACGTCAATCGTGCCCTCTGAGACAACGGTTGTGGAAACAACGACGACCGATGTCACGCAGGCGACCACAGCATCCGTGGTCACTGTCGATTAGCGTCTTCGCTGTGTCAACAATGAAAGAACGCCTCGATGACCTCCTCAACCGTAAGGAGGCCGCCCGCAATGCCGGATCTGAGCGATCGGTTGAGCGTCAGCACGCAAAAGGCAAAATGCTGGCCCGTGAGCGCATCGACTACTTGCTCGACCCCGGCAGCTTTCACGAGCTTGACATGTTGGCCCGTCACCGCGCCCATGAGTCAGGTCTTGAAGAGCAGCCCTACACCGACGGAGTGATCACGGGCTGGGGAACGGTTGATGGCCGAAAAGTGTTCGTTTTCAGCCAAGACTTCACCGTCTTTGGAGGTGCACTCGGCGAGGTGTTCGCAGAGAAGATTCACAAGGTGATGGACCTTGCCCTATCGACCGGTGCTCCAATGATCGGTCTGAATGATGGAGCGGGTGCCCGAATTCAAGAGGGTGTGGTCAGCCTTGCGTCATATGGAGGCATCTTCCGCCGAAACGTCATGTCGTCGGGCATCGTCCCCCAGATTTCTGTGATCCTCGGCCCGTGCGCAGGTGGTGCGGTGTACTCGCCAGCGATGACCGACTTCATCTTCATGGTTCGCGAATCATCACACATGTTCATCACCGGACCAGATGTGGTGAAGACGGTGACCGGTGAAGATGTCACCCTTGAAGCACTCGGTGGAGCGATGGCTCACGCCTCCAAATCTGGTGTTGCCACCTTCGTCACCGACGACGAGAAATCATGTCTCGACGAAGTTCGCTATTTGCTGTCGTTGCTCCCACAGAACAACCTTGAAAATCCGCCGGCGATTGAGTCGACAGATGATCCTGAACGCCTGTGCCCAGAACTCGACTCGATCCTCCCTGACAGTCCGAGCATGCCCTATGACATGGCACAGGTCATCGCATCGGTCGTCGACGACGGCGAATTCATGGAGTACTTCCCGCACTGGGCGAAGTCGATCATCTGTGGTTTTGCTCGTGTCGACGGCAAGACGGTCGGCATTGTCGGCAACCAGCCGATGGTGTTCGCCGGCGTGCTTGACATTGAGTCGTCAGAGAAAGCGGCACGATTCGTGCGCACATGCGACGCGTTCAACATCCCGCTACTCGTCTTTGTCGATGTGCCCGGGTTCCTCCCCGGTGTCGACCAAGAGCATGAAGGCATTATTCGCCACGGCGCCAAGTTGCTATATGCGTTCTGCGAAGCGACCGTTCCTCGAATCCAGATCATCACCCGTAAGGCGTACGGCGGAGCGTATGTCGTGATGAACTCGAAGTCGGTTGGCGCTGACCTTGCGTTTGCATGGCCTTCAGCCGAGCTTGCGGTGATGGGTCCGCAGGGAGCGGTTGAGATCATTTATCGACGTGAACTTCAACAAGCTCAAGACCCCGTTGCCCGCCGGGCCGAACTTGTCGAGCAGTACACCGAGCGATACGCAAACCCATACGCTGCCGCTGAGCGTGGTTTCGTCGACGATGTCATCACACCGTCAGAAACTCGCCAGAAGGTTGTTGCGGCTCTACGGGTGCTGGAGTCGAAGCGCGAAGACTTGCCGCAGCGCAAACATGGGAACGTGCCGTTATGAGCGATCCAGTGCTTCGGTCGATCAGTCCGGCCCCAACCGATGAAGAAGCTGCAGCAATCGTGTCCGCAGTCGAGGCGCTCTGGCCTCGCCCGGTTTCGCCGAACCAGGCTCCTGATCAGGTCACTGCATGGCGATTCGGTAGCCGTCCATGGCTCCGCAATCCACTGTCGTCACGTCAGCACATCAGTCGACCCTGGTACTGATGCCCGACGCTGATCTCAGCCCCACATTTACCGTTGGTGAACTCACCGACGCGATCAATGCTCAACTGAAGAGCGGATTTGGTGGCGGGGTGTGGGTGACGGGAGAGATCAGCGGCTACCGAGACCAAGGCCAGCACACCTACTTTTCGTTGGTTGAAGATATCGATGGCAAGAAGGCGATGGTGAATGTTGCGTTGTTCGCAAATGTGAAACGGAACCTTCGCCCGATGTTGGCGTCAAACCGACTCGAACTTCAAGATGGCACAAAAGTCAGGGTGTTCGGAACGCTTGATGTGTACGCGCCGTCAGGTCGCCTCAGTTTGAAGATTTCTGATCTTGACCCTCGATTCACCCTGGGAGACATCACCGCAAGTAGAGATCGTGTGAGAAATGCACTCACTGTCGAGGGTCTCTTGCGAAGAAATGCTGAACACAGCATTCCGACGGTGCCGTTGCGAGTGGCAGTTGTAACGAGCATTGGTTCAGCAGCGTGGCATGACTTCACGGTCGAGTTGGGGTCAAGCGGATTTGGTTTTCACCTCCTTGCATTCGATGCCCGAGTCCAAGGTGACCAGGCGGAAGAGATGGTCATCGCAGGCATTTCTGCTGCGGTTGAGCATGGTGCCGATGTCATTGCGGTGATGAGAGGAGGAGGGGCGCGCAATGATCTTGCAGCCTTCGACACGGAGGGCATTGCCCGCGCTATCGCAACGTGTCCTCTCCCGGTGATTACAGGTCTTGGTCATGAAATCGATACGACGATTGCCGATGAGGTTGCCCATACTGCGCTGAAAACTCCGACCGCCTGCGCAGGGTGGCTGATCGAACGAGTGCAACGATTCGTCGACGACACAGAATCGAAGTGGGCTGCGATCGTTGAACGAGTCTCGTTCGAGCTCGCTGGCCATGCCGACCGTCTGGAGTCTCGGGCAAGCAGGGTTGTGACCCGAACCAACTCTGCTATCGAACGAAGTGCTGAGCGGTTGCGATCACGACAAGATCGGCTTGCCCGTACCTCGGTGACGTTGGAGAGAATCGAGATGTCGATGATGGAGAGAGAGCGGCGACTTGCTCTTCTCGACCCTGCTCGCCTTCTTGAACGAGGGTGGACAATGACCACCACCTCAGATGGTCGACCGGTGATGTCGATCGCAGATCTGTCTCAAGGTGACGAACTTGTCACCCGAGTGGCAGACGGAACGGTGACGAGTACGGTGACCGCAACATCTCCAGAGGAGCAGTGAAATGGGAGAAGAATTGAGCTATGCAGATGCAATGACTGAGCTCGACGACATCTTGAACGAGCTCGAAGCCGTTGACGTAGATGTTGATCGCCTCGCTGAGCGCGTGAGTCGTGCCGCTGAACTCATTGCGATATGCCGTGACCGGATCGGTGCGGCCCGCATTCGAGTCGATGAAATTGTTGCGGGTCTTCCGGCAGCTCACGACGACTGATGACATCAGCTCCACCGCATCTGCTCGCTATTGGTGAACGGGTCGGTCAACGTCTTGAACGTGATCTCACCGCAGAAATTGAACGTTGGTCTGCTCTCGACGCGCTACTGGTTGACCCGGTTAGTGAGGTACATCGGTTGGTTTCCTCAGGTGGGAAGCGGCTTCGTCCGGCGTTCTGTCATTGGGGCTTCATTGCGGCAGGTGGCGGCGTCACTCATGCCGAAGACATTGACGGGAGCGTTGTTGGGGCAGGAGCCGCGATCGAACTCACCCACGCGTCCGCGCTGTTTCACGACGATGTCCTCGATGACGCGGATTCCCGTCGTGGGGCCGAAACCACTCACCGCAGATTCGAGCGGTCGCATAGTGATCAAGGTTGGGATGGCGAGTCGCGTCGGTTTGGAGAAGGCATTGCGATACTCGTCGGCGACATCGCTGCGGTGCTCGCTGACCGTTACCTCGTCGATGCTCACCCCCGGGCATTTGCGATGTGGAACGAGCTTCGTATCGAACTCAACATCGGTCAGTTGCTCGACATCACCGGGTCGGTGCAAGGCGATCGGCGAATCGAACTTGCCGATCGGATATGCCGCTACAAGAGCGGTAAATACACCGTCGAGCGGCCACTCCACCTCGGAGCGCTACTTGCCGGTACGAGGGACGTCGACGAGGTCATGAGAAGACTCAGCGCATACGGGTTACCGCTCGGTGATGCATTTCAGATGCGCGATGACGTCATGGGAGCATTCGGAGATACATCGATGACTGGCAAACCCGTCGGCGGTGATCTTCGTGAGGGAAAACCGACCCCGCTTCTTGCGAGAGCGATCGCATCGGCAACTACTGCTCAAGCCAAGATTCTTGAGATGGTCGGGTCGATCGATCTTTCCGATGAGCAGGTGGCCGATATTCAGCAAACGATTGTTGATGTTGGAGCTCTCGATGAACTCGAGTCCCTCATCGCCTCGAATGTTGCGAGCGCAATCCAGGCCATTGAGTCTCCTGCGATCGCAGAGGCCGCACAGCAGCCACTCATCGAACTTGCGGAGTTCATCACCAACAGATCGTCGTAACGGCTCAGCGGTAGAGATTGAGCGCGTCACCCAGCGGCAGTGATGCAACACCTGGGGCTGCTGCAACCTCGGCTAACCACGCTGGTCGATAGAGAGCCGACACATTGACCGGTTCAGCGAGATCAGAATTGGCGACGCTGTATTGCACGAAATCAAGTGCGTAATCGGCTGCTCTGACATCACGGCTCAATTCATGGAGGGCGTAGGGGTCAGGGATTTGACCTTGATCCATGAGTCGAGCACTTTGAGGCACCGACGATTCGTAGGAACCGCCTGTGAGACCGGGGCCATCAGTGATCACCGCTCCGTGGACCGCATCGACGCGGGCGCCTGCTGCGAGCAACGCAACGTACCCCCCGAGCCCTCGACCGACCAGGGTGACAGTTCCAAGGTGATTGATGGCGGCATCGGCATCGCCGAGGAGTACCTCTGCCGAATAACCACCACCCACCGGGATTGTCGATTCGCCATGTCCAGTGAAATCGAGCCCCCAGATACTCCCTGGCCAACTCTCGACATCATGCGGAACCGATGTGGGAGAGCATTCTCCGAGACCGTGAAGAAGGAGCAGCGGGCGCCCTTCTCCGGTTGCTGGTCTGAGTTGGTGAAGGGCAAGTTCAATACGGTTGTGTTGGAGAGTGACGGTGCTCATGCCGGAGCCCCAAGAAATTCGAGCGCCATATCAGCAACCATTTTTGGCTGCTCAATGTGGATGAAGTGACCGAGATCATCGAAGTATTCGAGACGTCCGTTTCCCGGCATCCATTTCTCAACCTGATGAGGTTTTGTTCCCCACCCCATTGGCTCATCAGCACCAACAAGTACCCCTAAAAAGGGCACACCGAGACCAGCGAGGCGGAACAAACCGTATTCAGGTTTCCAAGGGCCGAAGCCTCCCATCCTCATCGATGGGTCGAGTTTCCAGCGCCAGCCATCGGCATCTTCGCGAGCACCGACGGTGACGAGGTATTCAAGCCATTCGGTGGAAAGCCGAGGGTTCATTTGAGCTCGGCGACGTGCGAGTTCTTCAATGGTGCCGGGTTTGCGTGATCCGGTAGCTGATCGACGACGATGCTCGAGCCAGCCGGTGATTTCAGTGTTGAGGGCGTCGGCGCGTTGATACTCAGGTAGGTCGGGACCGGGCCTTCGATACGGAATGCCATCAAGGTTGATAAAGGAACGAAAGCGAAATGGTTGTGCTTCGGCAAGCGATGTGAGAATGGAGCCACCCTTGGAGTGTCCGAGTACGGCAACCGGCCGTCGTGGAGCAACGGCGTCGAGCACACGAGTTGCGTCACGAAGATCAGCTTCGAACGAATACAGGTGTGTGTGATCGCTGTCTCCGTGGCCGCGGTGGTCCCATGCGACAACCCGCCAGCCGGCTGCTGCAAAGAGCGGAGCGAAGACGTCGAATGTGCGAGAGAAATCGGCTCCCCCATGCACCATGACAAGAACGGGATCGCGTTCATCTCCCCATTCGTTGACGGCAATTCCGACGCCATCGGCGTCTACTCGGTAGTGGCGTTGTGGCGCGACAGCACCTGGAAAAGTTCTGGGGGATTCCACTTGGGTGAGGCTAGAGCGCATTGGCCGTAGAGTTCTTAGCGGAGAACACGTGATAGCCATGCGGAAACTTTTGCCAACACCACTTCAGCATCGAGAGATGGCCCTTGCGGTGTTGGCAACTGCGATGGTGCTTGTGGCTGGGTGCAGCAACAGCGATCTTTCGCTCGACCCGTTGCCTCCCATTCAGACAACGACTACGTCGACAACATCGACAACGATTCCAGACACCAACCGTTACTTCTACGAAGTGAGGTCAGGTGACACGCTCTCGGCAATCGCAGCAGGATTCGGTGTTCCGATGAAGCAGATCGTTGAACTCAACGAACTTGAGAATGCGAGCGATATTCGGGTTGGAGAGATCATTGAGATACCCCAGGGCTTCGTCATCGTCACTCTCCCTCCAGACTCGACGATTGCGAACGCTGGTGAGTAGCGCTGCTAGCCATGGTGCACCCATCTGTGCGCCATGACTCCATACACTCAGTGACATGAGCTTCTGGCCCAACAGTGAACATTGGAGCGTCAAGATTCCGCTTCACACCGATCACTACCGCATGAGCGCTCTTGATCGTGACGGGGTTGTCGATCTCTCTCCGATGCCGATCGATGTCCCCGTCGAAGAATGGGAGGGGCTCGACTACATGGACTGGAAGAGTGGCGGAGATACTAATTTTGCTCCTCTTGCGTCGGCCGATGGTGAGCTCGATTGTCGAGGATTCTGGGATAAAGGTAAGACCGACAAAGATGCGTTGTGGACATCTAACGCGGAGATTGCGCCGACACTCAGAAGCTATGTCGATGGGGTTGGCGCGAACTTTGGACGCGTGCGAGTCATCAAGTTGGAGCCTCAAGATCGAGAGACTGCCATCAGGTCGTTACATCGTGATGACAACAATCGTTTCAATCCTGAAGGTGAGGGTTGGGTTGTTCGTACGTGGGTTGAGCTCACCGATTGTCCAGACAGCTACATGCTGCTGATGGACAACGATGCAGACGGGTTACCTGACCCCTCGACAGAACGTCGGATTTCGTTGCAAAAAGGTGCACGCTTCATCGTTGATACACAGCGTTTGTGGCATGTGGTCGTGCATACAGGTGACGCGCCTCGCTACGCGCTGATCACCAGCTTTGAGTCGTCTCTTCATCTCGCAGAGTGGGTGGAGAGCGAACGGGCTGTCAGTTCTGGCTGAGCCGGTGCTGAGACGTCAGCTCGGAGATGTCGGTCATGATTGCCGCCAGTTCGTAATCTTTCGGCGTGTAGACCGCTGCGACACCGTTGTCGATGAGACCTGGTTGATCTTCATCGGGAATGATTCCACCAACGATGATCGGTGCATCAACACCGAGTGAGCGAACCCGTTGCACAAGTTCGGGAACGAGTTCAAGGTGTGAGCCAGAGAGAATCGACAACCCGATGACGTCAGGGTCTTCATCGAGAGCTGTCGACGCAATTTGATCGATTGTTGATCGAATGCCTGCGTAGACGACTTCCATCCCCGAATCACGAGCTGCAACCGCGATCTGCTCGGCTCCATTTGAGTGTCCGTCGAGACCGGGCTTGGCGACGAGTAGTCGCGGCGGGCCTCCTGGCATTTCCCGGACCTTTGCTGCCACCTGTGACAGCGAGTGATCAGAACGAGTTGTCGCTCCGATACCGGTTGGGGCTCGGTACTCGCCAAAGACATCTCGCAAGGTCTGACCCCATTCACCGGTGGTTCCTCCGGCAACTGCAAGCGCAATTGAGGCTTCCATGATGTTCCCGCCATCGAGGGCTGCATTTCGGAGGTCGCCGAGAGCCTGTTCGACTGCCGTCTGATCGCGTTCATTGCGCCAGGTCTCTACGTCTGCGATGGTTTCGGTTTCAACAGCGGGGTCAACACGGAGAATTGCCTCTGAACCACCGAGGGGAGAGGGTTCAGATTCTGTAAATGAGTTCACACCGACGACGGTTTGTTCACCGGAGGAAATACTGCGAGTCCGCTCGGCCATCGATCCGACAAGGCGTGATTTCAGCGTTTCGATTGCGTTGAATGCTCCACCGAGCTCAAGAACATCGTTGAGCTCTTGCGTTGCTGCTTCACGAAGTTCGGCGGTGCTTTGCTCAATGACATGAGAGCCATCAAAGATGTCGTCGTAGTTGAGAAGGTCGGTTTCGAAGGCAAGCACTTGCTGCATCCGAAGTGACCACTGTTGGTCCCAAGGTGTTGGAAGGCCGAGGGCCTCGTTCCACGCAGGAAGCTGAACAGATCGGGCGCGAGCGTGCTTTGAAAGAGTGACGGCCAACATTTCGAGCACGATGCGCTGCACGTTGTTTTCTGGTTGCGACTCGGTGAGACCGAGCGAGTTCACTTGCACGCCGTAGCGGAAGCGAAGCGCCTTTTCGTCGGTTACTCCGTAGCGGGCTCTACCGATGTCAGCCCACATGTCGGTCATTGCTCGCAGCTTGCAGATCTCTTCAATGAATTTGATTCCGGCGTTCACGAAAAACGAGATCGATCCGAACACTCCCGTGAATTCGTCGTCGGTGATGCGACCCGATGCCTTCACTGCATCGAGGACATCGATTGCTGTCGCCATTGCGTACGCAATTTCTTGAACGGGCGTCGCTCCGGCCTCTTGGAGGTGGTATGAGCACACATTCATGGGGTTCCATGACGGTGCATGTTCGCGGCACCACACGATCATGTCGACGATGAGCCGTCGGGAGGCCTCAGGAGGAAAGATGTAGGTGCCGCGTGAGAGATATTCCTTGACGATGTCGTTTTGGGTGGTGCCACGAAGTTCTGTCGAAGGAACGCCCTGTTCAGCAGCATTCGCGACGTACAACGCAAGAAGCCATGCAGCGGAGGCGTTGATCGTCATCGAGGTATTCATCTGGCCAGGTGGAATGCTGTCGAGCAGCGTTCGCATGTGGCCAAGGTGGGCGACGGGGACACCAACTTTTCCGACTTCACCTCTCGACTGTTCGGCATCAGGGTCGAAACCGGTTTGTGTCGGAAGGTCGAAGGCAATGGAGAGTCCGGTTTGGCCTTTTGCGAGATTGGTCCGATAGAGCTCATTCGATGCGCGAGCGGTCGAGTGACCTGAATAGGTGCGCATCATCCATGGCTTATCTGGCATATCGGGGCTCCTCATTACGACGTTTCGTCGACATTCTTGCGGCTGTTCGGCGAAACCGCATCTTTGAGCAGTTCTAAGTAGTCGGTTCGAGCAATGTCGGTGGCGCCGAGAGAGACGAGATGCTCGGTGGTCCACTGAACATCGAGAAGCTGTCCATCGGTGTCGTTGAGCCAATCGACGAGATGAACAAGTGCGACCTTTGACGCGTCCGTTGCATGGTGAAACATTGATTCACCGGCAAAGAAATGATTGATTCTCACCCCGTAGAGCCCACCAACAAGCTCGTCGGCATCCCATACTTCGAACGAATGGGCCCAGCCTGTGAGATGGAGTTTGTTGTACGCGTCAATGATTGAGCGATCAATCCATCCACTTGGTCGACGTGGGTCGGCACAATTGATAACGACATCGTTGAAGGCGTGGTTGCGGGTCACGGTGTAACGACGAAGGCTTCGGCGCAATGACCGTGAGATTGCGAGTTGGTCGAGCGGAATGACGCCGCGCGGATCGGGTGAAAACCAGCCGATTCTGCGGCGCGGTACCGGCATAGGGAACAGGCCGATGCGGTAGGCGTTCAAGAGTGTGCCCGGTTCAAGGTCTCCCCCGATGGCGACAAGTGCGGAGTCGTCGGTTGGGCCGTCGGGTGGCAGCACCCAACGTGATGGCTCGGGCTCTACGGGAGTGATTTCGTGAGGCAAGGGCATTCCGTTGGCGTCAGTCATCACGTGAGCACCCTGGTCGAGCGCGTTCTCGCCACTGCCCCGCAAGCGCATTGATGCGCATGGTGGTGGGCGTCGGCATCCTGTCACGTTACGAAGGGACGTTGATCGAAATCAATCCCGGTAGCAAGAGAATTGGAACCTGCGGGTGAGCCATTCACCTACGATGTGGTCATGACCGAGCAGCACGCGGGGACGGTGGCACTGTTTGGTGGTGGTCCGTTCGTCAACAATGATGAACTTGACCAACAGTTGCTGCGTGGTCGAACGGGGCCTGTGGCGGTTCTTCCAACGGCCGATGCGTTTGAGCAGCCGCAGTTACTGATTGAGTTGGCTCGTCAGTGGGGGGAACGGCTCGGTGTCGAAATTGTTCCCGTGATGGCGTTGACGAGAGCACAGTCATCCGATGCGGATCTTGTGGCAGCGGTAGACGCCGTTGAGATGGTGTGGCTTGTTGGCGATTCACCAATTCATCTGCGAACTGCGCTCAAAGACACGCCTCTGTGGGCATCGGTCTGCGGAGTGCTTGAACGAGGGGGCGTGGTCGCAGCGGTCGGAGCGAGCGCCTCGGCTATGTGCGACCCAATGACAGACCCGCGAGGAGGGGCGTTTACCTTCGGGCTCGGGCTTGTCGAAGGCCTCGCAGTTCTTTCCGAATCAGAAACATGGGCGGCCGAACAGTTGCAGCGTGCGCAACACCTCGCTACCGACGTGCCGCTCATCGAACTTCCTACGGGCTCAGCGATCGTGCTCGATCGAGGTAGCGCCGAGTGGGGTCGTCACGGCGAGGTCACCGTCAACGGCGATTGGTAGCGCCCTACTTCCAAGCGAATACAGGCTGTTCCATTTCATCAACCCGCGCGTCGTCTGCTGCTCGACCTT
>CALCBR010000086.1:0-16467 GCA_937897105.1 uncultured Acidimicrobiaceae bacterium | reverse complement strand
AATTGCGAGGTGAAGCCTGAGACGAGTAGCACCGTTGGATCGCTTCGCACACCGAATTCCTCGAATTCGATTTCGATTCCGCTAGGAAGCGACACTCGCGCCATCTGCTGAGTGTGTCATTCTGCCGATGTTGCGCAGAAGTCGGGACTATGAGTTGCGAAGCCCGTCGATTGCGGCGTGAATGGAATTCTGCACGCGATCAGGATTTCGCACATCGGTGAATGTTTGCTGTCCGCTCTCACCGCCCGACTCGATAAGTAAATCTCCCGCTCCAATCAAGCGTTCAAGAAGCGACTGGTTAAACAGCACGTTATTGACGCGTCCAAGGGGAATTTCGATACCGCGCCGCGAAATCACTCCCGTTCGAAAGATGACGCGATCGGTTGTCACCACGAAGTAAGTAGTCACCCACGACACCCAACGAAGTGCGAAACGAAGACTTGCGATGATCACCAAGACGATGGTGATCCAGGTGAGCACACCAGCAATCGATCCATCTCCGGCCGTCAACGCAACAACGATGGCAAGGGCGAGAGAAATGACAAGAAACAGGGCTTCTTTGACGAAAAACCACCAGTGTGGATGAAGGTCCACAATGGCTTCTTCTCCCGGATTTAGAAGTTTCTGCGGATACGCCATGGAGTTGACAGTACCGTTGTGGGGTGGATTCACATGACTTGCTCACCGATTTGGACGCAGACCAGCGTCGAGCAGTCACCACTAAATCACGGCTCGTTGCAGTGATCGCCGGTGCAGGTTCAGGGAAAACCCGTGTCCTCACAAGAAGAATTGCGTATCGCATCGCAACCGATAGTGCCGATGCCCGCCACACCCTTGCGCTCACCTTCACTCGCGAAGCAGCTGGAGAATTGCGGCGACGTCTTCGACATATCGGTCTCGGCGAACGCATCGAAGCTGGAACGTTCCACTCGGTTGCGTTAGGGCTCCTTCGTCAACGATGGGCTGACCAGGGCAGACCGATGCCAACGGTCGTCGATGATCGACCGCGTCTCGTCTCCGCTGCGCTCAACACGCCGCGCGAACAACTTGATGACATTCTCACAGAGATGTCGTGGGCGAGCGCTCGCGGCATTACTGCTGACACCTACTCGTCGGTGGCGAGATCTCGACGTCAACCTCCCTCGAAGGCTGCCCGCATCATCGAGGCGTTGGCTGCGTATGAGCGGGAGAAGTCATCGCGAGGTGTGCTCGACCTCGATGATCTCCTCGTGCGATGCGCAAACGACCTTGAGCGTGACTCGTCATATGCCGAAGCTATTCGTTGGCGCTTCAGGCATATCCATGTCGACGAGGCACAGGACCTAACGCCGATTCAGCAGCGCTTGCTCTCAGCCTTGCGAACCCCCGGCGCCGACGATCTCTTCATCGTTGGTGATCCTGCGCAGTCGATTTACGGCTTCAATGGCAGCGACCCCGAATTGCTTGTACAAATTGACGACCGCTTCCCTGGCGTGGAGATCATTCGACTACCGGTCAACCACCGATGCACACCTCAGATTGTGAACGCCGGTGTTCATGTGCTTTCGCATGCCGAGCTGCTAGCAGACTTACGCTCAAGCCAACCCGACGGCCCGGTTCCCACATTGACGGCCTACGCCGATGAAGGTGACGAGGCGCAAGGGATTGCCCGCTCCATCGCTGAGGCCGGACAGCATGCAATTCGTCATGGCGAGATTGCGGTGCTCGCACGAACCCATCAGCACTGCACGCGAATTGAACGTGCACTCTCCGCAGCGGGGGTCGAGGTTCGGTCCCGTGGTTTTCGAGGAGATTCGTCCGGCAGAAGGGCTCTCGATGAGGCTCGACGAATCTCATCGCCCTCGGCCTTGCGTTCGTGGGCTCATGACATCCTTGACGATGATGCTGGTGCTCTCGGTGGCGATGAGTCTGGGCCAGCCGAAACCGTGTCGTCTCGACAGGTTGCCGCCGTTGCCCTTGAGTATTTGCGAGAGCAACCAGATGGCACCGGCGCGACCTTCGCCTCATGGATGACAACAGCCGATCCATTCGGGTTTCAGCAAGGCGGCGGCGTTGAGGTTCTGACATTTCATGCGGCGAAGGGCCGGGAATGGAAGCGCGTGTGGATTGCTGCAGCTGAAACGGGCTCGGTACCTCATCGAAGCGCAACGACCAAAGAGGAAACCCTTGAAGAGGCGCGGTTGCTCTATGTCGCGATCACACGAGCCACCAGTGAATGCCACCTTTCGTGGGCAGAGCGGCGCAATGGATACCGACGATCGGTGACACCATTTTTGGTTGAACTCGACCTCGTTGAGCCGGCGATCACCGGACCGTCAGCCGAACTCTCAGAGGCGATGAGCACATCAGCAGCGTCGACAAGCCGAGATGCACTCCGTCGCCTCGCTGAGTGGCGGCAAATGACCGCGGTTCGGTCTGGAATTCTGCCTGAAGAAATCTGTAGCGACCGGATGATGCGTCGTATCGCCGAAGCGCAACCTGCGAGCGCTGAACGTCTCAATGAAATCACCGGTTGGGGCGATCTCACGTGCACAACGCTGTTTCCGAGCCTCCAGACCGCTCTCGCTGACTAGATGGCGACTACGTGAGGTCGACGACGACCGGGGCGTGATCGCTCGGTGAAGGCCCTTTACGGGCATTCCGGTCGACGACGACGAAGTTGCTGCGATCAACCATCGATGGCGACCCCATAATGAGGTCGATGCGGAGACCTCGACCCATATGGAAGTCACCAGAGCGATAGTCCCACCATGAGAACAGTCGCTCCCCTTCATGGTGGTGACGAAAAAGATCGGAAAGTCCCCACTGTTCGAGCGCGGTGAGTCGCAACCGTTCGGCCTCGGTCACGTGGGTCGACATTGCAAGTTTGTTCGGGTCGTGCACGTCGGCATCGGTTGGCGCAATGTTGAAATCGCCGGTGACGATGACATCGCGTTCGGGTGATGTATCGATCTGCAAGTGATGCTGCAAACGGTCGAGCCATGACAACTTGTACTCGTAATGGGGGTCATCGATCGCTCGGCCATTGGGGACGTACACCGATGACACTCTGATGTCAGCACAGGTTGCCGTGATGATGCGAGCATCGGGATCGGGCTCGATATCTCCCGCAAAGTTGGTGATGACGTCGGTGAGACCGACTTTGGAGATGATCGCAACTCCATTCCACCGGCCCTGCCCATAGTGAGCAGACTCGTACCCCATTGCCTCAAAATGAAGACCGGGGAACGCGTCGTCAGCCATTTTGGTTTCTTGCAGGCACAGCACATCTGGCTGGACATCTTCAATCCACTCGGTCACCCGTTCGAGACGAGCTTTGAGCGAGTTCACATTCCACGTGGCGAGTCGAATCATGCCTCGTCAGCCTTACGTGAACGACTCGACGTTGCAACTTTCGTTGCCGGAGTTTTCTTTGCACCAGTTGTTTTGGTGGCAGCGTTCTTCGGCGCTGCGTTCTTTGCGGTCGCCTTCTTTGCGGTCGCTGCAGATTTCTTGGCTGCAGTCTTCTTCGTTGGCGTCTTGGCTACGGCCTTCTTTACTGCCGCCTTTTTAGCTGGCGCCTTCTTCGCTGAGGTCTTCTTTGCGGTCGCCTTCTTTGCTGGCGTTTTCTTTGCTGCCGCCTTCTTCGCCGGCGTCTTCACCGCAGTTTTCGAAGTGCTGGTTTTCGGGGTGTTCGATGCTGCTCGCTTCGACCTTGCCGGCACAGACTGCTCTGACGACTCTTCTTCTCGTGTGGTCTCTTTCGCGATGCCGCCATCAAAGGCTCCGTCGACGCTCCGACGTTCGGCAACAAATCCAACGATGGTCACGTCGACCTGCTCACCAATCTTCACGTGAGCTCGCGCGCTCTTCGGCGGCGGATCTGCCATCGATCTGAGCGGCACATACACACTCACGTCGCCCACCGCCACGTACGCGCCGTGAGATGAGTAACGATCAACCACTCCAGCCACACGGGCGCCAACGGGAGATGATTCGACAAATTCAAGGAATGGGATGAGATCGTTCACCGGCTCCCCCGCCTTACGGGCCTCCCCGGTCGACGACGCTCGCTTCGTGCCACTCGCCGTTCGGGTTGTCGCACCGGGCGGCGGATTCTTCGGCACTGGCATGGGCTCGCTCGCCCGCTTACTTGCCGTTCGACGAGAGCTGGTTGCTGGTGCGCTCGATTTCTTTGTCGCCTTTCGCGACACCGGCCCGCGAACAGGTGTCCGTTCGACGAATACCCATCCGACGTGCGGTACCGGCTTCCCTCCGACGAGTCGCCCTTCGTCGAACAGCCATTCGTAGTCACCGTGGAATTCCTGAAAGGAATCATTCGACAGCACCGATGCCCCAGCGCGATCAGCGATGGTGAGCACAAATGCGTCACCACGACCAATCGCTCCTGCAGGAGGAGCAACGAGTTCGTTGTTCGCTACGGCCTCATCAAATTCGGCGCGTTCAGAAGCATCGATTCGGTGACCGAAGGTCGCATCGACCACCACGGTGATCATTGCGTCAGGGTGGTCTGCCATAAATGTGGTTACCGCCTCTTGAAGCTGTTCGAGGCTTGGCCGCGACCGACCTTCGGTAGCGATATTTGAGCCATCAACCACGTAATGGGCTGCCGATGTTGTTGTCATGAAAATCCTCTTCATCCCGAAGCACTCGGGCTATGAGCGGGGAAGCCCGCACGCATCTCCATGTAGCCCCTCCGTGCTGGCCAACTCTGACCACGCATCGGGAGCGGACTACACCGCAACGCAACCTTCATCGTAGAGTCGGGTCTGTCTAACCCCACGTCTTTCTCGGAGGCAACATGTCAGATCGGCCATTTGATGCAGTGTTTTGGGACTTTGGAGGGGTGATCACGACAAGCCCATTTGATGCCTTCAACACCTATGAGGCGGCCAATGGAATTCCGAAGGACTTCATTCGCGGGGTGAACACCCACAATCCCGATAGCAATGCCTGGGCTCAGATTGAACGACAAGAGATCTCTGCTGAGGTCTTTAATGATCTGTTTGCTGCAGAGTCTGAGGCGCTTGGCCATCGAGTTCCAGGGGCAGACGTCCTTGGCTGCCTCTACGGCAACGTTCGGCCCGAGATGATGAACGCGCTCAATGTCATTCGCGAGAACGGATTCGCCCAGGCATGTCTCACCAATAATGTCAATCGTTCGGTCGAAGATCGGTCTGACGTCTCTTCAGCGATGCAGATCTTTGACCACGTCATTGAATCTTCGAAGGTCGGAGTTCGTAAACCTGAGCTCGGCTTCTACACCCTCGCATGCGAGACCGCAGGGGTCGAGGCCGACCGAGTTGTGTTTCTCGATGACCTCGGCATCAATCTCAAAACTGCTCGTGCAATGGGGATGGCGACCATCAAAGTCGTGTCAGCTGACCAGGCACTCGGAGAGCTCGAAGAATTCCTTGCTATCTCGTTGCGGTGAGCTCTTCCGCTGCCGACTGAGACCTAAAAACTGCCCTCGCTCATGCGGTCGATCTTCTGCAGCACGATGAGATCTTCGTGAAGTTCCATCCACACATCGTGAAATGACTCGCACATCACACCGGTGAAACGTTGTGACTGCCCGTCATCAATCGCGGTCATTGCTTCAAGGAGTCGGCGTCGATACAAGTTGAGACGAGGCACGGCAGTTGCTATCTCAGAAATCACCGGCTCTGAGCGCATGTACACGTCGCGAAGTCGTGCAATGCATGCTGCGTCATAGTCGTCATCGTCATGGGAATTTGGTTCTCCATCACGAACCTGCCAGTCGGTGCAGACCTGTTTGAACTCGGTATTCAACGAGAGAAACGATTCGTAGGCGTCGCTCAAACCGGTGATTGGATCAGAAGCCGCAAGGTGATCGTCGATACGAGACCTTCCGCTCGGTGCGAGCATGTACATGTTGCGGGCCTCGATGAAATTCACCTGCTCGTCGGCGACGAGACGCTCGACAACTTGGGAAGGGTCGACACCGATACTCTGCCGAAGCCCGTCGCCCGTTGCGAATCCTCGCAGGCGCAGCACACGAAGGACATCGATGTCGGTGATCGACTCGACGTCAACTCCTCCGTCAGTTGTTTGGTCTGGGGGCGATTCGATTTGGGCGTTCGCCGTCGCCGAGGCGCCACGAAAGAACGACTCTCCACTCACGACAGTCGAACCCGACTGCAGCACAGTTTGTGCCGCCACAAGTCGAGTCACCGGCACCCGATACGGAGAGCAACTCAGCGAGGTGCAACCTGCACCAATGAGGAACGCGATCGAACGGGGTTCGCCGGCGTGTTCGCCGCAGACGCCAATGTTGATTGAAGGCTTCTCGTTTCGGGCATCTGAGATCGCAGTGGAGATGAGAGTTCCAACCGCAACCTGATCAAGCACTTCGAAGGGGTTGTCGTCGATGAGGCCAAGCGATCGGTATCGAGGCAACAGTCGAGCCTCCACATCATCACGACTGAGTCCGAAGGTCATCTGAGTGAGGTCATTGGTTCCGAACGAAAAGAAATCAGCATCTTGAGCGATCTCACGCGCAAGCAATGCGGCCCGGGGGGTCTCAATCATCGCTCCAACCGTCAATGAATCGTCGAGCATCCCCTCGGGGTCAACCTCGGCTTGCGCGCCTCGCACCCACTCTCGGGCGAGCCTGAACTCAGCCGGATCATTGATAAGCGGAATCATGACCTCAATCTTCGGACGGCAGCCACCACTGAGTGCGTTGAGAGCCGCCCGACACAGGGAGCGCACCTGAGCCTCGTACAGTCCTGCACGGACCGCCCCGAGGCGTACGCCACGGGTTCCAAGCATGGGGTTCATCTCGCGAAGCTTCACGACAGCGTCAAGAAGTTCGTTCTGTTCGTCATTCAACTCACCCGCTCCGTGGCTGACAAAAAGTTCATCTGCTTCCGGCAAAAACTCATGCAGCGGCGGGTCGAGAAGTCGAATGGTGACCGGACGCTCCCCCATGACATCGAGCAGTTCGTCGAAGTCACGTTCTTGCGCCTGCTCGAGATCGTTCAAGAAGCCCTCTTGGGTTTCGGCGTCGTCACTGAGAATGAACGACCGCATGATCGGCAGTCGATCATCGGTGAGAAACATGTGCTCGGTTCGACAAAGCCCAATACCGACTGCCCCGTGCTCGAGCGACCGTTGAGCATCGCGTCCGGTATCTGCATTGGCACGGATCGATACGACTCCGTTGGTGATGGTGTCAGCCCAATCGAGCAGTTGCCACAACTCAGGGGGGACCTGCTGTTGATCGGTATCGATTGCTCCTCGATAGATCGTTCCGGCGCGACCGTCGATCGAGATGATGTCGCCTTCGGTGAATTCGACGCCGTGTATCGTCACCGTCGAGCCGTCAACCTCGACATCGGATGACCCGACGACGGCAGGAATTCCCCACCCTCGAGCCACAACCGCGGCGTGACTCGACATTCCTCCGTGCATTGTGACGATCCCTACCGATGCCTGCATTCCCAGCACATCGTCGGGCGTGGTCACCGGCCGCACCAGAATGACCGACCGACCCTCATCAGATTTCTGCAGAGCGTGTGCAGCTGATGTCACGATCTCGCCAGAAGCCGCACCCGGGGATGCCCCGATTCCTGATCCGAGAGCAGTTGCTGCAGGGCTCGCTATTTCGGCGTGCAGCAATCGGTCAACCAGTTCCGGTGCAACCCTCTGCACCACCTTGAGCACCATTTCTGCCGCGCCCGAGTTGCTCGCCGCGACGACGTGGTCGATGAGCTCCTCTCGTGTAGAGATCTGTGTGTTGCTCATCGCCGGCCCCTGTGGCGCATAGTGAAACGCTAGTCGCCGACCGACCGTGTTGGTTCGCTGAGTGGCCTCAGAGGCCGGAGAACAGTGCGTCCATGAGATCGGCGAGCTCTTGATCGTGCACTGTCTTTGATCCGGTCGCTGGACTGCCCGATTCGAATCGGGCGACATGACGGAAGTCGTACCCGCGCTCTTTCACTCTCCAGAACCGGTGCTCGATGAACTTCCACGCTCCCATGTTCTCTGGTTCTTCTTGGAGCCAGACGACTTCACGGGCGTTCGGATAGAACTCCAGCACACCAAACATCTGCTCGGTTGGGAGGGGGTACAACTGCTCAACGCGCACGACCGCTACCGGGGCATTGCGCTGGTCTCGTTCAGCCATGGCATCCCAGGCGACCTTCCCTGAACAGAACACGATGCGTTGCACCGCATTTCTATCTTCCACATGCGGGTCGTCGATGACTTCTTTGAACGACCCAGTGGTGAGTTCGTCGATGTGCGAACGGGTTTGGCGCATCCGAAGCCCCTGCTTCGGTGTGAAGATCACCAGAGGGGTCTGCCGCTCGCTGTGTACTTGTCGGCGGAGCAGATGGAAGTACTGCGCAGCTGTCGTTGCGTTGCACAACTGGATGTTGTCTTCGGCCGCCAGAATAAGGAAGCGCTCAATTCGCGCCGAGGAGTGTTCTGGTCCCTGACCTTCGTAACCGTGCGGGAGGAGGAGTACGAGCCCGTTCTGTTGGCCCCATTTGTCTTCAGCTGCGACGAGATATTGATCGATCACGATCTGGGCACCGTTGATGAAGTCGCCAAACTGCGCCTCCCACATCACGAGCGCTGATGGGTTTGCCTGCGCGTACCCATATTCGTACCCGAGCGCTGCATACTCGCTGAGCAACGAGTCGTACACCCAGAACTTGGTGTCTTCGTCGGTGAGTGTGTCAAGCGGAATCCACTGTTCGCCGGTTTCGTAATCGACGAGTGATGCATGGCGCTGGCTGAACGTTCCGCGGCGGGAATCTTCACCTGCGAGTCGCACAGAGCGACCGTCGAGAAGGAGCGAGCCAATCGCAAGAGCCTCACCGGTGGCCCAGTCGATTTCTCCACTTTCCTCGAAGAGCTGCTGACGGCCCTCGAACTGCTTTGCGAGTTTCGGGTGTGGCGTGAACCCTTCGGGGTAGTCGGTCAAGCGGTTGAACACCCGGTCAAGCACCGGTCGATCAACTCCAGTCGGGATCGGAGGAAGGACCCCAATCGGGTTCGGTGGTGGTGGCGCTTTAAACGGTTCGGTGGCTTTTGACCGGGTTTCGTCGAGCGCGGCCTGCAATTTTGTTTGGAAGTCGGTAAGTGCCTGCTCTGCTTCATCGACGTCAATGTCGCCTCGGGTCACTAGGGTTTCGACGTACAACTTTCGGACGCTTCTACGTTCGGCTATCGCCCGATACATGAGTGGCTGGGTGTAGCTCGGGTCGTCACCTTCGTTGTGACCGTGGCGCCGGTAGCAGACCATGTCGATGACGACATCTTTCTGGAATGTCTGCCGATATTCCCATGCGAGTTGTGCCACTCGAGCGCACGCTTCTGGGTCGTCACCGTTCACGTGGAAAATCGGAACCTGAATCGACTTCGCAACATCGGAGCAGTACAGCGATGATCGCGCGAACTGTGGAGCGGTCGTGAACCCGATCTGATTATTGATGATGAGGTGAATGGTGCCACCGACGCGGTATCCACTGATATCGCTCATCGCCAAGCATTCAGCGACGATGCCCTGGCCTGCGAATGCAGCATCTCCGTGAACGAGCAGCGGCAGAACAGAGTACGAAAGCGGAGGATTAATTCGATCTTGGCGTGATCGGGCGATTCCCATCACGATCGGGTTGACGGTTTCAAGGTGACTTGGGTTTGCCGCAAGTTCGACATCGATATGCGCGCCGCTCGGGCTCGTGTAGTGCCCGGTGGCGCCGAGATGGTATTTCACGTCGCCGGAACCTTGCACAGTGCTCGGATCGAGGTGCCCCTCGAACTCGGCAAAAATGGCTTCGTGGCTCTTGCCCATGATGTTCGACAACACGTTGAGGCGACCCCGGTGGGCCATACCAATCACAGCCCCATCGAGGTTTGCCTCGGCAGCGCTCGACAAGATGGTGTCAAGAATCGGGATGGCGCTCTCGGCGCCTTCAATGCCAAACCGCTTTGTGCCGACGTACTTCGTTGCGAGAAAGCGTTCGAAGGCCTCCGCCGCATTGAGTCGCTCAAGAATCCGAAGTTTCTCATCATGCTCGAACTGAACAGGCGAACCTTCAAGGCGAGCTTGCATCCATTCCTGTTCTTCAGTGTTCTGAATGTGCATGTACTCAACGCCGATCTTGCTGCAATACGCTTCGCGCAGAACGCTGAGTAGATCGCCAAGACGCATCTTTGGTTTGCCGCCAACATTGTCGGTCAAGAATTCACGGTCAAGGTCCCAGATGGTCAAGCCGTAGGTTGCGGGATCGAGTTCTTTCGGGGTTCGGGGCGCTTTCCATTTCAGGGGGTCGAGGTCGGCCATGAGATGGCCACGCACCCGGTGGACGCGAATGAGTTTTGCAACTGCCATTTGTTTGGCGAGCATCGCCTCTTCACGGTCGATCGGATTGGTGTCGTTTTCCCACTCAACCGCCTCATACGGAATCTCAAGGGCGTGGAAAATATCGACATAAAAGTTGTGCTCTCCGAGCAGCAACTCGTGAACACGCTTCAAAAAGAGCCCAGACTCGGCTCCTTGGATAATGCGATGGTCGTAGGTGCTGGTGACGGTTACGACCTTGGAAATTCCCAACGACGAGAGGTTTGTTCGGTCGGCGCCTTCAAACTCTGCCGGGTAATCAATGTTGCCGACTCCGACGATGACGCCTTGACCGGGCATCAACCGAGGAACTGACTGCACGGTTCCGATCGTTCCTGGATTCGTCAGGGTGATGTTTGCGCCCTGAAAGTCGTCGACGGTGAGTTTGTTGTTGCGAACTTTCCGAATGATCTCCTCGTAGGCGGCCAAGAAGCCCGCAAACGACATGGTGTCGGCATCACGAAGCACGGGCACAACGAGCGATCTCGTTCCGTCGCCCTTGTCGACATCGACGGCCAGGCCCATGTTGACCGATGTTGCCTTGATGAGGTGAGGCTTCCCATCTGCGCCCTCCCCAAACCCGTTTCGCATGTTGGGAGCGGCATCTGCGATCGCCCGAACGATTGCGTAGCCGATGAGGTGGGTGAAGCTGATCTTCGCCTGTCCGGTGCGCTCGCGGTATGAGTTGATTGCCTTGCGGTTGACCTCTAGCAGCTTCGCTGGCACATTTCTGAAGCTTGTTGCGGTCGGCACCGAGAGACTGTTCTCCATGTTCTCGACGATTCGTGCCGCGACGCCGCGAATCGGTGTGCCGACTTCGGGTGCGTCACCATTGCTGGCAGGTGTCGTTGTGTGCGAGACGCTCGCAGGCTGCGGTGTTGCAGGGGCGGCGGGCGGCGGCGTAACCGCGTCGGCCGACGGCGATGGTGTCGAAGTAGGTGTGGGCGTCTCTACTACCGTTTGGCCGTTTGGCCGGTAATCAGAAAAGAACTCTTTCCACGAGTCTCCAACCGAATCAGCGTCTGCGCAGAAACGCTCGTACATTTCTTCGACGAGCCATGAGTTGGCTCCGAATGCTGCGGGGGGTTCAGACACGCTGGCAAGCGTACTGGCGCGAAATCAATCTGAGGAATCTTGGCTTCGGAGTTCTGCGATTCGTTCGGCGAGCAGTTCTTCTGCGGTTCGACCGTCGATGATGATGACATCATCAGCAGCAGCGAGGAACAACGGCATCGACATACGAGCACGGTGTGCAGCCTCTCCGGTCGGGTTCACCACTCTGTGTGTTGTCGCCGGAAGGTAACCCTCGGTTGCGCGGTCGAGCATCTCCCCACAGTTCACTGCAATCGATCCGGGGTCGCAGGGAACCTCGTACCACTCTCCGTCTGCGCCTAACAGTTCGAGTCCTGTCTCGTTGCTGGCTGGAAGCACGGTCAACAGGTTGATGTCTTCGTGGGCCGCGGCACGCACGGCTCCTTCGGGTGCGTCACCTTCGAGCGGCGGATACCGCAAAATCCGCAGCAGGGTACGGGAGTTTCCTGTGAGCATGTCGGCGACCGGTCGCGACAACTTTTCAGCGACTTCCGACGGGATATTCGCATCAACCCAACCCAACAGAGTCGACGCCACATCGGTGGCAATATCTCGGTATCTCATCGCGTCATCGGAGACCTCTGACGGATACTTGTCGCTCCACGGGTACACGTGAAAGAACTCTTTGAGATCTCGAACGGTTCTACCTTTTGCTGTTTCGGCAATTTCTGGCGGGAAATACCCCTCTTGGTTGTCGGGGCCGACGGTGTACGCCTCGGCTGCGCCGCTCGTAAAGAATTCTTCCCACTCGGCGTAGAGGCTTTGCACAAGTTCCCACGGCAACGGGTGATTCGTCACAACGGCGAATCCCGTGGTTCGAAGGCTCTCAGTGAAACGCTCAGGAGCGTCTGCTGCTGTGAAATCGACAACATCAGGTGTCATGTGCACATCGTATTACTCGGGCATAACGATGCCACTCGAACCCACCTACCACTGATGTGACTTCCGGCAAGGTCGCTTCGAGCGGCGTGGCTCTGAGCGACGGCGTTAGCCTCAAGAACGCATGGCTCATGAGTTCATTTACACCTGTTACAAACTTGCCCGCCACTACCCCCCCGATCGGACGGTGCTAGAGAACATCTCGCTGTCGTTCTACCCCGGGGCAAAAATCGGCGTCATCGGATCGAATGGTTCGGGTAAGTCGAGTCTGTTGAAAATCATGGCGGGGCTTGATGATGGCTACTCCGGTGAAGCTCGACTCACGCCTGGGTTCACCGTTGGTTACCTCGCTCAGGAACCAGAACTTGACCCCAATAAAGATGTCCGAGGCAACGTCATGGATGGTGTTGCCGAGGTTCAGTCGCTCATCGATCGTTACAACGAGGTGATGGCGAAATGGGCTGACCCAGACGCCGACTACGACAAGATCGGCAAAGAGCAAGCTGAACTCGAAGACAAAATCGCTGCGGCTGATGCGTGGAGCCTTGATCGAAACGTCGAGATCGCGATGGATGCGCTTCGTTGCCCACCCGACGATGCCGATGTCAGCACACTGTCTGGCGGTGAGCGTCGACGTGTCGCACTGTGCCGTCTGTTACTGAGCCGGCCTGACCTGCTGCTCCTCGACGAGCCCACAAACCACCTCGATGCCGAGAGTGTCTATTGGCTAGAGCGGTTCTTACAGGATTACAGCGGCACCGTTGTCGCAATCACTCACGACCGCTACTTCCTCGACAACGTCGCACAGTGGATTCTCGAACTTGATCGGGGGCGCGGTATCCCGTTCGAGGGGAACTACTCCAGTTGGCTTGAGCAAAAACAGGCTCGACTTGCCCAAGAGGAGAAGTCAAACGAGGCTCGCCGTCGAACCCTTGAGCGGGAGCTCGATTGGGTGCGCATGGCACCAAAAGCGCGCCAGGCGAAGGGCAAGGCGCGGCTCGCGGCATACGAAAAACTGCACGCGGAAGCCGAAGCCGATCGCGACACCTCGAATCGCCTCGAGATTGCAATCCCGCCAGGTCAACGTCTCGGCGACACCGTGATTGAAGTCTCGGGTCTTTCAAAAGGGTTCGGTGAGCGACTACTCATTGAAGACCTTTCGTTCTCGCTTCCTCCTGCAGGCATTGTCGGCATCATCGGTGCCAACGGTGCCGGTAAGACCACGTTGTTCCGCATGCTTGCAGGCCTCGAAGCTGCTGATGATGGCGACATCACCATCGGGTCAACGGTGCAGATGAGCTATGTCGATCAGAACCGTGATGACCTTGATGCGGAAAGCACGGTCTACGAAGAGATCACCGGCGGTGATGATCATGTGATCGTTGGTAATCGCGAGGTGCACGGACGTGCCTATGTCGCAAGTTTCAATTTCAAAGGCACCGATCAACAGAAGCCGGTCGGAAAGCTGTCTGGTGGTGAACGAAACCGAGTGCATCTCGCGAAACTTCTCAAGTCGGGCGGCAATGTTCTGCTCCTTGACGAACCAACAAACGACCTCGATGTCGACACACTTCGCGCACTCGAAACAGGGTTAGAGTCATTCCCTGGCTGTGCCGTGGTCATTTCTCACGACCGATGGTTCCTCGACCGCATTGCGACTCATGTTCTTGCCTTTGAAGGCGACAGCCAAGTTCGATGGTTTGAAGGCAACTTCTCTGAATATGAAGAGTTCCGCCGCAAAGAACTCGGCGTGAGCGCAGACCAGCCACAACGAATCAAGTACAAGAAACTCGCGTAATGTCGACGGCCGCCGCTGAAGGCGATCAAGAACTCGCGACGCGTCTTGCCGTCGAGGCCGGCGAATTGCTCGTGCGCACCCGCGCCGACCTCTTCGCCCAAGGCTTAAACCACTGGTCGGTAAAAGATGCAGGTGATGATGCCGCTCAAAGTTTTCTGATGAATGAACTTCGGGCGCTGAGGCCTGATGATGCTGTGCTGTCGGAAGAGGGCCGTGAAGATCCGCGCCGCTTTTCCGGCGGACGGGTGTGGATTATTGACCCACTCGACGGGACCCGTGAATTTGCCGAGCGCGATCGAGTTGATTGGGCTGTTCATATTGCGCTGTGGCACGACGACCATTTCGTGGCTGGCGCAGTTTCACTGCCGGCGCTCGGGCAGGTATTCGCAATGGACCCTGCGCCAGTTCTGCCCGACATAACTCGGCCGCGGCCCATCTTGATCACGTCCCGAAACCAGGCGCCTCCATCTGCGCACTGGGTTGCCCGCGGACTCGACTGCGATGCTCTGCGGCTCGGTTCGGCTGGTGCGAAGACGATGGCGGTGATCACTGGCACCGCTGATATCTACGTGCATGACGGTGGCATGTATCAGTGGGATTCCGCTGCGCCAGCTGCCGTTGCTCAAGCAGCAGGACTCCACGTCAGCAGAATCGATGGCTCACCAATCATCTACAACGGCCGAGATGCGTGGCTTCCCGACCTCATCGTGTGCCGACCCGAACTTGCTGATCCGGTTCTGCGAGCCTTGTGGGGATGAACGCAACAGAATTCCCTGCTTCGGATGACCTGCGAGCGATTCGGTATCGATTCGACGGACCGGTAGCCATTGTTGAATTGCATCGACCTCATCGAGCGAACGCCTGGAATGGCACGATGCACGGGGAGTTCTTGGCCGTGATGCGCCACATCGAGACGCTCGATGATGTAATAGTATTCCTCTCCCGCCGCCTCGCGTGCCTTGTAGGCCAGGATCCAGACGCGCTGATCCTCCACCGTGCCGGTCACGGGCGACAGGTGGCGGTTGTAGGCCGGATCGGTGCGCAGGCCGTGGATGAATGGGGCATCCTCCGGTGTCACCAGACGAAGCCGGAGGCGCTGTCCCATGATTTCAGGTTTGGCCTCCATATGCCCGACCATGACTGCTGAATTCCCCGCGGACGTTAAGCCCGAAACCCGGTCAACGCAATGCGCCGTCATTGCGTCATATCGAGAACGAAGCAAACTGGGGCTGGCTCCGGACGAACAAGCTGGTTGAGGGCCGGAACATCCGGGTGATAAGAGCAATCCAGCACAAAAACATGTGATCTTTCCGGGATGCGTCATGTCAAATGAACCATCGGCCTCACCAGAATTTTCCATCATCATCGTCAGCTACAACACCCGCGACATGACCCTGGCCTGCCTGTCTTCGGTGTATTCACAGACTCATGGAAATTTTGAAGTGATCGTGGTGGACAACGCCTCCACCGATGGATCGGCAGAGGCGATCCGTCGGGAGTTTCCGGAGGCGACGCCGATCGCAGAAAACGTCAATCACGGGCCCGGCCCTGCGCATCATGTCGCCCTGCCCCATTGCCGCGCGCCATGGCTCCTGCTTCTCAACCCCGATACTGTGGTGCTGGACGGAGCGCTGGATGAACTCATGGCCTTCAGCCGCCAACGGCCCGAGGCTGGGATCTGGGGTGGGCGAACGCTCTATGCGGATGGACGGTTGAACCCGGCATCATGCCGGCATCGTCAGACGCCATGGTCACTCTTCTGTCGAGCATCCGGATTGGCTGTGATTTTCCCAAGTTCGCCATTTTCTGATGTAGAAAATTATGGCTGTCGGCAACGCGATGATGTTCGCGAAGCGGATAGCGTTTCTGGATGCTTCTTCCTGATTTCCCGCAAGATACGGGATGACCTGTGCGGTTTTGATCCGGTTTTTGCGATGTATGGCGAAGAGGCCGATCTGTGCCTGCGCGCAGCCAAGATCGGTTTGCGACCGGCTATAACGCCTTATGCAACGATCATTCATCATGGTGGCGCATCGGAGAAGATCCGAGCCGACAAGCTGGTGCGCTTGCTACGCGCGAAGGCAGAGTTGATAAAAAGGCAATTTGCACCTCATGCGCGGGGGCTCGGTCTGCTTTTTCCGACGCTCTGGCCTCTATCGCGTTATGTGGCTCTGTCATTTGTGTCCCGCCTGCCGACGATCGGGCGGCAATATCGTGAATCCGCCTTGGGATGGCAAGCAGTCTGGCGGCGCAGGGCGGAATGGTGAGATGGTTTCCGAGCCCCTTGCCAACAGGACAGAAGTCATCGTGACCGCATCTCCAC
>CALCBR010000085.1:0-24033 GCA_937897105.1 uncultured Acidimicrobiaceae bacterium | reverse complement strand
CTTGGTGGGCACTCACCGCGATCTTCTCGGCATTGACCGTGCGTCGCTCAATCTCAAACACGGATGCTGAATCGATCCGGCTCCATATGGTCGTCGGATCATTGATCTGGCTCACTCCGGGCGCACTTCTCATCGTCTCCACCCGCTCGTATGAGGCATACGGACTGCTCCTGCTCGGCATTGCCGTCACCCACTACATCGCTGTTCGGTCAATCGAGACTGCTGGCACCGACCGACGGTGGAGCTACGCCTTGGGCTTCGCAGCTGGGTTCACCTTCTTCTTGCACCCCATGACGCTCACGGCGTTTGTGCCAATGCTCATCGTCACAACACTTCGGGCACGCCGTGAAATCCGCACCTACTGGATTCCGGTCACCATCGGTGCATTCGTTGCCAACCTCGGCTTCCTTGCATGGAATGTCAAAAACAACTGGCTGAGCCTTGCCGTACCACCGGCAAGCGACACCTACACCGAACGGCTTCCTCGCATCTTTAGCGGCCTCATCCCACGTGCAGTTGGTCTCATGAACACCAACGGAACATGGACACTTGGCGCATTCTCCGTCGTTCTTTACATCATCGTGCTCGCCTGCTCTGCAGTCGGCGTCATCACCTTGCTACGACGCAGCTGGCACGGAGCGGTCATTGCCATTCCTGCGTTGCTGGTGTGGCCAATGCTCGCTGGCCTCAGCAGTACGTGGTTTGTGGCTGATGGCCGTTACGCCATTGTCGGATTTCCCCAACTCGTCATGGTCACCGTGTTCGGGCTGCACACAATCGCTCGACAACTCCAGTCAATGATCAACGGCAAAACCGTCCGACACATCGGAGCTGCACTACCAGCATCATTTGCTGTCATCTGGATCGTCGCTGGCGGCATTTTTTGGCTCCGCGCCAACGCCGGCCCCGCAGTTGACGACCCCAACGCTCGTATGAGGGCCGTGACCGAACTACTCGAATCAGAAAGCATCAACTACGCCGCCGGCAACTACTGGCATGTACAACCGGTCGAGTATCTCTCTGCCGGCGACATTCACGTCGCCGTCGCCGGACACCCATGGGGGGCATACCTCGAATGGCGACCCGAGTTGCCATGGGCCGTGCTGTTCCCTGCCCGCCAACCCGAAATTGCGGCCCAACCTGACACCGAAGTCGCATACATCTTTGATGCAAGCGACGAACAAATCGGAGCCCTCCGCATGGCACCCGAGTCGTACACCAGACATCAGATCGGCTCGTCAGTCGTCTACATCCCAAATCGATGAACAAGGTCATCCGTCAACTGGGGTTTGGCTTCCTCGCCCTGTATCTCATCTTGTTTGGTGCCCTCGTGTACTGGCAGGTGATTTCCACCGAACGTCTCTCCAGCGAAGCTGGCAACAACCGGGCCATCTTGCGCCAATACGAGCGACCGCGGGGCATCATCGCCACCAGCGATGGCGTCGTCGTTGCGCAATCTCGCCCCACCACTGACACCGACAACCCCTACCAGCGGGTCTATCCCGAGGGTGACCTCTACGCTCATCTCACTGGCTACTTCACGATGCGACTCGGTGCCACCCAACTCGAGCGGCTCTGGAGCGATGAACTCACCGGCGATACTGCTGCCCAACAACTGTTAGCCGTCGGCGACCTCATCGGAGGTCAAGTCACCGACACCTCGGGTTCTCTCCGACTCACCCTGCGCCACGACCTCCAGTTGGCCGCGAAAACTGCGCTCGGCGATCGTGAAGGCTCGGTCGTCGTACTTGACATTGAAACTGGGGCGGTGCTTGCCATGTGGTCGTGGCCAAGTTTTGACCCGAACATCGTGGTCGACCCCGACTACGACACCGCCTACGCCTACCTCGATGAACTCATTGCCGACGAGCGTGACCCGCTGCTCGCGAATGCCTACCAGCAGCGCTATATGCCTGGTTCAACGATGAAAGTGCTCACCACCTCGGTTGCACTTGCGAATCAAACCACCTCACTCGAACAGGTGTGGCCCGATGAGTCAGCCTGGCTTCCTCCTCAAACGAACGACCCCATCGAGAACTATGGCGGCTCGGTCTGCGGAGGTGACCTCACCGAGGTGTTCCGACGCAGCTGCAATATCCCTTTTGCTCAACTCGCCGTCGACATGGGACCGGATGCGTTTACTCTCGGCATGTCGGCATGGGGGGTCGGCACACCGGTTCCCATCGATCTGCCACGGCCAGCAGCGAGCACTATCGGTGACGGCATCGACGAACTTGACGACAACTTGCCGCTACTCGCCATGCGTGGCTTCGGGCAAAACGAAGTGCAACTCGTGCCGCTCCATCTCGCAATGATCACCGCTGCTGTTGCCGACAACGGCACCGTGCGTGAGCCGTACGTCGTCGACAAGGCGTTTGATCACAACGGTGGAACGCTGTATGCCGGCGAGCCGACGATCTGGCGAGAGCCCATCAGCCCAACGGTGGCGCAAACCATGGTCAACCTCATGGAAACCGTTGCAACGTCAGGTACCGCTTCATGCTGCATTGGCCTTAACAACGGCATCAGCGTTGCGGCCAAAACCGGCACCGCTCAACTCAACGGCCCCGGCGAACCCGAGCGATCGCACGCATGGATCACCGCGTTCGCCCCCGTCGACGAACCTCGCTACGCCGTAACCGTCATGGTCAAGGGCACGAACGACGAGATCTCCGCATCAACCGGCGGCAAGCTCGCAGGCCCCATTGCGAAAGCCATGCTCGACACCGCATTTTCACGAGACAACTGACACCCCGGTCAGTCTGAGTGGCCACCGAAAGCGACCACATTGCAATCGTTTCCCTCGGTAACCTCATAGAAGCATTCGTCGCCGATGGGCTCATCGACGGCACAGAGCAGCGTGAACATGAGTGAAAACGGCAACAACGCCACGGTCATCAACGACCGTTACCGCATAGAGCGACGCATCGGTCGAGGAGGTATGGCCGACGTGTTCTTGGCGCGCGACCAGCTGCTCGACCGTGACGTTGCCGTGAAGGTGCTCTTCCCCGAATTCGCAGTTGACCCGAAATTTGTTGAACGCTTCCGACGCGAAGCCCAGTCTGCTGCCGGCCTCACCCACCCCAACATCGTCAACGTCTATGACTGGGGTCGTTTCGAAACGACGTACTTCATCGCCATGGAATACGTCGAAGGTCGCACGCTTTCCGACATTTGCCGCAATGGCCGTCAACTCGACCCAACCCAGGCTGCAGAGATTGCCTCGGAAGTTGCCGCCGCTCTAGGCTTCGCCCACGAAGCTGGCCTTGCTCATCGTGATATCAAGCCCGCCAACATTCTCATCGGGTCGACCGGCACCGTAAAGGTCGCAGACTTCGGCATCGCTCGAGCGATGAATGCCCCCGTCGAACAGAACCTCACACAAACCGGTTCGGTCATGGGAACCGCGAGCTACTTCTCGCCCGAACAAGCACAAGGTGGGCAACCTGACCCGCGCAGCGACCTTTACTCGCTTGGCATTGTCATTTACGAAATGCTTGGCGGCCGCACACCATTTACCGGAGAGAACGCGGTCGCAATCGCCTACAAACAGGTGCACGACACCGCCACCCCAGTGTCAGAGATCAACGCCGATGTCCCCCGGCCCCTCGAAGCCATCGTTGAACATCTCATGGCAAAAAAGCCCGGCGATCGCTACCAGACCGCTCGAGAGTTACGAGATGACCTCAAACGGTTCCGAAACGGTGAAACACCACTTGCGATGCGCCGCACCGGTGAAGAGGCGGTCGACCCGAATGCTCGCACCACGTCAAACCGCATCACCATCGACGACTACAACGGCACCTCCGCCCCAGGCACCGGCACAAGTTCTGATGCTGAAACAACGGTGACTCCGGCAACAGAACGCTCGATGTCTGGGCCGTCAATTCCTGGCAACCCGACGATCGCTTCAGAACACAACAGTCCCGATGACATGTCGAAATACCCCCCAGGGTCATCGGCGGACGCCACCTATTACGAAGACATCCCGCCACGCACCGGCTGGTATGCCCTCGCAGCATTTATTGCGCTCGTTGCCCTCGTCATCGGTGGCGTCGTGCTTTACGGACGTCTCTCATCGAGCGAGGCGACTGCAACCACCCGAGTGCTTGACGACCTCACCGGCCAACGACTCTCATCAGTGACTGCAGCCCTCGATGAACTCGGCCTTGAATACCGCGCCATTGCCGAAGAAACCCAAGGTGTCGCTGAAGAATTCGTCTTCCGCACCGACCCCGCAGCCGGAACCGTCGTCGTCGAAGGCACCACCATCTTGCTGTATTACAACCCGACCGAAGCACTGCAATCGGTACCCAACGTCGCAGGTTTCACGCTCGACGAGGCACGACGACAATTGGTGTCACGCGGATTCTCAACCAACGAAACCACCGAAGTCAGCGATGTCGCAGTGGGGCTGGTCATTCGAACCGACCCACCGGCAGGAAGTCGCATTCGTCAAGATGAAGGAGTCACCATCTATGTCTCAGGTGGCCCCGACGAAGTCTCAGTTCCCGCCATCGTGCTCAACCAGAGCGAAGAAGCCGCTCTCGACTTTTTGACCAACACCACCGGGCTCTCTGTCACGATCGAACGTATCGTTGACCCGGTGGTTCCCGAAGGCACTGTCATTCGGACTGACCCCGCACCGAACACCATGGTTCGCAGAGGGTCGGAGATCACCCTGTTTGTGTCGAGCGGGCCCGGCAAGACAAACGTTCCAGTTCTTGTTGGCTTGCTCGAAAACGAAGCAACCACCCTTCTGGCGAGCGAAGATCATGAACTCACGTACATCGTCGAATACGTTGAACTTGAAACTCCAGAAGACCCGAATGACGGACGGGTCACCGAGCAAAGTATTCGAGCCGGAACAGAAGTTGACCGTGGAGCAGAAGTGATCATCGTCGTAGGTATCGCTCCCGAGCCGACCACCACCACGTCGACAACAACGACCACGACGGTGCCGCCCACGACCACCACCTCAACGACATCGACGACGAGCACCACGTCAACGACGTCAACGTCGACGACCACCACTGTCGCCTGACAATCGAGTTCTCGGTTAGAGACGGTTCAAGAAATTCTGCAGCAGGTCATGACCTGCTCCGGTGAGGATTGACTCGGGGTGAAACTGCACACCCTCAACATCAAATTCACGGTGGCGAACTCCCATGATCATCCCGTCGGCAGTGCGAGCGGTGACCTCAAGACTCTCTGGCACTGAATCTTCATTGAGCACCAGCGAGTGATAACGGGTTGCTGTCAATGGCGTCGGTAAACCTGCGAACACTCCTTGCCCGTCGTGAGAAATGTCCGATGTTTTGCCGTGCATGAGTTCAGGTGCACGTACAACCTCGGCGCCATACACATGGCCGATTGCCTGGTGCCCAAGACAGACCCCAAACACCGGCGTGCCGTGTGCAGCGAAAGCCGGCACCGCCTCGCACAAAATGCCGGCATCTTCAGGTCGACCAGGCCCAGGTGACAGCAACACTCCATCGGCGCCAATCGCAACCGCCTCATCGACGGTGATCGCGTCATTTCGATGAATGATTGGATCAGCTCCTAATTCACCGAGGTACTGCACCAAGTTGTAGACGAAAGAGTCATACGAGTCGATGACGAGAACGCGGGGCACCTCAACAGCCTGCCGTAAAGATCGACGAACACCACCATTCCTGTTCGGCATCCCTGTCGAACATGCCTAGACTGGTCAACCGTGGCTCCTCCGAAGCGAAAGACCGGCGGTCGTGTAACCCCATCTCCATCGGCAGATCAGACGTCCAATCGCGGCCCGGCCGCCAGTTCTCGTTACACGCCACCTGTGCCTCAAGAAGAAAAGGTCGGCCAACCGTGGGTGCCGGTGCTCATGCTGGTGCTGCTCATCGTTGGCGTCATCGTCATCATGTTGCGCAACTTGGCGTTCGCCGGCAACAACTGGTTGCTGCTCATCGGCCTTGGGTCGATTCTCGGCGGTCTCTACACCGCCACAAAATGGCGTTAGCGACGCTCATCGTCGCCCATTATCGCTGAATGCCACTACGTCTTTCCACAGATCGACATCCCATGTAATTCAGCCGTTTGCGTAGTTATCCACAGGTGGATGGGAAAACTTACAGGGCTGTCACTCAAAGGTGGGGGCAACGATGATCATGTCTTCCAAACAGTGCTTTGGAGGAGGCGGATCTTCATCTGGTGCCATTGTTAGCTTCAGTTCCACTCCGCAGACATCGCAGCGGAACCTCATGTTCACTTTTCGCATCTCGCCGGGTGGAGGAGGCTCAGGAGTTGCCATCGTGACTGCGCGCAACATGGTGATGCCGACACGCCACAAGGCATACATGAGTACCACGCCAAAGGCGAACCAGATCACCGATCCCAAGGTCACAGCAATAATGCTAGACCTCGACGACCAGAGTTATCCACAGGAACTGGGGATAATCCCCATTACCTCAAGGGGAGAACGTCAACAAGACAGATCAGCCGAGACGCTCGATGATCGTGGCGTTCGCCATGCCGCCACCCTCGCACATCGTCTGCAAGCCGTAACGGCCACCGGTGCGCTCAAGTTCGTTCAGCAACGTCGTCATCAAACGCGCACCCGAGCAGCCAAGCGGATGACCCAACGCAATCGCGCCACCATTCTGATTCACCCTGTCCATATCGGGGTGAAATTCTTTTTCCCAGGCAAGCACAACCGAAGCGAACGCCTCGTTGATCTCGACAAGGTCGATGTCATCGATCGACATGCCGGCACGCTCCAACACCTTCGCCGTTGCGGGAATCGGTGCTGTCAACATGAGGCGAGGGTCAGCCCCCGCAAGCGAGAAGTTGACAAAACGTGCCCGAGGGGTCAACCCCAGCGCCGACGCTTTTTCTTCACTCATGATGAGCAACGCCGATGCACCATCGGTGATCTGACTCGAGTTACCAGCCGTTACTCGACCGCCATCTTCTTCAGCACGGAACGACGGCTTGAGGTTTCCCAACGACTCCATCGTCGTGTCACGCAAACCCTCATCGACCGACATCATCTCGCCATCAGCACCGAGCACCGGCAAAATCTCACGTTCGAAACGACCTTCATCGGTGGCCCGACGAGCGAACTCTTGGCTACGCACCCCGTAGCGGTCGAGATCTTCACGACTCAGGTCCCACTGGTCTGCAATGAGCTCAGCAGAAATGCCCTGCGGAACAAGGCCACCCTGGTCTGCGTAACGAGCACCGACCTTCGGCCCAAACGGAAACCCGTACTTGCCATCGATCATTGAGGCACCCATCGGCACACGAGACATCACTTCAACGCCGGCGGCAACGACCACGTCATATGCTCCAGCGATCACACCTTGGGCAGCGAAGTGTGCTGCCTGCTGGCTTGACCCGCACTGCCGATCGATCGTGGTACCCGGAACCGACTCCGGCCAACCAGCTGCAAGCACGGCGTTTCGTGCAACGTTCGCCGCCTGCTCGCCGACCTGCATCACGCAGCCCATGACCACGTCGTCGACAACAGAAGGATCAAGGTCATTGCGATCTTGTAATGCCTTCAATGTCTCGGCCGCCAAATCAACCGGATGCCAATCTTTCAACTTGCCATTCCGTCGCCCAAGAGGGGTACGAATGGCATCAACGATCACTGCAGTTGTCATCGGCACATCATGGTGCAGCCAGCGACGTCACGAAGAGTCGGACTGCAACCCATGAAATTCGGAATGCTTGGTGGAATCCGCAATGCGGAGATGCCAGACTCTTGCGATGGGAACACAACGAATGACCATCGAAGAGATGCACGCCGTCGCGAAAGACACCACCGTCCCCCAAAAGTTTTTGGAACACGCTGCGAACCGAGCAGACAAGGTGCTGTTCCGCTCGATGACATCAGCACCCGGGTCAGGCGACACGACCTGGCAGAACTACACCTACGCCGATGTGCGGTCGTTGACTGCCCGCACCGCCGCCGGCTTGCAAGCTCTCGACGTTGAGCCCGGTGAGCGCGTCATGTTGATGATGCGTAACCGCCCTGACTTCCACTGGCTTGACCTCGGTGCCCAATTCGTTCGCGCAACGCCAGTGTCGATTTACAACTCGTCATCTCCTGAAGAGCTGCAGTACCTCGCCGAACATGCTGAAGCACGCGTCATCATTGTTGAAGACAGCGGCTTCTTAGATCGAGTGCTCGAAGTGCGTGACCAGTTGCCACTCGTTGAGCACATCTTCGTTATCGAAGAACCTGTTGGTGGTCTGCCTCAAGGTGTTCGCCTCGTTGACGACCTTCTTGCGAACGGTGAAGCTGACCTTGACACCCTTGGTGCGGTCACCAGCCCTGACGATCTCGCCACCCTCATCTACACCTCGGGAACCACCGGACCGCCCAAAGGTGTGATGATCACCCAGTACAACATCATGTACGCCGTTGCGGTCGTCGTGGAAGCGCTCGATGAAGATGACATTGAAAATTGGCGTGTCATCTCATATCTGCCGATGGCCCACATCGCTGAACGCGTCACCGGCCACTATCAGGCACTCGTCACCGGTGGTGAAGTATCAACTTGTCCCGACCCAAGCCTCTTACCGGCATATCTCGGCGAAGTGCATCCGTCGCTGTTGTTCGGTGTTCCACGAGTGTTCGAAAAGGTCTACGCCGGCGTCAACGCAGCTCTCGCTGCCGACCCCGAGCGCCAGAAAGCCTTCAACGATGGTGTCGCCGCTGCCCTTGAAATCAAGGCGGCTGAGCGCGCTGGAACGATCACCCAAGAGCAACGTGACACTTGGGAATTCCTCGACGCGGTCGCGTTCTCACAAGTGCGTGCCCTCGTCGGCATGGATGAGTTGAAGATTGCGATCACCGGCGCAGCACCAATTCCTACAGAGATCATCGAGTGGTTTAACGCCATCGGCGTCAACCTCACCGAGATCTACGGCCTCTCAGAGACGACCGGCCCTCTCACCTTCAGCCCGAAAGCGAATAAGCCCGGCTTCGTCGGACAGATCTGCCCTGGCATGGAAATCAAACTCAGCGACGAAGGCGAAGTGCTGACCCGTGGCGGCAACATCTTCCAGGGGTATCTCAAGGCCCCAGATAAGACCGCTGAAGTGCTCGATGACGACGGCTGGTTCCACACCGGTGACATCGGAACTCTCGACGACGAGGGCTATCTGAAGATCGTCGATCGTAAGAAAGAGCTCATCATCACCTCGGGTGGCAAGAACATCAGCCCAGCAAACCTTGAGGCTGCGCTCAAGATGATTCCGGTTGTTGGCCAAGCGTGCGCAATCGGTGACAACCGTAAGTTCGTGTCGGCATTGCTCGTGCTCGACCCAGAAGCCGCACCCGTGTGGGCTGCTGCAAATGGCAAAGAGGGCATGAGTCTTGAAGATCTTGCGACCGACCCCGACGTGCTCGCTGCGGTGCAAGCCGGAGTTGATGAGGCCAACACGAAGTTCGCTCAGGTGGAGCAAATCAAGAAGTTTGTGCTGCTTGGCGAAGAGTGGATGCCTGACTCCGACCTGCTGACACCGACGTCAAAGTTGAAGCGCCGCGGCGTTCACGCGAAGTACGCCGACGAAATCGAGTCGATGTACGTCGACGCCTAGACGTAGTCGTCGAACGGGTCTTCTTCAACAACCGGAATCGGCGTCATCATTTCTATTGCAGTGTGGATGGCCTCGATGAGGTCGTCATCCATGCGCTCAGCGAACGCTGACTGCACGGCGCGCCGATAGGTCACGTTCATTGCCCGCCACAGGGTTCGGCCGCGCGTGGTTAACTCGACCTGCATTGCTCGATGGTCACCATCAAGCGTCACCCGTTGACGTGTCACCCAGCCGTCTTCTTCTAGCCGGTCAAGTCGTCGGGTGAGACTCGACAACGGAAGACCAACCTCTTCGGCAATTGCGGTTGGACGCGCCAAGCCTCCAAGGCGCTGTAAACCAGCGAGCACATCAAACCAATTCAGCGGGATATCCCACTCATCTCTCAGTGCAGCATCGATAGTTCGTTCAACTTCGGCGACACGCGCTTGCAGACCTCGCCATGCGGCGATCCGGTGTGCGTCGAGCCGAGCCATAATCTCCAGTGTGGCGCGATCTAGGTTGAAGGAATGACCACCGAGCCAGTTGCCCTCACCGTCGGCACGATCAACGCTGCTGTCCAATCATCATTTCCAGGCTCGAGCCACGTCTGTCACGAAATTGGCGACAACTATGCGGTCAGCCGCCTCGAGGTCGACGACGCACACATTCGACCCGGTGGATACGTGTCAGGGCCGACACAATTTGGTGCTGCTGATGCTGTGCTGTGGTACGCCTGCTTCACGGCACTCGGTCGAATCGAGCAGATGGCTCTCACCAGCGAACTTTCCATCAGATTCCTGCGCCCCGCCATCGGCAAGGTCGTCTGGGCACGAGCTGATGTTGACATCATGACCCGACGGTCGATCGTTGGCACCGTTCAAGTCTGGATGGATGACGACCCTGACCGCATCACTGCGACCGCTCAGGGCACCTACGCCATTCCGATTGCGAAGTGAACACCATCACCCCACAAGCGGTGACGACAGCCGACGACCCACGTCTGCACGATTACCGCAACCTCACCGATATTCCAGGTCGCCGAAAACTTGAGGGAGACCAGTTCTTCATTTGTGAAGGTCCGGTTGCCATTGAGCGTCTCTTCACGAGCGGCCATCAGATTCGATCTGCACTGGTGCTTCACGAGAAGGCACCACGTCTGCAAGAGCTCTACGAAGCCCACGATGTCAACGTTCCGCTCTTCACCTGCGACCGCGACACGATGATTGCAGTCACCGGCTTTGATCTTCACCGAGGAGTCATCGCAGCCGCCAACCGCAAACCAATACCGACGGGCTCACAGCGCAACGACGTCTTGGCGGGCCTCAGCAAGATCGCAGTGCTCGAAGGGCTCAACGACCCGGAGAACCTTGGTGCGATCGCCCGCAGCGCACACGCTCTCGGCGTGCAAGCTCTCGTACTCGACGAGCGCTGCATCGACCCATACACACGGAGAAGCGTGCGAGTGTCAATGGGTGAAGTGCTCCACGTACCAACGATGCGATTTACCTCGGCCGACGACCTCAATAACCTTCTCACAGGTTGGACAACGTGGGCCCTCACACCTCACCACAGCGCCGACGACATTTGGCAACTCGACGTGCCACCTCGACTTGCACTCATGCTCGGCGCTGAAGGTCCCGGCCTTCTCGATGCCACGATGAAGATCGCTGAACGACAAGTACGCATACCTCTTCACGACGACGTCGATTCGCTCAACGTTGGCAACGCAGCCGCAGCGGCATTCGCAATTGTTGGTCGCCCTTCAACTTCGTGACCGAAATCTGCGAACATCGTATGATGAGCGATAGCGACATCAGCCGGTTCCACGTACCAACCCTCGATGAGATGCCTGACGACATTCGGGAACTCATCGAATCAGTGTCAGAAAAGTCGGGGTTTGTTCCCAACGTCTTCGTTGCTCTCGCCGCCCGACCAGAAGAATTTCGAGCCTTCTTCGCACTTCATGACACCTTGATGGACAAATCGGAAGGCCTCTCAAAAGCCGAACGTGAACTCATCGTCGTCGCCACGTCTGCCGTCAATGAATGCATGTACTGCGTCATTGCCCACGGAGCGATCCTGCGGATTCGCTCAAAGAACCCGCTCATTGCCGACCAAGTTGCGATCAACCCCGCCAAGGCGACGCTCAGCCAGCGGGAACGTGACATCGTCAACTTCGCACTCCATGTTGCGACCGATTCAGCAACCGTCACCGATGCCGAGATCGACGACATGCGTGCCAAAGGTTTCACCGATGACGAGATCTGGGACATCGGCGCAATCACCGCCTTCTTCGCTCTCTCAAACCGCCTTGCGAACTTTGCCGGAATTTCACCGAACGCAGAGTTCTACGCAATGGGGCGTTGAAACATCTCACCCATCGAGTCGTCGTAACATCTCATCGTGAACGAAGGTCGCCGCAACCGCTCGCTCGTCGAGTTTTCGCGACTCTTCGCTGACGATGAGCGCTTCGATCGAGACGAGCGCATCGAAGTACTCAAACGGCTCATTCCCGACCAAGACCGAAAATGGCTCATCAGGTTTTTCCTGATGCTCACCCTTTCCGTGACCATCGCCGTCATGGGGTTAGCAGCCAACTCGGTTGCGGTCGTCATCGGCGCAATGCTCATTGCGCCCCTCATGACACCGATCATGAGTTTCTCGGCCGCGGTCGGTCTCGGACTCGGTCGTCGAGCGATTCAAGCCGCGGTTGTTGTTGGCATTGGCTCGCTGTGGTCGCTCGTGTATTCGATCGTGCTGTCTCGCCTGTTGCCGAGCCTTGAACTCGGTAGCGAGATTCTCGGGCGCACCAGCCCCGACATACGTGACCTCGTTGTCGCTATCGCGGCTGGCGCAGCTGGTGCGTATGCGGTCGCTCACGAAGACGTCTCTGCGACCCTTCCTGGCGTTGCCGTTGCGGTTGCCCTCGTTCCACCGCTCGCCGCAACAGGAATTCTCATCGGTGCCCGTGAGGGTGTGCTCGCTGAAGGGTCAGCCCTGCTGTATGCAACGAACCTGTTCGCCATTGCGTTCAGCGCTCTCGCAACCCTTCTCATCACCGGCGTCATTCCGACCGCCCGCTTCTTCTTCAGAGATTCTCGAATGGCCGCCGTCGTCATCGGCATCTTTATTGCAACGGTTGCCATCGCAATTCCGCTCACATCACGTTCACTCAATGCTGCGGAGTCATCACGTCAACAAAGTGACATTCTCACCGAAGTCGAATTGTGGCTCGGCAACAAAGATCTCGAGGTCACCACCCTCGACGTCATCGGTACTGCTGTCACCGTCGAACTCACCGGTCTCGACGAACCACCAGAGGCTTACGCACTTGCGACACGCCTCGTTCCTGTGCTGGGTGCTGACGCCGAAGTGACGGTGCGCTGGGATGCTCGGGCACAAGGTTCTGCTTCGGCTGGAACGCCACCTGCTGCCGACCCCACCGAAGTGGCAACAGCCGTGCTCAACGACTGGCTTGCCGGTATTGCCAATGAGGGCATCGTGCTGGAATTGCTCGAGGTCACCGTCTCAGAAGGGCAGGTCGATGTTGTCGTGAGCGGCCCGGCCGCTCCTCCGAGTTCACCCGAACTTGCGAATAACGTTGCCGACGCAATCGGTGCGACGGTCACGCTTGACATTCGGTGGATCCAGTCGTTCGACCCCACCCTCGCCGACGAGCCGCCAGCCGATCGCGTTGATCGTCTCGTCAACGCCTGGGTCGGTCGGCGAAGCAACGTTCGGGTTCTCTCCACCGCGGTGAACGGTTCGTCATCGAACGGGTGGAGTGTGCTCGTCGATCTTGCTGCTGCGGGCCAGCCACTCGGCCTTGACACGCTTCGGAGTGTGCTCGGAGAGGCTCTGCCAGGAACGGTGAGCGTGTCGATTCGCACAACACCTCTTGAGGTCATCGATCAACCCGACACTCCGGTCGCTGTGCCCTCGATGGGGTAATCGCTGCGTGTCGTGACGGCGCCCTAGGGCGTGATGAGCGCAAGCTCAAGTTCGAGATCGATACTTGATGAGGTCACGACCGTGAGCACGACGTCGCCGTCGAGCGGGGTGTCAGGAAACACGAGGAGTATCTCGCCTGATTGCCCGGCGGCGATCTGATCGGCACCCCACGACCCGAGCGTCTCCACCGGTTCCAGATCAGCAGAAGTCAGTGGTCGGTGGATCGCTGCGAAACCGAAGATCGTCAGCGCCTCGTCGGCCGCAGTGACCGAAACCAACACCGCAGTGACACCCGATGGTGCCCGGTACGCCGATACCACTCGGGCTTGCACCGTTTCAACGACAGAGAGCGGTCCGGGCCCGATCACCACTTGCTCAAGCGGGACGCCGTTCACCGAAAACGATCTCAACCCACCCTCATCGTCAAAGACCGGGGTGTCATACACCGTGCAGGTGTTCGTCGACTCACATCCCTCCACCACCGTGCTTGTGCTTTCAGGTGCTGCCACGCTCGACGTCGTACTTCCAACTTCAACCGTTGTCGACGTCGTCGTTGAGGTTGTCGTCGGCATCGCAGCGATCTCGTCTTCTGCGATCGCCGCCAACTCGGCAACCGTGAGCTGGTGACGCACTGCAATGTCAGCCGGGGAACCCGGTGTCACGACTGCAGTAACGCTTGCCAATGCCTCGGCGGAGCCATCGCTCATCGCGGCAAAGACCGCCTCGCTGATCTCAGTTGACGACACCGTCGTCGTGGTTTCGTTCACCGGAGGCATCGTCGTGACAACAACAGCCGACGTAGTCGGGGCAACGTCGGCGTCGTCTCCGCCACAAGCAGCCAGCATGACGACACCTGCAGCGCACAACATGTACCCGACACGATTCACAGCACGAACGATAGGCGACGTGGCGAATTCCCGCACGACCACCGCCGTTACTCGCCCTCACGTTTGTGATTGCGGTCATGACGGCGCAGACTCAAGAGGCCATGTCGACCAGCCACATCCTCACGCTCATCACCCCCGACGAGCCAGGCATTGCCCATGCCGTGTCGGCCGGGCTTCTCGATGTCGACGGCAACATCACCGAGAACGCCCAATTTGGTGATCCTGGATCACAGTTATTTTGTCTACGGACAGTCGTTGAAACACCAACCGACGACTCGGCGACCGTTGCAGATGCTGTTCGCCAGCGACTCTCAGATGCCGGTCACGCAAACCCAGTGAAACTGCGGGTACGCCAAGCAAGTGAACGGCCACGCGTGCTCATCATGGTGTCAAAGTTCGATCACTGCCTCGTTGACCTGCTGTATCGGTGGCGCAACGGGCTTCTCCACGTCGATATTCCAGCCGTTGTCTCCAACCATCCCGATGTTGCTGAAACCGCTGAGCGATACGGCATTCCATTTCACCACCTGCCGGTCACCGCTGACACAAAAGCCGAGCAGGAATCAGCGATCATGTCGATCGTCGACGAGCACAACGTCGACCTCGTCGTCCTCGCGCGCTACATGCAGATTCTTTCCGACGACCTATGCCAGCGTCTTGACGGACGAGCAATCAACATTCATCACTCGCTGCTACCTGGTTTCAAAGGCGCCAAGCCCTACCACCAAGCCCACGCTCGCGGCGTGAAATTGGTTGGCGCCACTGCGCACTTCGTCACCGCTCAACTCGATGAAGGGCCAATCATCGAACAAGACGTCGCCCGCGTCAACCACAGCCACACGGCTGCTGACATCGTTGAACTCGGTCAGGACACCGAGCGTCTCGTACTCGCCCGAGCGGTGAGGATGTGGGCCGAAGACCGGGTGCTCCTCATCGGAGACCGCACCGTCATTTTCCCTTAGCGGAGTCAGTAGCTTCGCGGAAGCCCAAGCACGGTCTGGGCGATGAAGTTCAGTGACATTTCTTGGCTCACCGGCGCCAGGCGTTGCAGTCGTGCCTCCCGCCAAAAACGCTCCACCTGATATTCGGTTGCGTATCCAAGACCACCATGGGTTTGCACCGCCCGGTCAGCAGCTGTGAACGCCGCATCAGCCGCAAGGTATTTCGCTGAGTTTGCGTGCTCACCACATTCGAGACCGTTGTCATATCGCCAAGCGGCCTCCATCATCGTGAGATAGGCCGACCGCAAATGAATGTGAGCATCTGCGAGAGGGTGAGAGATCGCCTGGTTCGCTCCGATCGGGCGATCAAACACGACTCGCTCGCCGGCGTAGTTCACCGCCCGCTGCAATGCGACCTCACCGATGCCGCATGACATGGCTGCGAGCAAAATTCGCTCGGGGTTAAGCCCATGAAGAATGTGCTGGAAGCCACGGCCGCGTTCCCCGACGAGGCGCCAACCCTCAACTGGAAGTTCGTCATAGGCCACCTCACATGAGGCGACCGCATTTCGACCCAACTTAGGAATTGGTCGAATGTCGACGTACTTCGGATCGAGTTCCGCGAGGAACAAACTGAGCCCGCCAAAACGCGCCGACCCCGCCGCTCCCTCGGGCACATCGTCGGTGCGAGCGAGCAACAGCACCACTTCGCTTTCGAGCGCTTTCGACGTCCAGATCTTTCGGCCAGAGACCACGAATCCGCCCATGCCATCATCGCTCGCCCGGGTAGAGATTCGGCTGGTGTCGGTGCCCGCATCAGGCTCGGTAACACCGAACGCAACATGAAGGTCTCCGGTGGCGGCTCGAGGCAGGTAGGTCGACTTCAACTCATCATTGCCGAACTTCACGACAGGGTTGAGCCCGAACATGGTGAGGTGAAGGGCGGTCGAGCCGTTCATTCCAGCTCCGGATGCAGCAACCCGGTTGAGAACGAGCGCTCCCTCGGTGATGCCACAGCCCCCGCCTCCGAACTCTTCAGGAATGCAGATGCCAACCCATCCGCCGGCGGCCATCGCCTCGTAGAACTCCCACGGGAATGTGTGTTCGGTATCGCACGTTGTCCAGTACTCGTCATCGAAGTCTGAGCAGACGCGATCAACGCCTTCAATGATTGCGGCATGGTCATCATTTGGCCGGAAGTCCACGTCTCCAGTATCACATGCATTGCGCCAGAGCCGACGAGGCGGCACCGGTCTATTACCGTCTGCGGTGGGGGACGACATGGAACAGTTAACGAACGAGACCGTTGAGTTATTGCAAACGATGATTCGTAACCAGTGCGTCAACGATGGCACTGCGGAATCAGGGCAAGAAGAACGTAACGCTGACACGTTGGTAAATTTCATCGAAGGGGCGGGTCTCGATGTCGAGGTCTACGACGCAGCCCCTGGCCGGCGCTCGATGGTTGCCCGCATCGAAGGCAGCGACCCAGATGCTCCGAGTCTCTGCCTGATGGGGCATACCGATGTGGTGCCGGTGAACCCCGATGGTTGGAGTCGTGACCCGTTTGGTGGCGAACTCGTTGACGGTGAGGTGTGGGGCCGGGGCGCAGTTGACATGTTGAACCTCACCTCGTCGATGGCAGTTGCGTTTCGGCATCTCGCAACCTCTGGTTTCCGTCCAAAGGGAGACCTCATCTACTTCGGCGTTGCTGACGAAGAGTCAGGGTCGGCATACGGCGCCCAATGGATGGCTGACAATTACCCCGATGCCATCCGTGCCGACTACGTGCTCACCGAAAATGGAGGGCTTCACGGCGGGCCCTCTCACTCACCTTCGGTCTCAATGAACGTTGGAGAAAAAGGGGTTGCGTGGCGACGCGTGCGCGTGCACGGCACGCCAGGTCACGGATCGACTCCATTTAGAAGCGATAACGCTCTCGTTCGAGCAGCAGCGGTCGTGCAACGCATTGCTGACTATCGCCCACCAGCACGTTTTCATGAACACTGGGGAACCCAAGTCGCCAACATGGATATCGATGATGAGACCAAAGCGATCATGTTGGACCCCAACAAAATTGATGACTATCTCGAGTCGTTTCCGCATCGTGGCGCCGCCGCTCATCTGTGGAGTTGTTGTCACACCACGATGAGCCCAAACGTCGTTGCCGCCGACCACATAATGAAGACGAACGTCATCCCTGATTCCATCGACCTCAACATCGATGTTCGCACGATGCCCGGCGACCACACCGACGAAGTCGATGCACACCTTCAGGCCGCTCTCGGAGATCTCTATGACGCCGTCGACGTCGAGATCATCATGAATGACCCAGCGAGCCTGTCTCCCACCGACACCCCGCTCTGGGATTCGATTCAACGTGCGGTCGGAAAACCATTCCCTGGCATGTCAATTACGCCACAACTCGTCGTCGGATTCACCGACGCCCGGGTGTACCGCAACATGGGGTCGATCGCCTATGGCGCAGGTTTGTTCAGCCCGTCGGTGTCACCCGGGGACTTCAGCACACGATTCCATGGAAACGACGAACGAGTCGATGTCGAAAGTCTCGAGTTGTCAACGAACTTCTGGATCGATGTCGCCAAAGATCTCCTCGGCTGACTCAACCAGGCGTTTCCGCCCGAACCCATCGCCGTACTTCTGCGCGATCCATGACCTCGACCCGTTGAAGAGTCCAGTCATTTGAGAGTTGACACCGCTCATTGAGCAGGTCACCGAGCTCCCATGGGAGTACGCACCACACCGAGCCTGCTTCTCGACCAAATTCATCGATCAGCCTCTCGGGTTCGCGCTGAAGAACAACACCGTGTTCGAGTTCGTCGATCAGCACAATCGGAGTATCTGCAGCCGTGACGAGGCGATCGTGCAGATACCACGACGACATCGAGTGATAGCCGAGCACGACATCGCCCTCTGACAGCATCGGCGCTAAACGATCCATATCATCGGAGAGCCCCCTGGCAAACACACCGGTGCCTCCCGCAGCTCCTCGAAGTTGCGATGGCCACACCAGTGCGAGAAAGGCAACGGCGAGCACAAGCACCGCTCCGGTCGAGACCTTCGGTACCCGGGCCGCGATCCACCACACCACCACTGAGATCCCTAACGCTACGAGCACCGTGACGAGCAAGCCCACCGCGTGATTCACCCGGGTAAACGAGATCGGCCATCCGACGATGATCGACGCCACGAGGATTTGCAGTTGAGTCAACGGAATCGCAAGCACCCACATGCGGTACGCACTCCACATCACAACGACACCGGTGACACCGCCAGCGACAATGATGAGCCAGCCGATGACCGTCCATTCCAACTGTTGGGGAAGAACAGCGAACATCATCGTTCGCAGCACTAACTTACCTGCGCCCATGACGCCTGCCGCTTGAAACGTCTCACCCTCCCAGTAACCGGTAATCGAGGCCAAACCTGGAATTTCTCGGTTCGCTACCGGTCGCAAAAAGACGAGATACGTCACCGCCAACGAAACAACACCGCACACTCCACCGACGGTGAGCGAACGTCGTCCGTCACGATCGCTGCGGCGCCACACGAACGGTACGACCGCAACGAGCAGCATCATCGGCGCTTGCACGAACCACGGACCAACAATGGCAAGACCAGCCAATGTTTTCGTCGCAACCTCGATCTTGCGATGACATGCCGACCACAGAATCAGCGCGGTGAACATCGTCTCCCACGAATAGTTATTGAAATAACTCACCAAATGGGCGTCACCAGGTTGCACCAACACGAAGGCAATGGTGAGGAGCGCTACCACCGCGGCGCCATGCTCTCCAAGGCGCTCACTCAATCGCGTTCGAATGACATCGCCGATCAGCACCCACGCCGCAATTGCGGGAAGCACTGCCACTACCCGAAGGAGTTGCCGAGTTGGCGGCAAGACTTCAAATAAGACCTGATGAAAAAACACCCATCCCGGTGACGTCGGGGTGTTGTGCGCAAAATATCGCTCAAATCCAAACGATGATCGAACCATGTCGGCTCGCCATGCCTCATCAAAAAACCAGTCAATGGAGATGCCGGGCCGAGCCATCGTTGCGACGAGCACCGTCGTCAGGGGAATGGCACACAGCAACCAACGTCGCTGCACTGAACTCGTTGCGGAGCGCTCACTTGAGGCCATCACGCAAATCTTTCCATGAATGGGAAACCATCCAGTGGAGACGATGGGAATCGAACCCACGACCCCCTGCTTGCAAAGCAGGTGCTCTAGCCAACTGAGCTACGTCCCCTGGCTCTGGAAAAGACTATCGGCGAGAACGAAAGAGCGGTCTGAGGACTCAATCGTCTTTCAACGCAACGGCGTTCGGGGTGACATTCATCTTCGGCTCATACTCGGCGACATCGACATCGGTGCGCACGGCCACATACTTTGCGCGAAGCGCAGCTCGACACGATTCGCACGGCCCATAAAACTCTGACGTCACCGACATTTCACATCGGGGGCAGATGAAGTCCATCACTGAAATGTACCGAACTCAGTAGAGCCCAATGAGGCGCCCCGACAACCCGATCGCAGCGATCACCATCGCAATCCGGATCAATTTCTCGCCACCTTTGACCGCAACCTGAGCCCCACACCAGCCGCCAACAAAGAACCCGGCGGCGAGAACAATGGCTGGGAGCCACACGATATTTCCCGACAACAAAAACACTGGAAGGGCGATGACGGTCACCGTTAACGACACCACCATCTTCACGCTGTTCGCCGTCACAAGATCGAACCCTGCTCGAGTGAGAGCGGCGAGCAACACCAGACCGATACCGGCCTGAAACGCGCCACCGAACGCACCGATCAACCCGAAGATGACCACGGTCAACCATGTCGGCCACGGTTCAACGTCGTCACGCGCCGTCGGTTTACGCACGGTGAGCACGATGAGAGGAATCATCAACACACCGAACACAATCTCGAACGCCCGGTCAGGAAGGCGACTGATCGTCAGCGAACCGATCAGTGAGCCAACGAGCGTTGGCGCCAGTACTGGAATCGCCTTGGAGAGCCCATCAACCCCGAGACGACGAAAGGCCACCGTTGCCGATGCTGTCGAGGTGAGAATGCCGAGACGATTCGACCCGTTCGCACTGTTACCGGGAACACCTGCGAGCACGAGTAGCGGAACCGTCAACATTGATCCCCCACCGGCGACGGTGTTGATGATGCCGGCGATCACGCCGCCACCGGCCAACAACAACATTTCCCACCACGTCACAAGAGTTCACCCTACGGGGCACGTACGCTCAAGAGGTGCTTCGTCGTTTTTCATCGCACCCCACCGATGCCGTTGACGACGCTGATGCGGCTGGCCCCGATGACCCAACGGTGTTTCAAGCTTCAGAAGACGACACCCGAGAGGAACATCGGCAGAACCCGAATGCCGGAAAAATGCTGGGAACGGTGATTGCGGTTGCGATGCTCGGTGCGATCGTTGTTGGGGGCGTTCAGTGGATCGAACGTGAACGAGATGTTGTTCCTGACCCAGTGAGTTGGACCTCGATCGTTACCGCAGACAGGGTGACCGGCGATCTCACACTTCGGTACAGCGACCTCGCTGTCGCGGCGACAACCAACCACGGACCGCGTGTATCCGCCGTGCTTGATGGCGGGGGTGCAGTGGCGGTGGTGCTCCCAAATCAAGTGATTGTTGAACCGTTCGATTTGTTGCCGACAACGCTGGATATTCCACGAGGGCATCGAGTGAGTGCGTTGCCAACAGCGAATGATCTCAGTGTCGTGATCGGTGACGACAGTGGCGGCAACCTCGCCATCGTCACCGATGTCGCCGGACTCCGACCCGTCGTGATGGACCTTGGAGTGTTCACCGACGAACCGAATCCTCGGTACTTCCCAACCGACATCCGTCACGATTCCGCGGGAACACTGTTCGCGATCGCCGATACCGTCAACTTTCAAACCGTGCTTGTCACCCCGACATCAACGACACCCGTGTATCTACCCGACCTTGCACTCGCCGTCCATCCTCAGTTGGTGGTGACCAGCCAAACCGTCGGTGACCGGGCCGAAATCGGCCTATTTGACCCCAACGGAGATCGCATCAGAACGATCAGCACCCCAGCGGTGCGGGGTGGTGCCATCACCGCCGATGGCGAGCGATTTGTGTTCGTGACCAAAGAGGGGCGCATCATGCGTGTCACTCGCACCTCTAACGACCTCGAAGATCTTGGCGGACTCGAACTGCCTGAGGGCGAAACAGTGAACACCGTCGCCACCGTTGGTGGAGGAAGTCGTCTTTGGGTGCGCTCCGATCACACCGCCTATGTTGTTGATCTTTCCGGTGGCATCCGCGGTCGCTGGTCTGCGAATGCCTCGATGACCGAGGAACCACTCACGATGCTGAGTCGCTGCGCCGTCGTACACGCTGATGGAGTGAGCCGTCTCGTCAGCCTGCTCACGGGTCGGGAACTCAACGAGGTCACCGGGATTACCGGTATGTCGCGCAGTGACGACGGTTGTCTAGTTACCGGGGTTCGATCATCTGACCGGTCTGGTGTGCTCGTTGGAGAATTCGAAATGGTCACCCTTGCCGGTCGGCGGGCTCTTGCGCTTGCACCAGATGCAACAGCGGTTGTGCTGTCGAGCGACACCGGCCCTGTCATCGTCGACGTCGATGACCTGTCGGCAGCGATTGGCGGGGCAAGCCCAGCGAGCGTTCGTGCGCTCGACACTGGCGACGATCTCTTCGTGCTCGTCGCCGGTTCGATTGACCCTTAATCTCATCTTGTGGTGAACGTCACGATTCGTCGAGCAACCCCGTCTGATCTTGAACGCATCATTCCGTTGTGCATCGACTACTGCGCGGCCGATAACCGTGAAGTGAACGAACCCTTGATTCGCAGTGGGCTCGCCGGGCTTCTCGACAGCGACGCCAACGGCTTCATTCTCATTGCATGTGATGAACATGACCTACCTATTGGATACGCGGCCGTTTCCACCGGCTGGTCACTCGAGGTCGGAGGCGCCGATTACATCCTCGATGAAATCTTTGTTCAGCAACGGGGCGAAGGAATCGGACGGCAGCTCATCAACGCCGCTGAAGACCGCTGTGCCGAGCTCGGTGTTCGCCGCATCTTTCTCGAAACTGAACGCCCGAATGACCGTGCGCGGTCGCTCTACGCTCGCCTTGGTTTCGTTGAAGATGACTCTGTGTGGATGTCAAAAGACTTGTGATGGCAACCAACATCAGACATCACCTCATGCGTCTTGTCGTGGTCTGCGCTGTCCTACTCTCCGCGGTCACATTGCTCGGAGTTGCCGCACGCCTACCGGACGATGATGATGCAAGCTCTCTTATTGAAGCGACTGCGGTCGTGTCGGCGACCGGCTGCCGCAACACGATTGGCCAAGGCATTGGCACCTTCATTTCACCAACCCTCATATTGACCAGCGCCCACACTTTGGCTGGAGCCTCTGACATCACCGTCAGCACGTACTTGGGTGTTGCCCCGGCCACCATTGTCGCCTTCGACCCCACTAACGACCTCGCCATCGTCGAGGTCAACGAGCCCCACCGGTCGGTGGTGCCCCTCGCGGCACTTTCTCTTCAGTCATCGTCACTTCCCATCACCGGCACGATTGGAGTGGTTCGTGACGAAAAAGTCATTCGACTGCCGATCACCCTCCGGCGCTCGGTAGAGATCACAACCGAAGACATCTATCTCGACAACGACGTCATTCGACCTGGTTTTGAACTCGAGGGCGACATCATTCGAGGTGACTCGGGCGCAGTGATTGTCGTCGATGGCAAAGGCGTTGGCGTCATCTGGTCAAGAAGTCGTGCGTCGGCGGCACGTGCGTGGGCAATCGATCCGATTGCAGGTGGTGACCTCATCGAAGCTCAACAACTCAGTGGGATGACCGACGACGTTGATCTCACGCGTTGCTGAGTCAGTAGGTTGCGATCTGTTCGGCGGTCCAAAACCCTTCCACCGGGGTGTTCTGACCGTTGCCATACGCATTGAGGCGCTCACGCGCTGCGGCATCGTGAATATCGATCACATCGAACAGCACCCGAGGCCCAACTGCTCGCAATGCAAGATCGCTTTCCGATCTCGGGGTGGGAAGCGCCGAAGTGACCACGATCACTCGTTCTCCAACTCCGGACATCACGGCTGCCCGCCCAAGCAACCGCCACAATGCCTCACCGTTCAGCAGTCCCGGGCGTTCACGACTGAATGGCCCACCCTGCTCAACCACAATGGGTTCACCATCGCAGGTTGCCGACATCACGCTGAGGCCAGTGCCTGCAACTCGCCGCTCGATAATCTCACCAAAGCCAGCTGCACGAACAACATCGTCAACGATGTCGCGTCCTGAGCGGCCATCGACAGCAAGGTCAACCTCGTCACCTTCATCTGCAACACGCTGACGAGCAAGAGCGACGTAATCGTCATCGAGATCTACACCAATGAATTGCCGACCCAACTGTTTTGCGGCAACAAGGGTTGACCCCGAACCCATGAATGGGTCGAGCACCACGTCACCCCGATAGGTGTAGAGCTCGATCAGTCGTGAGGGAAGTTCGACGGGAAACGGTGCAGGGTGGCCGATGCGCTTCGCGCTTTCTGTGGGCAGGGTCCACACGTCAAGGGTGTTCGTCATGAAGTCTTCGGTGCTGATCGTC
>CALCBR010000084.1:0-6156 GCA_937897105.1 uncultured Acidimicrobiaceae bacterium | reverse complement strand
AAGGGCAGTGGCGCATCGATGTTGCGGCTCTGCTCGGCGAACTTGATGGAATGACCGCATGAGTGAGGCGAAATGATTCGCGTTGCAACGTGGAACCTGTGGTGTCGGCACGGCAACTGGCAAGAGCGTCAACCAGCGATATTTTCAACACTTGCCGCCCTCGATGCCAACATTGTTGGGTTGCAAGAGGTGAGCACAAAAGACCCTGACCACGTCACACGTCTGCGCAGCGAGTTGGGCTACCACACTGCGGTTTCACCAGATGAACAGCATGATCGCTGGGGAATTGCAAACGTCATCGCGAGTCGATGGCCGATCATCAGCCACGGCTGGCAGTATCTCGATGTTGGCGACATGCCCCCTCACCGGACGGTGTTGTGGGCACACATCGACGCACCTGTCGGCGACCTGATGATCTACTGCACTCATCTCTCGCATGGGTTTGACAACAGCGCACTTCGGCAGCGTCAGTTAACCGAGATCTGTGAGCTCATTGTTGCCCAACGGGGTGACGACAACGATTCATATCCGCCGATCTTGATTGGCGATCTCAATGCCGTTCCTGAAAGCGACGAGATTCGACGCTTGACCGGTCTGGGGCCGGCATATGTTGCCCGTTTTGTCGCAACAGATGCGTGGGCGCAACAAGGTGACGGGGTTGGCGCGACGTACTCGTCGAACAATCCGTATGTTGTTGATTCTGCGTGGCCCGAGCGACGCCTCGATTACGTCATGTCGGGTTGGCCGCGTCCTCGTCCGAAAGGCAATCCGGTCAGCGCTGAGCGTTTCGGTATTGAGCCGGTGGACGGTGTCGTTGCAAGCGATCACTACGGTGTGATCGCTGAACTTGCGACGTAACTCGGCTGTTGTAGTGGCTACGGAAGGGTGACGAATCCGCCTTGAGCAGAAACGTTTCCTGCGTAGTCGGTGATCACGAGTTCGACGTAGATTTCGAGACCTGAGTCAAGCGGTTCGAGATCGTAAATCAAGCTTGGAAGATCTGCATACAACCCGACTTCGCTGAGAGTGAGCCATTCGGCGGTGCCGTCTGGGTACTCGTTCAGCACGATCGGGAAGATGAGGCCGTCAGGGTCAGCTGAAAGTTCACCGATCATTCCGTCATCGGTGTACTCGTAGTACACCTCGCTCACGATGTTGCCTTCTGCGTCGAACGTCAATGCGAGGACGAGGTCGTGGTACGGGTCGTCGGTCTCGAATTCTTCTGGCGGCACGTACCAAAGGGGCACGTCAAAGAACAGGAATCCTGATTCTTCGTCGAATTCCATGTCGAGGTAGGCGTAGTCGGTGTCGATGCCGTCAGACAGTGTGAGTGCCGTCAAGTCATAGAAACCATAAACCTCGCCGGTGCCGTCGCCAAATGAGGTGTAGTCGGCTGGTTCTTCGCCGATGAAAATGATCGATCCATCACTTTCGTCGGTTACGCCGTAGAGGATTTCGGCGGAGACGATGGAGTCAGAGGCCCCTTCGTTGACAGTGCCAAAGACATTGATGCCGGAATCGTCAAAGAAATATTCGATGCCGATCTCTTCATCGAATGTTGCGGTGTCTGTGGAGGCGAGTCTCGATCCTCCATTGAAGTACGAGTTGAGAACCTTTGACCAGCCGGGCACTTCACCGAGATCGAAGTAGTCACCGTCGAAATAGTCAGATGATGGTGGGAAATAGACGCTCAGGCCGGTGGCTTTTGAGGTGGCAATTCCGCTGATTTCATGAATGACCACTGTGTCGAGTGCGCCGAGCACCGCGTCGGCCTCGGGGCTGACCGAAATGTTGTTGGCCGACAACTCGGTCATCAGCACACCGAGGTCTATTGCGTTGCTTGCCTTTGCCGGATCAGGGCTATCGCCGAAAGCCAGTGAGTCTTGCCGGGCCGCACCAAGTGCTGCGAGTGCAGCACCATCAGCGAACTCCATGACGTCGCCAAGTTCTTGCAAGGCGGCATCGAGTTCGTCAAGTTCGGTGAGGTCGATTGCCGACAACGTGATGTCAAACGCAGTTCCATAGTCTTTTGCGTGCACTTCATAGGTGTCGACGATGGTTGTTGCAAGTTCGGCTGCGGAGACATCGTCGCCACTGCGGAGGATTTCGAGTGACGAGAAATCCCAACCGTGACCTGGTTCGAGTTCTTCTGATGCAACCATGACATCGGCGAGGTCACGCATAGCGTGGGCAACCTCGAACGTCCCCATCAGGCAGGCGTCAAATCCGATGAGGTCAAGGCGCTCGACTCCTGCGGCTTCAAGGCCTTTCGAGATCCCTTCACCCATTTCGGGAAGGGTGAGAATGTCTTCGCCATCGGTCTCGTCAGGCCCCATGCCGGGCCAGCCAGCACCGTGATCCCAAATGATGAGCGCATAACGGTCTGCCGGGAATTGCTGAATTCCTCCAGCGACAAATTCTGCGAGTTCGTCTGCGGAACCGGTGTTCACTTCTCCGAGATCAACCGATTGGAGTATTTCTTCTTTTCCAACGTGGATGAGTTGGGTGCCTTCGAAATTTCCGAGTGGACCTACCTCGTCATCTGCATATCCCGGATGCCGATCGATGAGAGTGACGATGTTGAGGTGTTCGTTTGATCCAGCTTCTGCCATTTCGAAGATGTCACCGACCGCGAAGGGCTCGAGGTCATTGTCGCCCATGACGTACACGAGGACTGTCCAATTGGCTTGTTCGTTGTCGTTTGAAATGCTGGCAATGTCGTCTTCGCGTGCGTCTTCGGCGGGCGCGCTGTCGTCGTCATCGGGTTCGGTTGCGACCTCTTCGGAGCGTTCTTGCTCAGCGTCTTCGACGATCTTTTCGGGCTCGTCTGCGGCGGGATCTCCGCCACAGGCAATCGCTCCGAGGGCGAGGGTTACAGCGAGGGTTAGCGATCGAGCGCGAAATTTCATGGTTCAGTTTCGCACACCACGCCCATCAAAAGCGCTTCGCAACAAGCAAGTTACGAGACTGGCGGTTTGTTGATTGGGTGGCTCCACTCTTCGTACGGCATGTTTGATCCGAGCACCACTCGAGTTTGCGTACCTGCGAGGGTTCGGTGAAGCCATCCGGCTTCTGCTGTCACCATGCATCCGGGTTGAACCTGTGTGACTGCGCCTGTCTCGTCGGCAAATGAACCTGAACCAGAGATGACGATTGCTACCGAGTCGAATTCGTGCCAATGCAACTCTTCATCGACTTCATGCGAGTCATCGAATGCAAGCGAGTGATAGCCAAGCGATTGCACGTAGTCGAGTGCTTCTTGTTCGGTGAGCGGCTCGCGTTGGGTGAATGTCATCAAAGAACTCATTATTCGACCATATCCCATGGTCGTATCAGAGCCCGACTGGTGGGCAGTAACGAGTTAGAACGAGAGCACAACGTCGGCGGCTGCGCTCATTGCTACCACTCCTGGCGGACCGCTCCACACCAAGCTGTCTGCGTCCATGAGCACTTCGGCCGCGTTGTCGGGCGTGACTCCGACAACCGCTTGAGAGCCTGTTGAACAGGCGATCTTTGCCCCCTCGATGAGGGTTTCCATCATTGTTCGGCAGGTTCCCGATGGCATACCAACCCGCTCATCAAGACCGTCGATGAATTGTCCTTGCAAAAGTTGGACTGCATGCGAGGCAAAGAACACCTCAACGCTGTTCCCGCCTGTCACCGCTTCCGCAGCGCATGCAATCGCAACTGCGCATTTGCGTGGGTCGACATCTGGATCTGTCGAGATCATAAAGAAGTATGTGGTCACCTGTTCCTCCAATGTTGCGTTCACCCTAGGCGTGCGGCTGATGAACCTTCACGACTTATCGAGCAATGAGTCGAGTTCATTTAACTGAAGGTAGCAGTCGACTATTTCGTGACGGTGATTGTTCCTTGCATGGAGGCATGCGGGGAGCACCCATAGGCGTAGGTTCCAACATTGTCAAAGGTCACTGAGTGGGTGTCACCTTCTTGCAGCCCCCCAGAGGAGAGCGACGGCGAGCCGTTGAATGTGACGGTGTGGATTGCTGAGTCCAAGTTTGTCCATGTGACGGTGTCGCCAACTTCAACGGTGAGCGCCGATGGGGCGAAACTGAATCCGCTGATATCAATCAAGTGGGTGGTCACGACGACGGCAGGGCTTGACGTGGTTGTTGATGCGGCGACGGTGGTAGTCGTGGCCTCAGTGGAGGTTGTTGTTGCAATCGTTGACGTGGTCGTCGCTGTCGTTGCAGTAGTTGACGTTGTTTGAGGTGCAGCCGAGGTCGTTGAAGCAATCGTCGAGCTTGTCTCTGCGACCGATGATGTTGTCCCGAGCTCTTCTTCTGTGGCGGTTGCTTGCAGAGTTGGGGTGGTTGTCGTCTCCACCACGGTCGATGTCGTCTCGACCGCTGTCGAAGAGGCGCCGGTAGGTGCTTCGGTTGTTGTCGTTGTCTCGGTTGCAGCCGGTGCTGAGTTTTCGGTGGTGGAGACAACCTCACTTGTTGCGGTGCCCTCGGTGACAGATTCATCGTTGAGTTCAGCCAACCCCGAAGATTCGGCTCCTTGTGGCTGCCGCGGTTGGCATGCAGAGACGGCGACAACACAGGCGATCGAGGCGATTGCGACATTTCGTAACAGCGTCTTCGACATGCCGAATGTTCGCACCTGGCGGTACGGTCGTCCACTTCGACTCGGCAGGGTGTCAACCGTCGCCAGTAGACGTTGTGTTAGCTCTGACCCGGGAAGTATCCGGATACGTCTGCAAGCAGATGTGCTTTTCCGTACACGTAGAAACACACCTTGCCGTCAGCACTCACCGGCGCAATCACCGAATTAGGAATCGTCTGCCCACTCACAAAGTTGAGATTCGACGAATCCGGAACATCACCACACGGATACACCGTCACAAAACCACCAAAGTCATTGGCCTCAGTGCTCACCGCAGTCACATTCATAGCAACCGCACCCACACCCGAACTCGGAATGTCACCAACCCCCGTCACCTGCAACTCATAGGCGGAGCCCGAACCATCGATCTCGCCGACCATGTCACCTGCTCGCGTGTCGAGTAGACGGTCAGGTGTCATTGGAATAAATCCGGGTGGCAGGTAACCGGAAGTGTCGACGAGCAAGTCGGCTTTTCCATATACGTAGAAACACACCTTGCCTTCCGCGCTCACGGGGGTGATCACTGAGTTTGCGACGGTTTGCCCGGTTACGAAGTTGAGGTTTGACGAGTCTGGAATGTCGCCGCACGGGTAAACGGTCACAAACCCTCCGTATTCGTTGGCCTCTGTGTTCACCGCGGTCACGTTGAGTGAGACTGCGCCCACCCCCAAAGTTGGAATGTCGCCAACCCCTGTCACCTGCAACTCATACGGCGCGGCGCCACCGGCGACAGCAAGCGTGCCAACCTTGTCAGCCATCGGCCTTGTGTCTAGTAGACGGTCAGGTGTTACGGGCTCAAATGGCACGTAGTCGGGGTTAAAACTCCAGAGTTCGGAGCCATAAAGAGGCGAGTCGGCAACAAAAAATAGGGTTGAGCCAGCTGCCACCACGGCTTCTTCGGTGTAGTTGTAACGGGTTTCTATGTAGTCGACGTCACTTGACCCGTACGGGTTGACGTCTCCTGAGACCATGACTGTTCCCTCAGAAGTTCCGTCTGTGCGCCAAAGTTCTGTGTAATAGTTTCCATCTTCAGCGATGAAATAAGCGACACCGTTTACCTCTGTAATCGCATAGGGTCGTCCATTGCTTTCACCCGGGTAAATGTCTTTGACCAGACTTGTACCTTCTGATGAACCATCGGACTTCCACAACTCTCTGCCGTGAGTGCCGTCGTCTGCTTGGAAGATTACGAACCCGTCGACACTTGTGATGTCGTAAATATCACTGTCTTCCGCACCGCCGTAGATATCTTTCACGAGGGTGGTACCGGCCTCAGTTCCATCAGACTTCCAAAGCTCGTCGCCGTGGATACCGTCGTCTGCCTTTAAGAACAAAATGTTGCTGGCTGGTTCAATCTCATCCAAATCAGTGAATGCCTTCACCATCTCGGTACCATCCGCAGTGCCATCTGATTTCCACAACTGGTCACTGACTCGGAAGTACAAAAGAGAGTCAAAAGCTGTAAATCCGCTCAAACTTGAGCCCCCCACCTCAGTGATGTCTTTCACCATGACCGTTCCGGCCCAA
>CALCBR010000083.1:0-3155 GCA_937897105.1 uncultured Acidimicrobiaceae bacterium | reverse complement strand
TCATGTCCTCAGTGGACACGAACGGCCCCGAGGACTCGACTTCAAACAGCTGCTCAGCTGCAAGCCGGGCGATGACCCGAGTTGATGACTCAACGTCTGGGTATGTATTCACATTGACGAACTTGCCGATGCCCGCTGCGAAACCCCCGATAAGAGTCTCTGCATTGCCTTCACCGAGAATTTCAAACTGTCGGGTGATGAGAGCGTTCCACTCATCGGAACCCATGGCAACTCCGTCATAGGCACGGCCAGGCCGCCCAATTGAAAATGATGTGTAACTCACTATGTGCTCCTATCTGTAGATGGTGATGATCTGAATAACTGCGAGAGCTGCCGTAAAGATGGCATTCGTCGCCCGGTAGAACTGGAACTGCGCCGGGTTCTTGGTCGCTTCACCAATGGGCGTCCCCTCCATGCTCTGCGGCATTGACTTATTCAGCATGATGAATGACTGCTGTGAAGCATCGAAAGAGAGGATGCCGAACACTGCAATGCCGATCGCTGCAATGGTCAACAACAAGTTGACATCGTCGCCTCGCCCAAACACAATCGTCGCAGTAAGAGCAGAAAACGTGATGAAGTATGAAAGTTGAGACGACCGAAGTCGATCAGAGATTTGCCTTCCAAGTTCCAAATATGTTGTTTCGTTCATATGTGATCTTCTTTCGTTAGGTGTGGTGTTTACAGAGTGACTTCGGCGAGAACATCGAGGTCAGTGAATTGAACATCACCAACTTTTGCTGAGAATTCAGCAGCAGCGTTCTGTGTGATGTCGAGGTTGTTGTTGAGTTCAGCTTCTTCAACAGAGTTGAAGAAGACAATCTGGATGATTTTGCCTGGCCGGTTCCGATCAGCGCAGACGAGGGCGCGGCGGGCGTATGAGACACCCTTGCCCTCTTCTGCGTACTTGTTCATCAACTCAACCGCTTCGGCGGAGTCCATGTCGAACTCCATAATTTGCGCGTATGTCATCGTCGTCGCTGACTCAGAGCATGTTGCGACCGATGACACGGCCAAGCACCTGGGCGCCTGAATCAGTCATGATCTGCATCGTCTTGGGGTCGGCAAACATCTTGTTCGATGCCGCCAGGAGATCGTCAAGCGAGTCGGTCCAAGTGACAGCAGTTCCGTTGAACGGTGCGGGGCCAGCAGCAATTGAGGTCAGCCATGTCAGACCGTTCGCGCCGTCTTGCATATGTGACCAGTTGTGATCCATATTGCTTTCCATGGTTGCATCATCGAGAGGACGACCCGCCATGTAGAGAATCGTGCCGTATTGACCGCGACGTTCACCGCGTTCAGATTGCACCCGGAAGAGAATCCGGCGGTTGATTTGAACCTGCGTGTCTTGCATCATTCCAACCAGTTGGTCGTCGTGATAAAAGCCTGCTTGGCCCGCCATGGCTGCGTCGACTGAGTCGTACTCAAAGCCGATTACGACCATGCCGGCCATTTCGCCGCCCATGACGATTTCTGTTGCGGTGTACGACTTGACCCCAAGTTTCTCAAGATTTCCTGTGATATCGGCCTCAGCAAACGCTTTCTTATCGCCGACGTTTGCCAACACAGAATACAAATAAGTCATTTTGACCCCCGTTCAGTTCTGAGAGAATCTCTCTCAGAACTGACCGTAACACGGCTGCGAAAAGTGGAAAAGAGACAGAGAACGAACTTTTTGTTAACGCAAAGTAAATGAGATTCTCTTCACCGACTTTCAATTGCACAGGAACGATTTTTGATGCAGTTTCCACAATCGACGTAAATAGTTGCTCTTCGCCTAATGTCAGTTCGTGACTGAAACCCCCGAACTGGATCTTTCCCGTCGAGGCAGAGTCGTATTCACCGTTGCAGTTGTCATGTCCTCAACATGTGTTGCGCAGGCATTTGGGCGCTTCACCTGGGGAGTCGCTCTTCCGGGTGCGAGAGACGAACTTCTCGATGGCTCAAATACTCTTGCCGGATTTTTCGGCACCGTGAATGTGACTGCATATCTGCTGGGAACGCTGTTGATGTCATGGATGTCGTCGAAGTTAACCCCTGTGCAACTCGTCAGGTTTGGGCTCACGATTTCAACCGTGTCACTTGGTACTGCCGCATTCTCGAACTCTGCAGCAGTTCTTGGAATCGCTTTGTTTTTTATGGGGCTTGGCGGGGCAATTATCTGGATCCCAGCGCCCGCAATTGGCGCGCGTGTCTTCCCTCCAGAGCGTGCTGGTATTGCCGTTGGTCTTGCTGGATCAGGGATTGGTGTGGGAATCGTGTTTGCCGGCCAACTCGCTTCATGGTTGGGGCGGACCCGAGACGCGGTTGACGTCTGGCAACTCGTCTACAAGATCGAGTTCTCAGTGGCTGTAATTGTGCTCGCCGCAACCTTGCTCGTCTTCAAATCCGAGGGGCAACGGCCAGCCGCAGCCGGAGGATTCGGAGGTTTTGGCGCGCTTCGAACAGTCCGAGCATGGATCCCCACAACCGTTGCATATACGGCGTATGGCTTTGCCTACATCTTGGTCGTTGCGTTCCTTGTTGCCCGACTGAAGGATGATTCAGGATTCTCTGCGTCTGAGGCCGCACTGATGTTTTCTTTGGTGGGAATTGCGGCAGCATTCGGGGGAGTTGCTCTTGGTGCGCTGTCAGATCGCATTGGTCGACGTATCACTCTTATGGGAGCGTTCATAATGTTTGCCGCATGCGGCTTACTGATTTTGACTGGACAGCAACCTATTGTCGCAATTGCATCAATCGGTGCTGGACTTGGATTCTCGGGCGCTCCGTCGCTCATCACCGGGCACATCGTGGCCCACACCGATAGCAGTACCTATGGCCCTGCATTTGCTGCAGCAACACTTTCTTTCGGCATCGCCCAAATGATCTCACCACAAATCGGTGGTCTCATCGCCGATGCAACCGGCAGTTTCACAACAGTGTTCGCACTGTCAGCGACACTCGCCATGGTTGGTGCTCTCGCAGCCAGTCGACTTCCTCGACTCGGCACGTAGAGCAAGAGCACCGCCGCGCGCTCGCTGTGAAGTGGTATCAGATGCTTCGGTCAGCGCTTGACCAGTACTGAGCCCGAATGACTTTCTTATCGGGCTTCCCGACCGCAGTGAGAGGAAGAGCGTCAACAAACTCGATGGTCTTTGGCGTGTAGATCGCAC
>CALCBR010000082.1:0-20183 GCA_937897105.1 uncultured Acidimicrobiaceae bacterium | reverse complement strand
CAGACTTTTCTGGAGACCTGCAATTTCTGACCGCATCTGTACTCGAAGTTTGGCATCGAGGTTTGAGAGAGGTTCATCCATCAGGAAGACGGACGGCTCACGAACGATTGCTCGACCCATTGCCACGCGCTGACGCTGACCTCCCGATAATTGTCCAGGCTTGCGGTCCAGATAATCGGAGAGTTCAAGTATCTCTGCGGCGCGTTCTACCCGTTGCCTCCGCTCAGCTTTTGATACCTTGGCGAGTTTCAGAGCGAACTCGATGTTTTCTGCGACCGTCATATGTGGGTAGAGCGCGTAGTTCTGAAACACCATTGCGATGTCACGGTCTTTTGGTTCGACTTCGTTGACGATGCGCTCTCCAATTGACAATTCACCAGATGTCACTTTTTCGAGACCGGCGATCATTCGTAATGCGGTCGATTTGCCACAGCCACTGGGCCCAACGAGGACAAGAAACTCGCCGTCGTTGATCTGAAGGGAAAGATCGACAATCGCGTGAGCGCCATTGTCGTAGATCTTGTTGATGGTGTTGAGAGTTACTGAAGACATGTTTCTTAACTTTCTGGGTCAATTCGACAAACGTTGAGCGGTCACTGGTACACCCGCACGTAGTCGACGTAGTAACGGAGGGGGAACTCGAGATTCGGGTCTATGGCCCCCCCGAGTGTCCCACCAATTGCAAGGTTGAGAATGATGAAGAACGGTTGGTCGAAGACCCATTCACCAGGTGGGTCGTTTCTTGAAACAGAATGAAATTGCACGCCATCGAGGAACCATGTGATGCCCGAGTAGTTCCATTCGACGGCGACCACATGCCAGTCATCTGCGATTGCAGATGACTGGTAACTCCATTGGTCGATCGCATTTCCGCCCGAGTACCCCGGGCCATGCAACGCCCCGATTACTACGTTTGGTTCACGGCCGACATATTCGAGGATGTCGATCTCACCAACATCTGGCCATACCCTCCCGGGTTCACCGAGGCCTGTTCCAAGCATCCAAAACGCTGGCCAGGTACCGGTCCCTACAGGCACTTTCACGCGTGCCTCGATTCGTCCATACTGGAATTCTCTGAGGTTCTGGCTGAGGAGCCGAGCGGAGGTGTAGGAAGATCCCAGATAATCCTCTCGATGGGCTTCAATCACGAGTGCGCCATCTTCGACTCGGGCATTTTCTTGCCTGTTCGTGTAGTACTGCGATTCACCATTACCCCAGCCCCAACCACCAATGTCGTAGCGCCAGTTCGACGTGTTGATTCCGCTGCCGTTGAACTCGTCACTCCACACCAGGTCTGTTGGAGGCGACGTGTCGGGTTGTGGAACGGTTGTGGTTGTGGTCGATGAGGAATTGTCAACGTAGAGGGAGACGTCGTCGATCGCGACTCCGGCGGTTGTCGCGCCAGAGTTGACGGCGAAGACGATGTTTTCGACGGATACTAGATCGAGAACTTCGTTACCCGGAGCGGGGTTCCAACTGGCAGGGCTGAACGAATCGAATGGAACTCTTACTATCTGCCATCCCACTTGATTGTCAGTGAAGGCTCCTCCCCGGTAGCGCTCAACATCGGAGGTTTTATCTTCGCCTATTTCAATCTGAAGGCTGCCACCCTCTCCTGATCCGTAAAACCAAAATTTGACGCCAGAGTACTGTGACCAGTTCTGAGGCGACGCGTACTCTTTGCCAACGCCGCCATATCCAGGATCGCTAACTGCATCGAATCCCCATGCGAGCAGTTTGTTGTCCCCTAATTGTCCCGGGCGGACTCGGCTATCGGCGACGCCGACCATGCTGACCCCGCCGCCCGCGTTCCCATAGTTGAACCAGGTGGTCGGGACTGAGTCACTGGTTCCGTAACTCTCAAAGTCATCGAGAAGCTGCATCGTTTCGCTGACATCGTCTACTTCGGGTGTCTCGGGTTGGGTTGTAGTGGTGGCCGGAGCCAAAGAAGTTGTGGTCGGCCCACCAGTTGAAGAGGGAATTGTCGATGTTGAGACTCCTGATGGCACCGATGATGTCGTCGCAACTGATGTGGGAGAAGCGGTGGGCGAGTTCGGCATCGTTGAGGTTACGTCCGAAGGATCTGTCACCGATGGAGTCTGGATTACGTCAGACTGAGCCGTTGAGGCAGTTAAGGAAGACGAGGTAGAACCAACAGTCGAGGAGGACTCGGATGTGAGAACATCTGGTGTCCCCTCAACAGCTTCGGTAGCCAGAAGGGTTGACCCGGTGGACTGACTTGGGATGACACCTGACTCTGGTGACGTACCGCCATCATCGGCATCGACTTCGGCACTACTCGCCTGCGGCCCTTTTGGGGCGTTACTGCACGCAGCGAGTGTGCCTGAAAGAGTCACTGCGACAAGGAGTCGACAAGGAACGGAGAGGCTATGGCGAGACGCCACTATCTGTCTCCTGCTTCACACGAAGATCCGGTTCTGATCGAGCGATTCACTGATACACACGGACGTAATCGACGTAGTACCTCAGAGGGAACTCGAGTTCCGGGTCAAGGTAACCACCGAGCGTGCCACCAATTGCGAGGTTGAGCAGCATGAAGAACGGTCGATCAAACACCCACTCTCCTCGTTTGATGTTCTCTGGCCCGACCGTTGCATAGTTCTCGCCATCGAAGAACCAAGAGATACCGGTTTCATCCCATTCGATTGCATAGGTGTGCCAATCGTCCGAAACGTCAAAATCTTGGCGGTACCAACGAGACTTGCCTCCTGCTCCGGCATACCCAGGTCCGTGAATGGTGCCAAGGACGAGGTCAGGCTCTCGACCGATGAATTCCATGATGTCGATCTCGCCGACATTCGGCCAGCGCCTTGCCGGATCTTCTGCGAAGTGTTCGAAGCCGGTTCCCAACATCCAGAATGCTGGCCACGTGCCTTTACCCGCTGGCACGTTGAGGCGAGCCTCAATTCTTCCGTATTGGAACTCTTGCAAACCCTGGCTCAACAGACGCGCAGAGGTGTAATAAGAGCCGAGGTACTCTTCCTCCCAGGCCTCAATTACAAGCATGCCGTCAGAGACTCTGGCGTTCTGCGGACGGTCGGTGTAGAACTGCGACTCACCGTTACCCCATCCCCAACCACCTTGGTCGAAGCGCCAGTTGTCAAGGTTGATCTCATCACCATCAAATTCATCGCTCCAAACCAGCTCCATTCCTGCTGGCGCTACCGGCGCAACTGGCTCTGGTGCTGGCAGAAGAGGAATTGCCTCGTAGTCGATCTCTGTTCCAGTGATGACTTCTCCGCCTGTTGAGCTCGAGACGCTTGCAGTTCCGTCGCTGTATACAGCGACCTCATCAATGATGACACCTTCTGTGCTCGCCCCCGAATTCGCTGCGAACACGATGTTGTACACCGCTTTAAGGTCGAGAATTCCATTACCTGGCACCGGGTTGTAATCACCAGGCCTAAATGAGGAGAACGGCAGGCGAATTCGCTGCCAGTCTGTCTCGCGGTCATAAAACGCTGGAGCTCGATAGCGCTCGACATCGGAAGATTTGTCCTCTCCGATCTCTATCTGCAGTTCGCCGCCCTCACCGGACCCTTTGAACCAGAACTCGAGGCCGGTGTAACCAGTCCAATTGAGCGGCTCTGCAAATTCTTTACCAACACCGCCATACCCCGGGTCTGAATCAGCGTCGAAGCCCCAAGCGAGCACTTTGTTTTCGGCGCTCTGACCGTCCCGAGCGCGAGCGTCGTCAACGGTGATGATGCTTACTCCCCCACCAGCATTGCCGTAGTTGAACCATGTCGCTGGAACTGTTGAGCTTCCTTCATAGTTTTCGAAGTCATCGAGTGAGTCGACAACTTCAGGTCCTGCGGCAATTTCTGGGGTCTCTTGTCGCTCGACGTATACGGTGCCATCGAAGTAGAGCGCGATGTCGTCAATTGCGACACCTTCGCCACTAGTTCCTGAATTCGCTGCAACGACGAGATTGTCGACGGCGATCGCATCGAGGACGCCATTTCCAGGTTCGGGGTTGAAGCGCGCCGGCGAGAATGATTCGAACGGAAGGCGGATCAGTTGCCAACCTTCGGTGCGGTCAAAGAATGACCGTGTTCGGTATCGCTCGACGTCAGAGAGGTCTCCAGCCGTCCGATCTTCTCCGATTTCGACTTGCAGTTCACCTCCTTCACCACCGCCGAAATAGAGGAATTGAATTCCAGTAAAGCCGGTCCAGTTCTGTGGTTCCGCGAAGTAAGTTCGAATGCCCCCGAACCCGGGATCAGCGTTTGCGTCAAAGCTCCACGAGAGCAACTGGTTATCACCCTCTTGGCCCTCGGTAGATGAGTCATCGCCTGGAGAGACGGCTCCGATATCTCCTGCGGCGTTCCCATAGACGGTCCAATTTTCTGGAAGTTCATCGCCTGCTGCGTAGCTCTCAAAATCATCGACTGTCTGAATCTCTTCTTCGAATTGCTCGGCTGCTTGTTCTTCGTCTGGGCTTTCGTTACCAGAGGACTCTTCGGCATCAGCACTGTCGCCAGGGTCACCATCTGTGCCTTCACTCGACGACTCAGCACCGGAGGAGGTTTCAGTCGACGAATCCGAACCACACGCGGCTGCAATGATTGCGAATGCCCCAATGAGGGAGAGAAGACTTCGGGAGATTTTTTTCTGCACCATAGCTGCGAGACCTTTCTTGCACTTAACCCTTGATTGCGCCTGACGTGAGACCGGAGATGATGTAACGCTGCAGGAACATGTAGAGGGCAAGCATCGGAATCATCAGCATGAGCACTGCGGCGGCAAGCTTCGGCCAATCACTTCCGTATACGCCTTCAAACACGATCAGACCGCGTGTTATCGGGTACGTGTTTTCGTCGGTGAGGTAGATCGTTGCGAGAATAAGCTCGTTCCAAATACCGATTGCATGAATCACTGTCACGGTTGCAATTGCTGGCCTAATCAGCGGCATCAAAATGGTGAAGACAAATCGTCCGTAGCCGCATCCGTCAACGGCGGCCGATTCATCGAGTTCCCGTGGAATCGACTTGATGTAGTTGACCAAAATGATGAGCCCGATCGGGTTCATTAGGAAGAGGAGGATGTATCCGGTTCGAGTATTGAAGAGACCTTGAGCTTCGCTTCCCTCAAACCACACGTTTGAAATGAAGTCACCAATGATTGGCCATCCACCGATATTAAGAATGAGCTGAAATTGGGGGATCAGCGCTGGTGGTAGAAACAGAGCCACTACGTAAAGGGTGAGCAGAGCCTTCGAGCCCTTGACGTACCCTCGAGCGATCGGAAACGCCACAAACACCGACATCGTGACGAAAAGAAAGGTTGCGACCACGGTGTAGAGCACCGAGTTCAGCATGTAGCCCGGGAAGTTCGCCAAACTCCACGCTTCTGAGTAGTTGCTCCACTCAAGGTTGTCGGGAAGCCAGGTTGGATCCTTAAAAAATTCGGGCAGTGACTTGAATGATGCAAATACCAGCATCAAGATCGGTCCGACGTAAATCACTGAAAACGTCAACAAAATGAACAACGACACCGATTTGCGAGTGATGCGACGGCGGCGCGCTCCCCCATCATCTCTTCGTATTGAGTTGGAAGGGAGGTCTGCAGTGATGCTCATGAGAGGTACTTCCTTTCCCGTCTCGTCGTCACAAAGTTGGCCGTCATCCCCAACACCAATACGAGGAGAAACAGCACAACTGAGGCGGCTGCTGCGTAACCCTGGCGGAACGATCCAGTGCCTTGCTTGCCGAAACCTTCGGCGTAGACGAGGTAGCCGAGAACTTGGGTTCCGTTTTTGTATCCGGTCAGAACCAGGAAGAGCATCCAGGCCTGAAGCGATCCAATGATGTTGAGAAGGAAGTTAGTGTTGACAGCTGGTGTCAGTTGGGGCCATGTGATGTTTCTGAAAAGGCTCCAACCTCGAGCGCCATCGACTGCTGCAGCTTCAAATAGTTCAGCTGGAATTGTCTGCATGCCGGCGAGGAACACCACCATGGTGAATCCAGCGTTTGCCCAGATCTGAACGAGGACAACCCAGTAGAATGCGTTTGTGCCCGAGAGAAATTGAGACTCAAGTCCGAGCCACCCGTAAAGGGTGTCCATCGGGCCGCCCCCTGGACGCAGGAACAGTTTCCACATGAGCCCTTGTACTACGGCGCCAAGAATCACTGGGATGAAGAAAATGGTTCGGAAGACAAGATGGCCTCGGAGTTTCTGATTGACCAAGATCGCCATGAGTAGACCGACACCGAACTGAATTACGGTCACAAGCACCATGAATTTCAGCGTGCGCCACAGGGCATCGAGGTTGTCTCTCGAGCGGGCACCTTCGAGGAGGAACTCGTAGTAGTTATCAAATCCGACCCACGAAATGGGTAGTCCTCTCAAGCCGGTTGCATCGGTAAGGGAGTACACGGTCGTAAAGAGTGAGGGGCCGACTCCCATAATGAGGTAAAAGCCAAGGCCCGGCAGAAGGAACAGCCACGGCAAGATTCTGCGTCTTCCGCCACCAAACAGATACTGATTTGCCATCGCTTTCTCCTTTCTACCCCTCAGTCACACGCAGGCAATCCACGACCACGCGGACATACACAACGTAATTCGGAGGGTGGCCGATCAACATCGACCACCCTCCGTCTTACCTTCAGGCCGCCGTCAGGCAGCCGTACTATTCTCAGCCGAGTCCGGCTTCAAGGTCAGCCTGAGCTGCTTCAGCGGCTTCAACTGGATCGGTGAAGTCACCGTTGTACATCCAGAGGGACGCAAAGGCACCGTTTGCCCACTGACCGGCGCCAGCCGGTCCGACCCAGAACTGCTCAAACCCGACAGCGAAGTTGCCTGCCTGCATGATCGGAGCAATCGATGCACCAAAGCGGCTCTCCAGCGCAGCGGTGGGCTGAGTTGGGAGGTAGTTGGTTGCATTCGCAAAGGCGTTGTAGTTCGAGGCTTCGGAGAAGGCAGCAAGGTACGCCATTGCGACGTCAGGGACATCAGTGTCCGCTGCGACGCCCAGCGTCATGTCGTTCTTTCCGAAGAACGTCTGGTTGTCTGCTGCATTATCGCTACCCGGGAAAGGAATGTATTCCCATTCGAATTCGGCATCCTCGACAGCCCATGCATTCCAGCCACCCATTGGGCCGTAAGCAATATCGCCGACCGCAAAACGTGATGCGGCAGCGTCGCCACCAAGACCAGCAGACTCGTCATCTAGAAGCGATGCGTAGGTCGCGTAGCGATTGAACAGGTCAATGCCCTTTTCATCGTCCCATGCTGCAGAGCCGGTCCAGAGATCCTCAACGAGCCCTTGCTGATCTGGGTACATTGCCCCGAGAAGACCGTAGGTTCCTACGAAGATCGGCCAGCCATCGGCGCCGCCCGCAATCATGCATTTGTAGCCCGCATCCTCAATTGGGCCACATGAATCTGCCAATTCACTGAATGTCGTCGGCATGTCGACACCTGCTTCGGCGAGGACATCTTCGTTCACGAAGGTACCGCTGTAGGTCACGCGACCAAGGGTCACACCATATGTGCCACCATCAAATGATGCGCTTTCAACGGCTGCATCGTCATAGTTGTCCAGGAATTCGCTTCCGGAGAGATCCATGAGCAAGCCGGCCTCAATGAGCTGCTGCCAGTACGGGGGTTCTGCATCGGTCATGAATGACTGGACCGGGTTTGCGAAACCAGTAACGCTCACTGTGGTCACGTCAATATCGCTTGCTGTCAGACGAGTCTGGTTGACAGTTGGGAGGTCATCGGCGTTAACCACCGAAAGGTCAATTGATACGCCCGGGTTAGCGGCTTCAAACTCTTCGTTAAATTGCTCGAAGAATTCAACACCGGATGGGTTCTGGTGGATGAGTACTCGGAGGGTTCCTTCGAGTTCGGCTGCTGGCTCTTCGGCTGCTGGCTCTTCGGCTGCTGGCTCTTCAGTCGCTGGTTCTTCACCTGCTGGCTCTTCAGCTGCCGGCTCCTCGGCGGGTTCGCTTGATTCAGCAGCGGGTTCATCCGCCGCCGACCCTGCGTCATCGTCACTTCCTCCGCAAGCTGCGGCGAGAAGTGCGAGGACCGCAACAGGTGCAATCCATTTTTTTGCCTTCATTTTCCTATTGTTCTCCTTGTTTTGGCCTGGCGTTTTATGGCTAGATTCTGCGAGCACACTACGCCAGATACTGAGAGCGCTCCCATTGTGATGAAACCTTCTTGGACCTATTTCTTAGGCGTACCTACTTACTTGGTGTAATCACCTCATGCAGACGCACGACGGATGAGTTGGACGGGCAGAACTGATGGGGTGATCGGCGTGGAGCGATCGCCAAGAATCTCGTGAAGCATTTCGACAGCCAATGACCCTGTTGCCGACACCGGTTGCTCCAACGTGGTGAGAGAGGGCTCGCTGGTCTCACCTACCGTGAACCCATCGAACCCAATCACCGCAATGTCGTCCGGCACAGAAAGACCAGCGTGGTGAATTCGCCGTATCGCCCCTAGAGCCATCCCATCTGACGCCGCAAAGACCGCATCCGGCAAATGGTCAAGCAATTGGGACATTGCGTCGTAACCGCTGGGCTCGGAGAAATCACCAAAAGCGCGCAAGTCATTCGGAAGCGCTGAGTCAAATTCTGCAAGACCATCAATGAAGCCAGCGAGACGATCTTCGCCAGTTAATGTGTTCAGCGGCCCACCTATGTAGCCACAACGTTCGTAGCCATTTTCCCGAAGAAAAGAGGCTGCTTGAAATGCTCCTGCTCTGTTATCAACATCGACATAAGGGACTCCGTCGATTCCTGGTCGCCCGATCGCCACCAGAGGAAGGTCGGTTGCAGCGATCTTCCGCATGAGTGAATTCCCCGGTCGGGTTGCGGTCACGATGACTCCATCGAGGAACCCCGACTCGACAACCCTCGGCGACACTTCCCGTTCTTCCTCTTCTGATTCGAAAAGAAAAAGGGTCAATGTTGACGAGATCTGTTTTGCGCCAAGGGTCACGCCCTGAATCAATCGCGCGAAGTACGGATCTTCAAACAAGTTACTAACGTGACTCGGAATGACGAGCCCGATGACCCCGGTACGGTTAGATGCAAGGGAGCGAGCAGCTGCGTTAGGTGCATAACCGGTCTGGGAAATTACCGCCTCGACGCGAGCCCTCACCTCGGGGCGCACACTCGACTCATTGTTAATTACCCTTGAAACAGTCGACCGCGAGACACCGGCAAGAGCTCCAACATCTTCCAGCGTTAGTCGTGCCATTGTGCCTCCCCCTCCCTGACACTTGTATGAGCGCTCCCAGAAAGTGTATTTCTGCCGACGTGAGTCTGTCAACATTGTAGAAACATAGATTTCTCAGGGAAACAACATTTTTGGCGACTATTGTTCTTTCATTATTGGGAGCGCTCTATCGTTGGCGCTTCCAATGTCGTACTGTTAAACCGGATCCTTAATCGCCGAAATCTCCGCTTTTCAAAAAACACGCTCGCCACCACACCATGCCTTTCATCGCCATCACCGGTAGCTACACCAACGACGATTCATCTTCACCGAAGATCTACACAGTTGATGACTCCGGCAATCTCGCGCCCACCTCCATCTTTGGTGAGGTTGCGCAGCCATCCCATTTGACGCATTGCCCGGCCAACAAGACAATTTACGCCGTTAGTGAGATCGGCTCGCCTGGTTCGATCATTGCACTGCAGATGCGAGGTGCCTCACTTGCAGAGATTGATCGGGTGCCAAGTTTCGGGAGTTTCCCGTGCTTCATCGAGTGCGATAACGGGCATGTTTATGCTGCAAATTACGGATCAGGGGATCTCGTTCGTTACGAGATCAGGCCTGATGGCACGTTTGGGCCCAACACATGGCACCTCACTCTCTCGGGCGACGGTCCCCACGCACGTCAAGAGTCATCTCATCCTCACTGCGCCGTTCTCGGGCCAGAAGGCTCCCGTCTCTACGTCTGCGACCTAGGGACCGATGAACTTCTGGTATTCGACAATGAAGGCCGCTCAGAGGCCCATCAACTGAATGTTCTCCAGGTCGTCCAAATGGAGCCCGGTTCAGGCCCCCGGCACCTCGTGTTTCATCCGACTGATCCAGTCCTATTTGTCGTCTGCGAGCTCAGCAACACCCTCGAGGTTCTCATCGCCGACTCGCACTCCGACAGCCTTACCCGGCACCAGTCCGTGTCCGTGTTCTCAAGGGCACCTTCGACCCCAAACCTTGCAGCCGCAATTCGTGTGCACCCATCAGGCGAGCGGGTATACGTCTCAAATCGAGGAGACAACAGCCTGTCAACATTTCAATATGACAAGTCCTCAAAGAGGTGTGAACTCATCGAAACAACTCCGTGTGGGGGGTCCGACCCTAGGGACTTCGTTCTCGACCCATCAGGGTCATGGATACTTGCTGCCAATCAATCCTCCAACACCATCTCCCGTCTTGAGTTAGACCCCCAAACACTCGTTCCACATAACCCGGACGTTGTTGCCGAAGTTTCCAGCCCAACATGCATCATCCTTCAAGAAAGCCCCTCATGAACTCACCTTCGGAACAGATCGTCGTAACAGGCGCAAGCGGTCGACTCGGCCTCGCCGTTGCCCACCTGCTGGAGGGTCAGTCTTACCGCGTTGTGCGCACCGACATCGCTCCCCCGCCTACCTCAACGGCACACTTCATCGCTGCGGATCTTCGCGAATACGACCAGGTACAAAGAGTGCTCTCTGGGTGTCACACTGTTATCCACCTCGGAAACCATCCGGGCCTTGGGGCGAGCAACCCTCAGAATGTCTTCAACGAGAACATCACCATCAACGAAAATGTCTTTCAGTGCGCTACCGAGATCGGGGCTGAACACATTATCTTTGCAAGCACCATCCAACTGTTTGGCTCAAAACCTGACCTTGAAACCGTTGTTACACCCCCGCAGCGTCCCGCTTTTCCGATTACCGATGACACTCCTCCCGCCCCAAGCAACCTTTACTCCCTGAGCAAGCAAGTAAGCGAGGTGATGTTGAAGTTCTACGCCGAACGATGCGGGGTGACCACCACTGCATTGCGGCTTCCTCTACTCCATCACCGCGAACCGCACTTCGCTGTCACCGCCGGTACAGAAAACGAACATGACATATTCGAGGGATTCACCAGCCTCACTTACGCTGATGCTGCACAACTCATCTTCTCAATCATCACATCTAACCTCTCAGGATTCAATGCGTTCAATATCGGGGTGTCCGACCGCCATCTCGATTACAGCCTTAGCGACCTTTCTGAGGCTTTTTATGACGAACTGCCAAGCGACGCCGGTCACATAATCGACCTCGGCCCCGTGACATCAATGACCGGATGGGAACCTACAGAAGTTGAGTGGCAAGAAGAATCGATCAGAGAACCTAAGGGAACTTCATCATGACGAAACCGATCACCATTACCGACGTGAAAGTAATCCTCACTCAGCCGTCAGGTCCCCGACTTGCCGTCGTAAAACTCCTCACCTCAGAGCCAGGTCTCTACGGCCTCGGCTGCGCAACCTTCACACAACGAATTCACGGTGTACGAGAGGTCATAGAGCGACACCTCACTCCATTTCTCATCGGTCGAGAGGTGTCACGCATCGAAGAACTGTGGCAAATGATGATGGTTCACGGCTACTGGAGAAATGGCCCGATCCTGAACAACGCAATCTCAGGCATCGACCAAGCACTGTGGGACATCAAGGGGAAGCTCGCCAACATGCCGGTCTTCGACCTACTTGGCGGCAAGTCTCGCGAGGCAGCCCAGGTGTACGTGCATGCTGACGGCGCAAGCCCCGACGAAGTTGCTGCTAACGCGACCCAACTCGTTGACCAGGGCTACCGACATATCCGAGTTCAACAAGGCCTCTACGGTGGGAACTCCAACAGTTTCAACAAGCCAGTTGGTGCACCAGGCGGTGCGTATTTCGACCCCAAGCGATACCAGAACGCCACCCTTCGAATGCTTGAGGAGGTAAGAAACCACCTCGGTGACGAGATCGAACTGTTGCATGACGTACACGAACGGCTGACACCCTCCGAAGCCATCCGATTTGCTCGTGACATTGAAGAATTCAGACTGTTCTTCCTTGAAGACCTGCTCGCTCCTGAGGATCTCCATTGGTTCGAACGTGTTCGAGCGCACACGACTACACCACTCGCCATGGGTGAACTCTTCAATCATCCTCTTGAGTGGAGAACTCTCATCGAGGGGCGCCTGATTGACTTCATCAGAATGCACGTAAGCCAGATGGGCGGTATCACCCCCGCCCGAAAAGCGGCAGATCTTGCACATCTCTACGGCATTCGTACTGCATGGCATGGGCCTTCAGACACATCGCCGGTTGGCCATGCCGCAAACCTTCACATTGACCTTTGGACTCCGGCGTTCGGTATCCAGGAATGGTACCGACCATCTGAAATTGATTACGAAATGTTTCCGGGTCTTCCACGAGTAATCGACGGGTATCTCTATCCGAATGACCGACCCGGTCTCGGAATCGACATCGACGAGAAGCTCGCTCTTGAGTATCCAGTCGCCGACATTGTCGAGGAATGGACTCAAGCTCGTCGTCCTGACGGATCCGCTGCACGACCATGACCCATCTACCTCTGCAGAGAACTCACGCACCGGTTATTCCAGTCATCACGGTCCACGATCGCGATGACGTCGCTCCTCTCATCGCCACATTGGCCGAGGCCGGTCTCACCACTTGCGAGATCACACTCCGCTCTGAGATTGGGATCGAGGCAATTCAGATCGCTGCCTCGTTACAGCTTGATATTGCCATTGGAGCGGGCACAGTGACATCGCCTGATCAGGTATTGGCCGCCACCGAGGCTGGAGCAACATTTCTCGTAAGCCCGGGCCTTTCGCAGGAGGTCGTGCAGTCAGCTCAACAGTTGGAGGTGCCTTTCATCCCTGGTATCGCTACCGCCTCTGAGCTGCAGGCCGCCTTAGCACTCGGAGTTGACACGGTGAAAGTCTTCCCGATTGAACACATCGGAGGCCTCGGATTACTCAACGCTTTCGCCTCGGTGTGGCCAACGATGAACTTTGTACCAACTGGCGGCATCACCATCGAATCCGCACGGGACTATTTACAACACCCAGCAGTCGTGGCCGTTGGCGGCTCGTGGATGCTTCCCTCGGACGCCCTCAAAGCCAAAGACTGGAGCCGCGTGTCGCATCTTGCCTCCCGGACTTCTCAACTCGTTGGAGAGCAGCAATGACATCACCACTGGCCTGCCGGAGCTCAGAAGACACCAACTTTGATCTCGTTGTCTTAGGGGAGGTACTCCTGCGTTTCGACCCTGGCGACCACCGGATTCGTTCAGCACGTTCATTCACTGTCTCTGAGGGAGGCGGCGAATATAACGTCGGTCGCGCCCTTCGAAAGGTCTTTGGCAAACGAGTAGCGCTTGCCACAGCGATCGGAGACAACGAATTAGGACTCCTTCTTGAAGATCTTCTGCAACAGGGTGGCCTCAACTTAGATTTTGTCGCACACAAACCAGCCGATGAGGTAGGCCACCTGCATCGCAACCCCACATACTTCGCTGAACGCGGCTTCGGTGTTCGAGCCCCACGAGCAATGTACGACCGGGCATCAACGGCCTCCTCTCTTCTTCACCCCGACGACATCGACTGGGACCATATCTTCGGAAACGTTGGCGTTCGTTGGTTTCACACGGGAGGGATTTTCGCTGGCCTTTCCGACCTCACCGCATCCACTGTGAAGACTGCAATGTCGGCGGCAAAGCGCCACGGAACCATTGTTTCCTACGACATCAACTATCGGCCAGCACTCTGGAACGCTTCATCACATGCCTCCGACGGCATGGAAGTGGTCAAAGAGTTAGCAGAGCACATTGACGTGCTGTTCGGCGTTCAAGACGTCAACGACCTGTCATTCCTCCGCTCATCAGTTGATTCACCAATGCCAAGCATCGTCGCAACGACGGAACGAACCATAGAGTCAGCGTCTGTCCACAATTTGACTGGCCACCTATGGTCGAAAGAGACAGGCCAAATGTCTAGCCATCGCTACACAGGAATTGACGTGTTTGATCGCATTGGGTCCGGAGATGCATTCGCCTCAGGCATCGTCAACTCGCTGCTTGATGGCCTTGCGGTATCCGAAGCCCTTGAGATTGGGGTTGCCCATGCCCTGCTCTCAATGACGACTCCCGGGGATACATCCTCGGCTGACGTTGACGACATCGAGCGCATAATTAAACGACTCCCACCGGAAATCAGCCGCTGACCCGCATCTGTCACCAGGACCGCAGGTGTGGCGAAACCTACCATCTGCGACAAAGTTGGAAAGGTCTTCGCTTCAGTCGTTGGATTCGTCGAACATCGTGAGACCGAATCCGTACGGGTAAAGCGGATCGTAATCACGGTCACCAACATTGATCGGCAACTGTTCGATGCTTCGCGGCCACGTCATCGGCAATGTTCCAGTGAAATCAACCTCACCAAACAACACGTCAGCAATTCCGGCGCCCTCACTCCCCGGCAGCCAAGCCGCAACAAACGCATCGACACTTTCAATAATGTCTGACACAATCAGCGGACGACCAGACACCAACACCACAACACACGGCATCGAACTGCACACCCGATCAATCGTCGAGAGCTCTGATGCGCGGAGAGTGATATCGAGGCTGTCGCCTCTGCCTTCGGCATATGGCTGCTCTCCCACCACCACGATGCCAACGTCGCCAGTCAACGCACCATTGCCCCGGCGGTCATAGGTCACGGTCACACCATCGTCAACCGCGTTCTGAATTCCTTCGAGGATCGAGGTCCCAACGGTCGTTGCGCCACTCCCTCCCTGCCACGAAATAGTCCAGCCTCCAGACTGAACGCCAATGTTGTCGGCACTTAGGCCGGCCACGACGATCTCGTTTACCTCAGATGAAATGGGCAGCACATCATCATTTTTCAGGAGAACAAGCGACTGTTGCACTGCCTGCCGCGCTACTTCCCGATGAGATGCTGAGCCAATATCATCCAGTCCCGAACGGTCAGAAAATGGTTGATCGAAGAGCCCCAGATCAAACTTTGCCTGAAGGATTCTCGTAACAGCCTCATCGATTCGTTCGACTGACACATTTCCAGCGTTGACCTCCGCACGCAGCGTTTCAATAAACAACTCGTACTCATCAGGCACCATCACCATGTCGATACCGGCATTAATGGAGGTTCTTACATCACTCGCGTAATCGCCTGGCAGTTGATCTATTGCAGCCCAATCAGAGATGACAAAGCCAGCGAAGCCCAGGTCATCTCGCAGCACCTCGGTGAGGAGATACTCGTCCCCGTGTAATTTTTGTCCGTTCCAACTGCTGTAAGAGGGCATCACGCTTCCCACGTTGCGCCGGATGGCTTCCGTGAAGGGCGCAATATGCACCTCTGAGAGTTCGGCTTCAGTCACCTCTGTGTCGCCCTGGTCAACGCCGCGGGTGGTTCCACCGTCCCCCACCCAATGTTTGGCAGTTGCGAGGACAGAGTTACGGGCCGACAACGAATCGCCCTGCATACCGTCAATGTAAGCGGTCATCATCGAAGCCAACTCCGGGGTCTCACCAAAGCTCTCATAGGTGCGACCCCAGCGCTCGTCTCTGGCAACGCACAAACATGGGGCGAAGTTCCATCGAATGCCTGTGGCGTACACCTCTGCTGCTGTCACCTCGCCAATTCGTTCAACCAGCTCAGGATTTCGTGTTGCACCTAATCCAATGTTGTGCGGAAAGATGGTTGTTCCAAACACGTTGCTATGTCCGTGAACGGCATCAACACCAAAAAGAATCGGAATGCCTAAACGGCTGCGAAGCGCAGCTTCTTGGTAGCCATCGACCATGTCAGCCCAATCAGTAGGTGTGTTTCCGGTTGTTGGCGCGCCGCCACCTCCTGCCAAAAGTGAACCAAGGGCGAAATCAGTGACATCAGACTCTGTTTCAAGTGCGAGATGGCTCGCTTGAGTCATTTGACCAATCTTTTCATCGAGCGTCATCTGCGAGAGACAATCCTCCACAGAGTCGCATTGAGGGACGAGCGAACCTTGTTGACCTTGCCCGGTTCTACCAATTGTTGTTGAGCCCGCTTCCGACGACATGGTGTCAGAACCTTGACCCACGGCGCTGGTCTCCGCTGGAGTGCTATCAGCCGACGATGGTGCCTGACTTTCGGGTGCTGAGCAACTTGCGACAAGGAAGACGGCAACACACATCGACAGACCAACCGACGATATTTTGCGCGCATGAGGTCTGGCCAATGAAGACAGCAACATGAGAAACCAAACTAACGGTCATTTATGAAACTCGGCAGGAGACTTCACTCGACCGACGTACACCGCGCCTACGTGCTAGGAAGAGCCGCCACCTTCAGGCCGATACCAACGCCGGTTGGACAGCGTCTCCGGCAAGTATTCCAAATGCTGGGCCGACGAAGGGTCGTCATGAGGCGAGACATACCCCTCGCCATGTCCAATCTCGGTCGCACTTGCATAGTGGGCGTCTCGAAGATGAGCGGGTACTTCCCCGACGACGCCATTTCGAATGTCGGACATTGCCGACCAGATCGCTTGCGCCACTGCGTTCCCCTTTGGGGCACTCGCAAGATAGATTGCCGCTTCAGCCAAATTCAGTTGCGCTTCTGGCATGCCAACCACATCAACTGCTGATGCGGCAGAAACCGCAATAGTGAGCGCCTGTGGGTCTGCCATCCCGATGTCTTCGCTCGCAAAGATCACCATTCGCCGAGCCACGAAGCGTACGTCCTCACCAGCTGACAGCATTCGTGCCAACCAGTAGACAGCTGCGTTCGGGTCAGAACCTCGCATCGATTTGATGAACGCACTTACAACGTCGTAGTGATCGTCCCTTCCATAGCGAAGGGCACTTGTTCCGAGAGCTGACTCAACATGATCGAGTGTGATGTGATCGGTCTTGGTTGCGAGTGCGCAGGCCACTTCCAGTGCGGTGAGAACTTGTCGCCCATCCCCCCCGGCTCGTTCAATCAATAGTTCGGTCGCATCGTCATCCGCGGTCATCGCCTCTGCGCGAAGACCCCGCCTCACCAGTTCTCTAATATCGCTGCGTTCAAGGGGCTCAAGTCTGAACAATGTCGACCGACTCCTGAGTGGCGCATTCACTTCAAAGAATGGGTTCTCTGTTGTTGCCCCGACAAGAGTGATCGTGCCGTCTTCCACTGCCGGGAGTAGCGCATCCTGCTGAGATTTCGAGAATCGATGGATCTCGTCAAGGAACAAAATGGTGCGTTGCTGGTGCTCTCCAAGCCGTTGGCGTGCCTGCTGAATGACTCCTCGAACGTCAGCAACCCCCGCAGTAACCGCAGACAGTTGCACGAATGCACGTTTTGTCGAACCTGCAACAGCAAGCGCAAGGCTTGTCTTGCCGGTACCGGGAGGCCCCCAAAACAGCGCTGACGTGAGGCGATCGGTTTCGACAAGAAGTCGAAGAGGTGCGCCTTCCCCTACGAGATGCTGTTGACCAACGACTTCATCGATCGATCGGGGTCGCAGCCGCGCTGCGAGCGGAGCTCTGCTCTTCAAATGCTGCTCAGCCGCGGCAGAGAAAAGGTCAGACATCGTGCCAACCATCATCGTTGAGCAGCATCGCCTCATATCCGGTACGACGAAACTCGGCGACCACGTCAACAAGGTCGGTCGGCCGCATCCATGACCAGGTGACAAATTCATTGCCGTCTACCGTTGGCTGAACATTGTCATGTGTCACGACGAAACGGAACCAGCGATGCACTTGCCCAAGGTGACGTCCCAACCCATGCCCTTGGGGTAACTCGTAGAGAGTCCAGTCATCAGAGCACGCCGAGAGTTGCACTTCGGCCGAGGTGAGCCCTGTTTCTTCTTCAAGTTCTCGCCACGCAGCACCTAACGGGGTTTCTCCCTCATCGATACCGCCCTGTGGCAACTGCCATGCTCCTGCGATATCTCCTCGTTCACAACTGAGAACCCTGCCATCTGAATGCTCGACGACAATGATGACCCCGGCGCGAAACGTTGCTGCCACGCTGTCGATCGTACCGAGTTGGCAGGGAGTCAATATCAGCGGCCCAGTGCACGCAAGCGCTGCCGCACGTCAACGAAATCAGCATCCGACATTGCGATGCGCTCAAAGAACCGCACTGCTCCAACGGTGTCTCCTGCCCGGTCAAGAAGATCGGCGAGCATGTACCACTGACGCAAATGGTGGTCTCGGACACGCTTTGGTTTTGAGCGGGCTGGTTGCATCTCTGCAATTGCCGCCGCGAGTTCACCTTGATCGGCGAGTGATCCGGCCATGATGATTCGACCCTCAGCCATCGTTTCATGCCCCGGAGAGGCTTGACGAAGCTCCTTCCACACCTCAATGACATCGTCGTGTCGGCCGAGCGCGCGCAGCGAATCCATGAGGATCGGCATCGTGTCCGGATCGGGATTCATAGTTTGCGCACGCTCGAGAGCCGCTGCGGCCTTGCGCCATTCGCCCAGGCGATAATTCGCAAGCCCAATGAGTTCATGCACTGCCGCCACATCGGTGAGTTCTCGAGCTAATTGATTTCCGATACGACGCGCCTCGGCATAGCGCTCCCTCTCAAGGGAAACAAACGCACCGAGCAAACGCTCACGGAGTTTGGCTGCACGCTGAGGAGAGGGAACGGATGCGTTCACCCGATCACGAACTTCGCTATCGAGTTCGAAATTGTTTGCCCGTGATGGCCGTGCTCGCTGAACTGCTTGCTCTGCTTCATCTCGGACAGGACCCTCATCGATCCATTGGTCAATGTGTTCTTCGCGCTCAGCAGGAAACTGGCCTAGACGGGCGGTGCCGCCTCCACGCGAGCGCACCTGAGCGGCTCGGCGTTCCGCTTCGTTTCGCGGCTCACGCGCTTCACGCTCTTCGCGTGTCTCCCTGCGATCTTCACGCGCCCGTTCCTGCCACTCGGGACGGGGTGGGCGGCCAAAGTCTCTCCCACTTTGACGTTGTCCGCCTCGAGAACCTCCATTGCGGTTCTCGGTGTCACTCCGGCGGTAGTTTCTCGCACCACGACGGCTGTCATTTCCCCGTCGCTCGCCCCCTCGTGCCGAAGAGTCCTCGTCATCTCGCCGATACGACCTGCGTCCGCCATCTTCGCGACCACTTCCGCCGTACCGCCGATCATCGTTACGGACAGGCCGTCTCGAGTTTCCGGAGCGGGCAGGACCTGAGCGTCCTGAACCTGACCGGGCTGGTCCACCACGTCGCCCACCAGGAGCACCTTGTCGCCGACTACTAGGAGCACCACCGTCTAAACGACTATCGGAGTCAGACCAACGAGTGTTACGGCCATCACTCCGATTCCGCGACCCCGAGCCCGCCGAACCGCGCTGACCTCCTCGCGCTCCACTCGATGGACGATCGCTTCTTCCGCTGCGACCACCACTCCTCGCATCTCCTCCTGCTTGGCGCGGACCGCCGGAACGACCGCCATTCGAACGAGGTGGCCCCTTACGGGCACCACCAGAAGCAGGGCGGCCAGATGAATTTCGGCGAGGTTGCGGTGCAGGCACCCGGACGAGGCTATGGCCGAAACAGCGCTGCACCACAGAAATCTGCCTGAAAACGACAAGAGACGCCGGGCAAAATGCCCAGCGCCTCTTGTTTGCGAAATCCGGCGACGTCCTACTCTCCCAGGGGATCTCTCCCCAAGTACCATCGGCGCTGACAGGCTTAACTTCCGTGTTCGGGATGGGAACGGGTGTGACCCTGTCGCCATGGTCACCGAAACTTATTGTCAATGGGTCTGCACCCAAGGACTCCAGAGCAAGCACGAGCGTAAGAGATCCAAGCCCTCGGCCGATTAGTACCGGTCAGCTAAACACATTGCTGTGCGTACACTTCCGGCCTATCAACGTGGTGGTCTTGCCACGGGCCTTACTGCGTTAACCGCATGGGAACACTCATCTTCGAACGGGTTTCCCACTTAGATGCTTTCAGCGGTTATCCCTTCCGGAGGTGGCTAATCTGCCGTGCCCTTGGCAGGACAACAGACACACCAGAGCTCCGTCCGTCCCGGTCCTCTCGTACTAGGGACAGCCTTCGTCAATGTTCCTTCGGTTGCGGAGGATAGAGACCGAACTGTCTCACGACGTTCTGAACCCAGCTCGCGTACCGCTTTAA
>CALCBR010000081.1:0-2491 GCA_937897105.1 uncultured Acidimicrobiaceae bacterium | reverse complement strand
CGAACAGCACAACACCCGAGACACATAACCCACAACGTCATCGTTCGTCGGTCGACAGCGCAATTACCTACAACATTTGTCACCTCATTAGCCCCTGTTGTGCCGGCCCTCAGGGTTGAACTTGCGGAGTTGAGACGTGGAGGGAAGTTCTTGAGCTAGTTCACCAAAGTGAGCACTCGTTGTGGTTGGCGTCGGAGTTGTTGTTGGGCGGCAAAGATCACGACAGCGTTGAACACAATGACGAGAACTGCGTGAGCCGCAACAATCCATTTACCAAATAGACATGAGTGGAGAAGCCACGCAGCCTGAGCAAGTGACGAGATATTCAATGTTGCCGAAGAAAATCCGACAGGTATCGACGTCATCACTGATGCGAGCGCTGTTGATCCAACAAGAAGACATGTTCCAATCACGACAACAGCCGAACCGATTTCACCCCCGAGGGCAACTGTGGCGACGCCAAGGCTGAGAGCCGCAACCGTCAAGCCGGCCTGTTTTACAGATATGCCGTGTGAACGATGAATGATGAATAGCACGCCGCATACCGCTGGCAGAGTGAGCGCAGCACTGATCTGCTGGTAGCGGTCGCTGCGCTCGATGCCATAGAGAGCCCACCCCGACATAGCAAAGAACAACATCAGCCAAGAAGTTCCAGAAACACCCTCAGCGGTACGCAACCGGACGCTTCGAACCAGTTGCGGCCAGGGGAATACGATCGTGATCAGTGCGGCAACAATTCCTGAACTGGTAGCAATAGACGGCTCGGACGCACGACCAGACACCATGACGGTGATTGCAGCGGCTACCGAAGCGAGAACTGGACCCAGTGCTGTGGGGGCTAACCCGACGAAGAGCCGAGGAATACTGACCTCGATCTGCGATGCGATGTGTGGTCGAGTGTTGTGAGCCTCAGGGAACGCTCTGCGGGAAGCCAACTGATCCGTATCAAGCGAGGTTGGTGCCGGAGCATTAGAGTGATGCAGTAACGCAGATTGCTGATGAGCCGAACTCATTACGCTGCGCTCAACATTGCGGTGGCGTGGGCACGAAGTTGATCGTCGGGGCACCGGGTGTAGTTACCAGCAACACCGAGGACGTTACCGATGCAGTGAGCAGCGTGCTCGACGCCCGGCATCACACGCCCTTCAGATGTTTTGCCGGCGTCTGAGAGCCATCCACCCTCACAGCGGCTGGTTGAAGCGTCGTAGCCGAGGCAAAAGGTCCATGAGTCGGTTGCCATTGCGCCCCAGCTCTTGGCGACACGGAAGTGGACGTAGTGCCCGAGTTCGTGAGCGACGATCGAGTCAGAGACGCAGTCACGAATGGTGATTCCGCCGCCGACGGTGTAGTAAGCCTTCGGGCCTGAAGCTGGGTCGAGATTGAACTCAGGAACTGGGATGCCGTGGGGTGCGAGGAGTGAAGTTGCTACTGAGATAGCGCTTTCCACGCAGCTGGGTGCCTCTGGTGCTGGTGCTGCCTCAGGTGCTGGTGCTGGTGCTGGTGCCTCGGTTGCTTCCGGTGCTGGTGCGACGGTGGTGGTTGGTGCTGCCTCGGTTGCTTCTGGTGCTGGTGCGACGGTGGTGGTTGGTGCCGCTTCAGGTGCCTCCGTTGCAACGGCATCCGATACTGCAACAACTGTTGTAGCGGCCTCTTCAACGATTTCAGGCGACTCCGGCTGAGCAGCGACTGGCGCATCCTGGGTGCTCACAACACTTCCTCGCACTCGTGGAGCTTCGCTGTTGTCACTCCCCGAGAGGAGGCTGGCAAAGGTGGGGGCGCTGATAGCGACAGTTGCGGCGAAGACAGTGGCGATGGCTGCGAGGATGAGGCGTGTTTTCATACCCCATGGCATCGTCCGGAGAGCGGTTTCAGAGTTGGCTCAGATCAACGCAAAATCAAACAGATTCCTGCTGCGGTAAACCCATAAATCATGCTCACTTCATGTCAATCCCAATGGTTGTTCAAGCACTAAAACACCTGTAGTTGAGGGGAATTTGGAGGCGATCTCGGGTACAACTGATGACTTCGGCGGCCATTAGCGGTTGGCTTACTGGACAAAATTGACTAATTGTCCGGACATTTTGTCCCTCCGAGGCCCGGTGCAGGTACTTGAGCGAGTTAACATCGCCCTGTGGGAGCACAACAGTCAACAGAACCAAAAGTTGATGGTCGCTCGCTACGGGCGGAACGCGTGCGGCAAGGCAACAAAGCCGAAATTCTTAGTGCAGCGAGTGAACTTCTTTCGACCAATCGTGGAAGTTCGATCACCGTAAGGATGATCGCCGAACGGGCGAAAGTATCTATCGCAACCGTCTACAACCACTTTCCTGGTTCAACTGCAGAAATCTATATCGAAGTTGGCAATCGTCTCGTTGATAGCGCTGCTGAAGCGACGAGAGAGGTTCTTGAGCGAGAGGGGCCGGTAGTTGCTGCAGAGTTTCTACCCGTCGCCGTATGCTCTCAGGTTGCAAAGCTAGGCGCTGGGTGTTTC
>CALCBR010000080.1:0-2405 GCA_937897105.1 uncultured Acidimicrobiaceae bacterium | reverse complement strand
TGACGGCTTGAATGTCGCCTGACCAACGCGGCAAGTTCGATTTGCCCCAGATGACGGCACCGGCGTTGCGTGCATGAGCGACCGAAGCAGCATCTTCGGAAGGAACATGGTCGGTAAGTTCGATCGCTCCGCCCGTTGACCGCATGCCCGCGGTCGCCAACGCATCTTTTACGGTCATCGGCAGACCCGCGAGCGCTCCCAGCGATTGATCATCGTTGCGTGCTGCGTCAATGTCAGCGGCTCGATGGCGGGCGCTCTCGACGTCGGTAGTGACGATGGCGTTGAGTCGGCTGTGGAGCATGTCGTGGCGGGCGAGGTGTTCGTCAAGGAGTTCCACCGCAGAGATGTTGCGGTTACGCAGCGCTTCGAGTTGCTCAGTCGCCGGACGCCTTGAGATGTCGTTGATTCCCATCATGTGATGGTACGCGCAAACGGACGGCCCGTCGGCAGTTGGTGCCGACAAGCCGTCCGTGTACTTCGGGTTCAGTTGCCTGGCTGTGGAACGACGCGAAGGTATGGCTTCACGGTGGTCCATCCGCCTGGGAACAACTCTGCTGCTTCTTCGTCGGTGACGGCTGAGCCGATGATGACGTCGTTGCCGTCGGTCCAGTTGGCAGGAGTTGCCACTTTGTAATTGGCGGTGAGTTGTAGTGAGTCGATGACCCGCAGCAACTCGTCGAAATTCCGTCCGGTTGATGCGGGGTAGGTGAGCGACAACTTGATCTTCTTGTCGGGCCCGATGACAAATACTGAGCGGACGGTCAAGGTGTCGTTCGCGTTCGGGTGAATCATGTCGTACAGATCGGAAACGGTGCGATCGCTGTCACCAATCATCGGGAAGTTGACCGGGGTGCCCTGAGTTTCGGCGATGTCGTTTTCCCATTCGACATGGCTGTCAATCGGGTCGACGGACAGGCCGATCACTTTCACATTTCGTCGGTCGAATTCTGGCTTGAGGCGAGCGACGGTTCCGAGTTCTGTCGTGCAGACGGGAGTGAAATCTTTCGGGTGCGAGAACAGCACTCCCCATGAGTCACCAAGCCAATCGTGAAAGTCGATGTCTCCCTGGGTGGTGGGGGCGGTGAAGTTTGGGGCGGTATCGCCAATTCGGACACTCATGGTTGCTCCTTCGATAGGGGGGTTATTGTTGACAAAACTAATCGGCTTTTAGGCAATTTGCGACCTCGGCGCATGATTTCTGTGCGATCTACGATCGTTCAATGGCTGACGACACGATCATGTTGCGCACTGCATCCGAACTTGCTGCGATGGTTCGACGGGGTGAGATTGCTCCAAGCGAATTACTTGAGCACGCAATCACTCGATACGAGCGTCATAACCCGACGGTGAACGCGGTCATCGTCACCCGCATCGATGAGGCCCGCGCTCATGCAGCAGTGCTCGACGCAGAGGCCGCAGCAGGCTCATTCCGCGGCCCACTCCACGGCGTGCCGATGACGATCAAAGAGGCATACGACTGGGCTGACACGCCATCGACGTGGGGCAACGTTGCGTGGCGCGACAACGTCCCCGGAACCGACGCAGTGACCGTGCAACGGTTACTCGATGCCGGTGCAGTGATTTACGGAAAGACAAACGTGCCATTCATGTTGGGCGACTGGCAGAGCTTCAACGACATTTACGGCACGACCAACAATCCGTGGGACCTCAGTCGAGTGCCCGGAGGTTCATCAGGTGGGTCAGCCGTCGCGCTTGCCACCGGTATGGCAGCTCTCGAACTCGGCAGCGACATCGGGGCATCCATTCGAAATCCTGCCCACTACTGCGGGGTCTTTGGTCATAAACCAACAATGTCTCTTGTGCCGTTCGAGGGTCACGTGGTGCCAGGCATGCTGCCCGAGGTCGACATCAGCGTCTGTGGCCCCCTCGCTCGGTCGGCAGCCGATCTCGATCTCGCACTATCGGTGCTTGCGGGTCCGACTGGTATGAATTCGACCGGCTACCAGGTTGCTCTCCCTGAGGCACGACAGACTCGCCTTAGCGAGTTCAAAGTTGCGGTCATGCTCGACACCCCGGTTATCGAAAATGACTCTGTGATGCTCGATCAACTCCAGAATGCCGTTGACGCCCTTGCGGCGGCGGGCTGCGTTGTCGAAGAGGCCACGCCCCAGATTGATCAGCACGAATATTTCGAGAACTACCTCATGTTGCTTCGTGCCGCAACGGGCGCACAGTCGAATGATGAGGTCTTCGCCGCCGCTCTCGAGGGGTCGACCGCGTGGGATGCTGGCGACCGTGGCTACCAAGCTCTCGTCGACCATGCAATGACGATGTCACACCGCGAATGGTTCCAACATCACAACCGTCGCGAGGGTTACCGCAATAGGTGGGCGGAATTCTTCGGTGAGTATGACCTCTTGCTGTGCCCGACCGCGGCGTCGACT
>CALCBR010000079.1:0-2917 GCA_937897105.1 uncultured Acidimicrobiaceae bacterium | reverse complement strand
TCCACGATGCAGACGACGACGTCGAGGTCACCCCCATCCATGATGAGCTATCAAAATCAGTGAGCCTCACGCGAATTCGTTGATTGAGAGCGATATCTCCCATCTCGGTGCCGCCGTAGTAATGATTGAGGATCTGCTCCCAATCCCAGCCATGTTCAACAGCCCATCCGTAGGCACCCCACTGACTGAGCCCACGACCATGGCCATTTCCGGTGCCTTCAACGACGTACGCAACAATCTCATCAACAGGTTCAACAGCAGAGACCACCCCGTGGCCGTTCGAAATTGAAGCAACAAGTGAGGCGAACAGCGAAAAGAGCACGACGTGCCATGAGATGTGTGCGCGCTTCACCTTTCAGACGCTAGTCAGCGCCTCATCTGAAGTTTGGTCACGCCTTATTGATCTGGTGAGCGGCGGCAACAGCAAGTTCATCGACAAGGTCATTCATCGGGTGACCACTGTGACCTTTCACCCATTCGAAGCTGACCTCGTGAGTGGTCACGAGGTCGATCAACGGTTCCCATAAGTCAACGTTTGCGACCGGTTCCCGTTTCGAATTCTTCCAACCGTTCTTTTTCCATTTCTTCCACCAGCCATCTCGAAAGCAGTTCACGACATAGGTCGAATCTGATACGACATGCACAACCCGATAGCGAGGCGCAAGACTTCGAAGGGCTTCAAGGACCGCCGCGAGTTCCATCCGCTGGTTGGTCGTGTTTGCCTCGCCACCAGCGCCCGACGGCGCCCCATCAGGAGATACCGCCCAACCCCAACCGCCTGGACCTGGGTTCCCGCTACATGCCCCATCGGTGTACACAACAACAGGTTCCGCTGCCGGATCGTCGACGGAAGAAAACAATGACGGCTGCTCAGACACGCTGTAATCCTGACAGAGATCAGCCTCCCTGGGTGGGTTATCAGCGCCTTATCCTGATCCGGCAGATACATTGCGCTCATGTCTGCAGATACGTCCCGCAAGGGACTCATTGTTTTAGCAGCGATCATCTCAGCAAACCTCCTAGTTGCAAGCTCCGCCGCTTCAGCAACATCCTCGACAAGGCACATCTTTGATGACACACCTCGACCGCTCGGTGAAATCAGCCTGATTGGTGATTCGGTCTTACTCGGCTCACTGACCTTCGGACCAAATCTGGTTGAGCAGTTAGCAGAGCAAGGTTGGGGGCCAATTCGGGCTCGGGCCGGTGCCGGTTACTCAACCGGCCACCTCGCAGTACCCGACTGGGGCAAGGCAAGCGGTTGGCTTGGAAAGTGGCGCGCAGAGGGCTGGGATGCCCCGAATGTCATTGTCAATCTCGGGGTAAACGATGCCGGCCTGTGCAAAGCCAGTTATGAGTGCTCGGTCAACTCGATCAACTTTTTACTCGATGAAATTGGCCCCGACCATCGCGTGTTCTGGCCCAACATCACGAGGTCAGCAACCGGTGCGCGCGATTATCAGGCGGTGTGGAACGCTGCGTTGGAGGCTGTCGCTTCGGAACGTCCTGAGCTCATCGTGTGGGACTGGGCAACGTTGTACGCAGGAGGCGGATTTCCCTCCGGAGACCGTATCCACCTCTCGCGTGATGCCTACGTTGAGCGCAACCGATACATCGTTGACGCCGTAACAGCAACCATGGTCTCTAGCGAGTTCTCAGGGACGCCAGTTGCTCTTCCACCCGAAACAGCGACTCCTGCTGCATTTACTCCGATTACCCCTCGCCGAGTGCTCGACACTCGAAAGGCTGGAGTCTCCACGGGCGAAGAAGGTGTTCTCTCTGTCGATCTGTCGTCGGTGATAACCGCAGATGCCACTGCGGTTGCCGTCAACCTCACGACCACTGGGACGTCTCAAGGAGGTTTCTTCACCGCATTCGATTGCGCAACCAATCGACCTAACGTCTCACACCTCAATCACGCCGCTCAGCAAGATCGGGGCGGTTTTGCCATCATTCCAATGCCCCGCTCTAGCGAACTGTGCGTGTATTCATATGCAGATAGCCATGTAATCGTTGATCTCCAAGGCTCGTTTTCTCCAACTGCAACACTGCAGTTCGCACCGTCAACCCCTCAGCGAATTCTCGATACCCGCAGAACCGGCCGGGCGACGGCCGGCGAACCGCTACGAGTTCAAGTTGCGCAAGGCGTCGCCGCAGCGAGCATGACTCTGACCGTTATCGGCGGGGATGCACCCGGGTTTCTCACCACTTACCCATGCACCGCTACCATCCCAGATGTATCGAACGTCAACTATCTCCAGGGCGAACCAGTCGCTGGATCAGCGTACGTTCCACTCGCCGATGGCGAGCTCTGTATCTATACGTCGTCCTCGGTTGATGTCATCGTCGATCTCACTGGCACATTCTCTGAAACCGCTCCCCTTCGCTTTGCAAGCTCACACCCTCGTCGATTACTCGATACGCGAACTGCTATCGGTGGGTGGTCTCCAATTCACGCTAGAAATGCACGAATAGAAGTGCCCGTTGCTCCAGCAGACGCGGCTGCGGTTACGGGAACATTTACCATCGTGGAACCGCTCAACCAGGCGTTCCTCATTGCCGAACCGTGCAATGCAATAACTGATACATCGGTTGTTAATGCAACCGCTAGCGGAATTCTTGCCAACACCTCAACGGTTGCAGTTAGCAACGGACGTTTGTGCATCACTGCGAGCCAACCAACGCACACGCTCTTCGATGTGAGTGGCTGGTGGGTGGAGAGGTCAATTTCTTGACGAAGACACACCACCGGTCGCTGATCCCTGCGAGAATGAAGCCATGATTTTTGACGGGCATGTGCACCAACTCCCCGATACTGACCCAACCGAAACTGAAGAATGGCTCGACAGCCTCGAGGCCATCGTGGACTCAAAAGGCAAGACAAGAGCACGATTCATCCTGTCGAAACTGCTCGCTCACG
>CALCBR010000078.1:0-1709 GCA_937897105.1 uncultured Acidimicrobiaceae bacterium | reverse complement strand
GCTCAGCGATCTGTTTCTGTTCAATGGCGGGCGCGCCCGGGTCCTCGTACCAAGCGAGTAAGGCAATTTGTTCGTCGGTGATCCGGTTAGCGGGTCCGGTTTCGCCTTGGGGTCCTTGTGGCCCGGTTGCACCGGCTGGTCCGGCTGGTCCTTGTTCGCCTTGTGCGCCGGCTGTGCCTGTACCGGTTGTCTGGGTGTAGTAGCCGTTGGCGTCAGCTAACAGGTGTGCTGTTCCGTACACGTAGAGACAGATGTAGCCGTCTGTTGATACGGGAACAGTCACAGCGTTCGCGAGGGTTTGTCCTGACACGAAGTTCAGTGTTGATACGTCAGGTTTTGCTGATGTTGTTGATGCACATGGGTAGACCGATAAGAATCCACCGTAGTCGTTGGCTTGTGTGTCGACTGCGGTGACGTTGAGTGAGACTCCGGTGACTCCGCTGCTGGGGATGCTTGCTGTGCCGATGATTTTGAGTCGGTATGGGGTGCTGTTTCCTGCGACGTCGAGTGATCCGACACGGTCACCTGATCGGGTGTCCAAGATGCGTGTTGGGGTGATGGGAACGAGTGTTGATGAGTCGTCAGCGGCGTTGACGCTGATCAATCCGCCAGCACCCAACGTGACCGCAACCGCGGCCCCGATTGCTGCCCAACGAGAACGAACCAAAGAAGTCATTGCATCACAGTACAACGAACGATTGATTCGTTGATAGGGAATTTCCATGTCGGTCAGCGACGCAGTCAGCGATAGCAGTGGAACACGGTGACACACCCTGCAACAGAACAGGGTCTACAGTCGAGGTTTAACCACACCTTTTAGCGATAGGAGACGCAGTTGCTCTTTCTACGGATCAGAAGGTTTGGGGTTCGAATCCCTACTGGCGCGCTGAGGAAACACAACGGTCACAAGCCGTGTGAACCTCATCTCGACCTCTTAGTTGGAAAAGTCACCCTTTGTTATGGTGGCTCATGCGCCGAATTGGTCTTCTCTGCGGGTTAATTGGTTTTGCAATTGCAACAGCGGGAAGTTCAGTTGCTGCAGAGACCAACCAAGATCCGTTGAACCGCCTCCGTTTCACTTCAAACGTCACGGCTGTTATTGGCTTCCATCCGAACCTTCAAGTAGGTGATGTGTTGGTCTTCGAGATTGCAACGGCGGGCAGCCCGAGTCCTTCCGTCGTGACCGATGACATGATGAACTGCGACATGGCCGATGCGGGATCGTGTGTCGCTTATCAATACCAATACCCGGGAACGTGGCATCTGGAATATCGTCGGTCTGGAGAGGTCGTTCACTCTGAAGATGGCACTTTTGGGATGATCGTTGCTCTCGAGGGGGGCTCTGAAACCTTCTGCGATGATGATCCAGATTTTGGTGAGTTCTGTAACACCGACCAAAATCATGATTGGTTAAAAATTTATGAGGATGAACTGGGTTCAGATTTGATAATCAGATTCGAGGCGCCTCGAGATTGGAACCCGTCGAATCAGTCGTTTGCTCAGATGCTGTCGCAAGCAAATGGTGACGATATTTGGAGTGTGAATTCCTTTATGAAATATTGGGGCACGTGGGGTACCTATCAATACGACTACATGACGGCCGATCGTGATGCACGAGTGTCAATTCCGGCTGGACTGAAGTTTGATGAAAATGGCGGTCTCTTCGACTCAGACAGAATCGGTGGAGATCCATCAGAAGTTGTTGTTGT
>CALCBR010000077.1:0-31928 GCA_937897105.1 uncultured Acidimicrobiaceae bacterium | reverse complement strand
CCTTCGTGCCGACCTCAATGCCTTCTGCGAATGAGAGAAGGTGGGCATAGAAGAAGTAGGTGCCATCGTCCATGGTAAGACGGAGGCCATTACCGGCGAGTGAGCCCGGGCGGTCGGTATAGATCTTTGTGATCGTTCCGTCTGCAACCGCGTAGAGCAGGTTTCCTTCAGGAGCAATGATGTCAACACCGAGGTGTAGTCGACCACCTGGACGTGGATCGTGCCAACCATCCTGAAACCCGCAAACTCCTTGCATTGGGAAGGCGGCGAGAGAGATGTTGGCGACCGGGGAGTCGGCAGGAGCGAGTGTGGCAGCGAGCCCAAGTCGGTCGCCTGTAGCAGTATCTACAACACCCGTAACGTGCAGTTCTTCGCGACGTTGAAAGGCCATCACCGCAGCCGCTGTAGCGGATCCGAATACGCCGTCAGCGCCTCCTCGGACAACGATATTTGCTTGGATAAGTGCGTTCTGTAGCGTTTGGACCCTGTTGCTCTGTTCCCCGTAGACCCCAAAGCCCAAGGTTGAACCTTTTGCCTCTTCCTCACCACTGACATTCTCTGATGACGCTTGTGAAAGTTGCAACGCCGTCGCTTCGTCGACAATGCCTGTCGCTTCGAGATTGCGCTCCTCTTGGAATGTCTTGAGAGATGACGCGGTCGCCGGTCCAAAGATGCCGTCTGCGCCACCGCGCACGGTGATACCCAGGTCGAGAAGGCGCCGTTGCAGTGCCGCTACCGAATCACCCAGTGCACCCGGGCGGAGACCGACCAGCTGGGAGAATTCTGAGGGCACTGCAACAGCAGATTCATCATCACCTTCGGTCTGCGTTGCACCGGTGGTGGTAAGAGCAAGGAGAGTGGCTTCGTCGGCGACACCAGTGGCTTCGAGACCGCGACTGTTTTGGAAGCTCTTGAGAGCGGCTTGGCTCACGGGTCCAAATGCTCCGTCTGCACCGCCGCGAAGTTCAATGCCGGCGTCGATGAGCAGTTGTTGAACAGCTTTTGCTGCAGCGCCAACGGAACCATTTGCCACTCCCGCGAGTTCAGCAATCTCTGGGGCGAGGGAAGGGGTCTCAGGCTCCATGACTGGTGTGTCGTCAGAAACTCCATCGGAAGCCTCTTGAGCAGGGATTAAGAGGTGAGCAACGGTCACTTCATCTGCAACCCCCGAGGCCACCAAACCCTCCGCCTCTTGGTACGCCTTGAGTGCAGCTTCGGTAGCGGGACCGAAGTGCCCGTCGGCGCCGCCCTTAGGCGTGAAACCGGCAGAAATAAGCTGTTGTTGAAGGGTCACGACATCCTCACCAAAGCGACCCTTTGCGAGGCCGGTAAGAGGGGAAACTTTCGTGCCAACCGCAATAGCGGTGGCCTCATCAACCGAACTCGTGATCTCGAGGCCGACTGACCGCTGAAATTCGTTGAGTGCTGCAAGAGTCATCGGCCCGAACCGACCGTCGGCGCCGCCCTTCACGTCAATACCCCTCGAAATGAGGGCTTCCTGAAGCGCTTTAACAGCCTCACCGGTTGAACCGGTGCTGAGGCCCTGAAGGGCTGTCACTGCAGGTGTGGCTGCGTGGACCGAATTTGCAATCGAGAGCAGGGGAGAGACGACCAAACCTGCTGCGATGAGTTTGTATCCGAGGCGCCGGGGGAGGCGCTTGCGAAGTGATGTTTCCATTGTTGATCTCCTGATCGGGTGCAGGAGTTTCATCGGAAGAACAAAGCGTTTTCTGAAAGAACTTGACCGAAGCAGCGGCATCGGTGCCTGGGAATGCGTTGTTACTCAACGGTTTGGGAGAGCGGGGGTATTCTGCCGGCATTTCTTACTACTTGACATAACGGGGATTATAGGCGTTAGACCACAAACAGAGCCCTCGTGTATCTCGTGAAATGAGGCGGCTTTGCAGCCACTACTCGGCTCGCATCACCTACAGATACCAGTAAGGCTGACGCTTGGTGCTGGATGGCTTGGGGATTTGACCACTCATCGGGCGACTGATGATGAATTGAACTGCACCGACTTGCAGAGCTGTGTCAATGGTGCAACACGGGCCATCGAGTACGTCGAACGTGCGAACCTGATGTCAGACGGTCACGCCAGGCTCCATGTTGAATGCCGGCTGGGTCGACTCTCCCCTTTGGCAATGCACCAATTTCGTCATGACGTTATTCCCCCGATACACCAGGTGCGGACATTTCATAGTCCCGCAAGGGCATTGCGCTGTCGAGTAACCACTTCAGCATTCTTCGCAGCTCCAGAGGGTCGTCCGGACTGTCATCAAGATCTCGCTGCGTGTCATCCACTGCGCATGCAAGCACATACAAAGCGTCGTGCAGCGAATCGAGTTCCTTTCGGGCCATGACCAACTCGCCTTCGCCAAGTTCAAGCTCACGGGCACGGTTCTGCGCCACCCAATTCCATTGCCTGCACTTTTGCGAGCAGAACTGTTTCGGACGCCCACGTCCACTGCGAGCCTCAATTGGTCGTCTACACCATCCGCAATGAACCATTTTCGTCATGACGAAAAACTACGACAGTCTGTGCTTTGCCGGCTGTATTTAGGTTCCAACGTTGATGGGCTCAAGTACCAACTCGGGTTCATCGCTCTCAAGACGCTGCAGGCGATACCGACTTTCGAAAAGGGCTACCAGCCGACCATCTCCCCGCCTCATAATCCGGATTCCACCAATTTCTTTGAGCCGCTCTGCACTCTCCTCGTCAGTAAACCGAATCGACTCATAGGGCGACGGAGTCACCTCTGCCGGAGCGTTAAATTCAATCTCAAGTCGAGACGCAAACACCTCGAACTGGAGTTGTCCAACCGCGGCCAACACAGGGTTTGCATCTCCCTGTTGAGGGTCCCGAAGCACCTGCACAACGCCCTCAGAGTCGAGTTGGTCAAGCCCACGCCTGAACTGCTTGAACTTGCCGGTATCGAGTGGCCGGGCCGACGCAAACACTTCAGGAGCAAACCTTGGTATTGCCGGAAACTCGACCGGATCGCCAACGTATAACGAGTCCCCGATCTGAAGATCGGTGGCATTCACGAGACCGACGACATCACCGGGAAACGCCTCATCAACTGTGCTTCGCTCTGCACCAAACACCTGAGATGCGTACTTTGTCGCAAATGGCTTTCCTGTGCGATGGCAGGTGAGCACCATTCCACGCTCAAATTTCCCAGAGCACACTCGAACAAACGCAATGCGATCTCGATGCGATTTGTCCATGTTGGCCTGCACCTTAAAAACAAATGCAGAACAGCCACTGTCAAGCGCCCTCGGCGACTCGTGAACATCGAGCCGCTCCCCTGCCGCCGGGGCAAGATCAACCAAGGTGTCAAGCACGTGACGGACCCCAAAATTTGTGAGCGCAGAACCGACGAATACCGGTGTCGACTCCGCAGCGAGAAACGACTCGCTGTCGACAACCGCTCCAACGGCATCAAGCAGTTCAACGTCGTCAATCGCTTGGGCCCACGCACTTCCCTCCTCAGCGGCCGCCTGATCCGTAGAAGTTACTTCCTCAGGCGCAATTGCCGAGCCTCGAACGGTGCGGGTAAACCGTGTGAATTCTCCCGACGTTCGATCAATAACGCCTCGAAAATCTCCGGGAATGCCAACTGGCCACGTTGCAGGGGTCGGGCGGAGACCAATTTGTTCCTCAATTTCATCAAGAAGTTCAAGCGGTGCCCGGCCCGGTCGGTCATATTTGTTCAGAAAAGTAATGACGGGAAGGTTCCTGCTTCGACACACCTCAAACAGTTTCAACGTCTGCGGCTCAATACCCTTTGCGACGTCGAGCACCATGACCACTGAGTCGACAGCAGCAAGCACTCGGTAGGTATCTTCTGAGAAATCTCGGTGGCCCGGCGTGTCGAGCAAATTGAACTGCATTCCTCGGTAATCGAACGTGAGCGCAGTCGAAGAGATCGAGATTCCTCGCTTCTTCTCCATTTCCATCCAGTCACTCGTTGCAGAACGACGGCCCTCACGAGCCTTCACTGCGCCAGCCTCACCGACCGCGCCCGCATAGAGGAGAAACTTTTCTGTCAGCGTTGTCTTTCCTGCATCAGGGTGGCTGATGATGGCAAATGTTCGACGCCGAGAAGCTTCAAAAACTGACTGGGACACGGCGGGCAGGCTAACTGGCCTGTGATACTAGAGGTGTGATGTTTCCAGATCCCCCAAAGTGTTCCTTTGCGAGCGATAATGCCGCGGGTATTCACCCGGCGGTTCTCGATGCCATAGCCGCCGCGAACCTCGGGCATGCATTGGCATACGGCGAAGACGACTGGACACGACAAGTCGAAGGCGAATTCAACGATCTCTTTGGCCGTGAGGTCTCAGTGCTTCTCACCCTGAACGGCACGGGTACAAATATCCTTGCGCTTGCCACCATGCTCCAGCCGGGAGAGTCCGTGCTCTGCACCGACTGGTCACATATCAATGACGATGAGGCTGCCGCACCCGAGCGAGTGTTAAGCACGAAGCTCATCTCAACTCCCTCTGTCGACGGCAAGATGAGCGTCGACTCAATTCATGCTCGAGCTGAAGCGCTCGGAAATATTCACCACGCTCAGCCCGGGATTCTCTCCATCACCCAAGCAACCGAGTGGGGAACGACCTACAGCGTTGATGAAATCGGAGAACTCTGCGAGGTCGCTCACTCGTACGGCATGAGAGTGCACCTCGACGGAGCGCGCATCGCCAACGCTGTTGCCGCTCTCGGCTTAGGCACAGAAGGCCTGCGCAAAATGGTGGTTGAGACGGGCGTCGACACCATGTCGTTTGGAGGAACAAAAAACGGGCTGATGGCTGCCGAAGCGGTCATTCATCTCACGCCGTACCCAAAATTATTGGGCCAGCACCTCCGCAAACAGGTCAATCAACTGGGATCAAAGATGCGCTTTGTCGCTGCCCAGTTTCTCGCCGCCCTTCACGACGACCAGTGGCTTGCCTGGGCTTCGCACGCCAACGCAATGGCCCAACAACTTCACAGGGGCGCAAGTGAAATCCTCGGAGACGCTGCGGGGCCCCCGCCTGCGGTCAACAGCATGTTCCCAGTTCTTCCGAACGAGGCCGCAACAGCATTACGTGACTGGTGTTTTTTCTGGGATTGGAACTCGGTGACGTCGCAGCATCGATGGATGACGTCTTGGGACACCACCCAGGCAGATGTCGACCGGTTTCTTGAGGGTGTGCAATTGGTGATGTCTTCCGTAGAACATCACAATTGACCGAGGCCTACACCAGCATCTACTATTTGTTCTTGGGTCCTGTGGGGGGATTCCTACATCGCATAGGGGGAAGACATGAGCAACGTTCTCGATTTCATCACTCGGCATCTCACAGATGACGAATGGATGGAAGACGCAGCGTGTAAAGGAATGACTCACCTTTTCTTTCCCACTCCCGCAGAACGCCCACAGACTCGTGAGCGTCGTGAAGATGCCGCTCGGGAGATTTGCCAATCATGCTCAGTGAAGTTCGTTTGTCGAGACTTTGCCCGTGACAATCACGAATACGGCCTGTGGGGCGCTGAAAGCGAAGATGAGCGCCACACCGCCGGATATCGGCTCATCGCACCCATTGGAGTTCGCGCCCGACAGTCGAGCTGACGCTCATGGCCCCGGTGCCAAGCCTTCACGCTTCTGTCGTTGTCGTCGGCAGCGCAAATGTAGACCTTGTCGCCACCACGCCACGACATCCCCTGCCCGGCGAGACCCTCATTGGCTCTGACTTTCACGAATACCCCGGTGGCAAGGGGCTCAACCAGGCGGTTGCTTCGGCGAGAGCAGGCGCCCGAACAGCGTTCATTTGTGCGGTCGGTGATGACGACGCAGGTAGGTTCCTGCATTCCATTGCAAGCGGCGAGAGCCTCGACCTCGCAGGAATTCACATCTCGCCGGATAAACCGACAGGAAGAGCGCTCATCGTTGTCGACGACTTAGGTGAGAATTCGATCATCGTGGTACCTGGTTCAAACGCTGCATGTCCGCCAGCAACGAACATCGGCCCCTCTGACGTCGTCCTCGCTCAACTTGAAATACCGATCTCGGCGGTGACCAATTCATTTATTGCTGCGAGGGAGGCCGGAGCGATGACCATTCTCAATCCTGCACCTGCAGCCGAGCTCAGCGCAGAACTGCTGTCACTGTGTGACATCGTGATTCCGAACGAGCACGAAATTGAACTTCTCGGCGGAGTGTCGAGATTGCAGGAAGCAGGCGTCAAGACTGTCATTGTGACAAAAGGTGCTGCCGGAATTGACATCTACCACGAGGGAGTGCGTGAACAACTTCCCTCTTTTCGCGTGACCCCGGTCGACACCACCGGAGCAGGTGACGCGTTCTGCGGGTCGCTCGCTGCCTCGCTAGCTGCCGGACATGAGCTCAACGACGCTTGTCTCCGGGCACTTGCTGGTGGTGCTCTGGCTACGACAACACATGGTGCCGTTCCATCTCTCCCCTCTCAAGATGAGATCGAGTCACTCATTGCTGCTTCGTCATAGCGACTCCGCACCATCCTTCAAGAACCAGGTCCTCCACGAGGCGGCAACCCTCAGCTACGTATCGGTTCATCACGTCTTGCCTTCGATCGACGTGAAGGCCAGACAACAGAATTGTGCCGCCAGGTTCCACCGATCTGACGATGGGATCACACAACTCGAGTAGCACCGGGGCGAGGATGTTTGCGGCAACAACATCGAACCGTTCACCATTTGGAACCGTCGAGCCTTGAAAGAATTCAGTGACCTCAGAAACCCCATTTCTTTCGGCGTTACGCTGCGCAACGCCAACAGCTCCGATGGCTCGGTCGATTCCAACGACCCGGCGCGCACCGAGCAGCGCAGCGACAATTGAGAGCACACCTGACCCTGAGCCCATGTCCAGCACTGACGATTCGGGTGCCATCAAGCGGCATAAGAGGTCGGCAACGATTCGCGTCGTCGGATGGTCACCGAGTCCAAATGATTCTTCCGGATCAATCGAGACAACAAACGGAAAGTGTTCCTTCTCACGAACATCCATCCATGCAGGAGCAATGGCCAACTTTTCATTCACCACCACTGGCTTGGCATAGCGTTTCCACGTATCGCTTGGTGTGAGGTCAACCAGTTCAACCTTTGCCTGCCAACGATCTCGCCATCGGTCGACAAAGGCCGTGCTTGCAGCACTGTCGCCGAGCACCGCCCATAATTCAATGGCGTTACCAACGTGGCGCTCCTCTATTGCTCGGGCACCAGACTGGCGAAGAGCATCTGCTGCGAGTTCAAACTCAGCAGCGTCAACCGTAAGCACAACATGTGCTGCTTGTGACACTCCCCCAGAGTTGGGGCTACCCATCGATTCGCCGGAGCTCCTTCTGGAACCGCATGCCTCGTTCGACGTACGAGTCGGCTGCGAGCCCAATCATTGAGGCGTCCGCTCTCCCCTCTTTGATCGTCGCTGGGGAGCCAACCGCTAAGGCTCCTGACGGCACATCAACGTCATAGAGCACAACGGAGTTGGCAGCCACGATTGCTCCAGGATGGACAACAGAACGGTGCAACACCATGGCACCATTGCCGACGAGCGAGCCATCCATGATGGTGCAGCCTTCGAGATGCACAATATGTCCAATCACGCAGTCGTCGCCGACGATGGTGAAATCAGCTGGAGTCGTGTGCAGCACTGCGTTGTCTTGGATGCTTGTTCGGGCCCCAATACGAATTTCGCCGTCATCTCCTCGAAGTACAGCGCCCGGCCAAATTGACGAGCCCGGACCAATGGTGACCGACCCGATGATCACCGCGTCTGGGTGAACGTAGGCAGATTCATCAATTGAGGGAACTTGATCTCCGAGTGCGTAAATAGGCATTTGCGAACCGTACCGAACAATTCGGAAGCGACACGAATCTGAATCATCACATCCGATTCTCCAAGATGGAACAGGTCGCGCGGTCACGAACGGTTCCCGAACCCGATACCGTTTCTGCCCATGTCCCGACGGATTGAAATCGAACTGACGAGTGCACAAGATGACGGCACCTGGACTTGGCGTGCCGCTGGAGCAAAGAATCCAAAGGGGGTACTCGACGGATCGGTGCTACCAAGTGATGCAACTGTTGGGAAGGTCCTCAAAGTTGAGGTCGTTCAGGGTATCGACGGCATCACTGTGCAGTCAGTAGTTGGAGGACGACAGCGATCGGCATCAAGTGAAGTTCTCGAACTCCTTGGCGGAGCCGACTTCGATCCCATCGTTGAGACTCGAGCGAAGAGAGATCGCCGTGAGGGTGGTCGCGGTGGCGGCCGTGATCGTGGACGCAATAACAATCGGCGCCGGCGTGACGAGAACGATGGCGGTGAGGGCTCAAGCCGTCGGCCTCGCCGAGATAATCAGCGACGGGGTCCTCGCTTTACTCCCCCTCCTGAGTTGCCTCAGCGACCAAAGCCGAAGCGCCTTAAGGCACAGCGCGCTCACCGCAATGAGGTGCTGGCAGGTCTTCCAGAAGAGCAACGGCCAATCGCTGAACTCGCACTTCAGGGAATGGCGGCAGTGCGCACCCGCCTGAAAGCAGAAAACGAGAAGGCAACTAGTGAGGGCAGAGCAACGATGCCTGAAGCCTCTGTCTTGCAACTTGCGGAAAAGCTCCTCCCCCAGCTTCGTGTCGCCGAGTGGTATGACCGTGCCGAGGCAGCGAAAAAGCTTGCCGGCGATATTGACCTACGTGATCTTCGATCGGTGGTGGCGGCGAGCGATGACCCCATGGTGGCTCGCGACAAAGGTACGCGGGCTCTGGCAGACGAACTGCGAGAGCTTCTGCGCACCCGCCAAGAAGAGGAACTCCAATTGTGGTTTGGCGACGTTGATGCTGCGCTTGCTATTGGTCGAGTGATTCGAGCGTTACGGCTCTCTTCGCAACCTCCGAAAGCCGGTGTGCCGTTCCCGGCCGAAATCTCGCAACGGCTTGTCGACTCGACGAATGCAACCTTGACTCCTGTCGAAACCGCAGAACGCTGGATTGCAGTGCTCGAGGCAGCGGCCTTCTCGCCCATACATTTGCTGATTGCGCCGATGGGGCTACCTGAGAAGATCACCGACGACCTCACTGCAACGGTAACGCGACTCGCACCTGCCATTCCTCAGGTTGCAGCGCTATTCGGAATTGAAGTTGAAGAGGGCGCCGCCATGCCTCGTCCCCTTCGCAACAACCCTGCGAAGGAACGTCGCGAGAAGAAGGCTGCGGCGAAAAACCAACGACCAAAGAGCGACAAAGCAAGTGCCCCCACTGAAAGCCCGTCTGAGCCTGAAGAGACCACTTCAGAAGCACATTCTCCATTAGATGACACGACAAGCACTCAGGTCGATCAGCCAGAGGCAGCTGTCGAGACAGAGACGGCGGTTGAGTCAGAACCATCTATCGAGACGGAGACTGCGTTAGAGGCTGAAGAAACATCCACGGAGGATGACTCGGCCACTGAGCCTGAATCCGTTCCAGAAGATGCGGCTACGGACGCCGATGACCACGCATCTGGTGAGTCTGAAGCGACACCTTCTGAAAGCACTGACGACAACGTCTGACTCGCAGACTGCTGACCTCGGTCTCCTACCATCGGGGCATGTCAGAAATCGTCACTTACGAAGTTCAGGGACGCGTAGGCGTCATTACGCTCAACCGGCCCGACGCTCGCAACGCAGTCAATGGCGACGTCGCAAACGGCGTTGAAGCAGCAGTCGATCAACTGGAGTCCGACGAGAACGTCTGGGTGGGAATTCTTACCGCGAACACCGAAGGTCAAGAACGTCCAGTGTTCTGTGCCGGTGCCGATCTCAAGGCAATCAACGAGGGCCGAGCAAATGAACTCGGAACCTCCCGCGGCGGATTCGGTGGTTTCGTCTACCGCGACCGCAAGAAGCCGGTCATCGTCGCAGTTGACGGACTTGCGACCGCTGGTGGTTGCGAGTTGGTCCTCGCGGCTGATCTTGTTGTGGCGACAGAGCGTTCAGCATTTGGGCTCGCAGAAGTAAAACGAAACCTCATTGCTGGAGCGGGCGGTCTTTTCCGACTTCCGCGGGCAATTGGCCAGGCAGCTGCGATGGAGGCAATTCTCACCGGAGAGCCGATCCCCGCTCAGCGGGCATATGACCTTGGTCTCGTCTCACGCCTTGTTCCCGCTGGCGAAGCGCTGAACGAGGCGCACCGGCTTGCAGAGGCCATCACGAACTCGGCTCCTCTTGCGGTCTGGGCAAGTCGAAAGGTAGTGCTTGCATCAGCTTGGGCCGATGACGAAACACTGAAGAAGATGACAAACGATGAATTTGCACATGTGTTGTCGTCTGAAGACACCAAGGAAGGCCTCACGGCCTTTATTGAAAAGCGTCCTCCTAACTGGAAGGGTCACTGAGGTCAACTGCAACGGTGATCGCCTTCGCGGTGATCGCTGCTCGTTCGTAAAGGTTTTTCGTTTCACGATCGCCCGGCAATGCGATCGCTTCGAGACGACGACCGCCGCGTTCTTTGGCGATGCTACGAGCTTCGTCAACCAGCGCATCGCCGCATCCGATCTCGCGGGCGCCAGGATGCACGAATACTCCCTCAATGAATGAAACCTCGCCGGTTCGCATACTGAGAAAGCCGACCGGGACGTCATCAATCAGGGCGACAAGAGTGACATAGCCCTCCACAAACCATTGCTCGGCGCGAGCAGGCGTCACTTCGAGTAGACGCTCTCCCCCACGCTCATCGGCGATGCCGCGCCGAGCCATCTCCTCAAGATTCGTCAGTTCCGCAACGTCAGTTGGTTGCGCCAGGCGAATGCGAGGCGCCGTCACCCGCTGATAATCGGGCAATCATCGTCACCCACCGGACACGTCGGAGCACCGCTCCTCACAAGCAAGAAACAACTCGGACAGACCTTTTCGTCAGATCGCTTTGGCTGCACACCATCGACAGCCTCGGCGCTGTTGTCAACGACGACGGGAGTCTCCTCCTCTTCCTCTTCGTCGTCTTCAACGGTGACCATTCGATCTTTCAGGATGGTGTCGAGGTCAGCCTCAACATCGTCTTCGTTGACAAGGTCGTCATCGTCGTCCTCATCTTCTTTTGACTGGCGACGACCATTTGCACTTGAGTCATCTTCATCATCGTCGTCATCGTCGCTGTAGTCACCATCTTCGTCGTCATCAGAGTCTTCGAACTCACCGTCGTCGTCCTCGGCGTCAGCGTCAAACTCCTCGTCGTTGATGTCGTCGTCTTCGACTTCTTCGTCGACGTCGTCCACAATCTCGTCATCTGCCATGGTGGCGATCCTTCATTTGTTGGGGGTAGACAGGTCGAAGGATGTTACGTCATTTCGTCCTGTTGCGAGTGAATCTACGGGGTATTTCTTCGGTTCTTGACCGCTATGGGGCGCACCCTAGCGTTCCAACACGCGCCGCGCCTCAGCGCGACGTTCAGAATCTAGACGTTCGAGGTCAGGTGCTTCAGTGGTCAGATGGGTCATTGAGTTCGCTATCGCTCTATGCCCGGCCTCTTCGGCGATGAGGCGATGCATTTCCAATACGACTCTTCGATACGAAGGGTGGCCTTGAGGGGACGACCGCAGTTCTATGAGATGAATGGCTTCGCGCGCATTGAATTGCATTGAATAACGAATGCGATATGCCATCGCAACGGCATACGACGCTTGCTGGGCGAAATCAGGTTTCAACATGTCGTAGAGGGCAGCAGACCGCTCCATTGATTCATCGAAGAGGTGCCTGACTCCGGCCTCTTCAACAAGTTCTGGTCGAACGAATCCGTTGTTCGGCGTGAGGCGCTGCCAGTCAATCGTCATCAGGCGATGTCGTTGGAGGTCACGGAAGCCTCCGTAATCGCTCAGCACGTCGAAACGGTAATCGAGCCGTTCAAATGACCGTCCTGGTTTGTGACGCCGATTCTGCCGGTCACCGATCGCCGCTGTCAGCAACGCTGATCGTTGTTCGTCACTCAGAGAGGAGACTCGCTCTTGCAATTGTCGTTCTGACATCGAAGAATGCGGATAACAAATCGAAGCGAGCAGCTTCTCTTCCCCACGTGGGTCGAAGTCGACGAGTTCAACTTCCGGAGCATTATCGACCGGTTCGGAACCAAAAAGGCTGTCGACGAGTTCCTCGGTCTGAGAGTTGATGTCGGACAGGTACGCCGACCACGCACCACCGCGCTCGGGCACATCGACCCGGCGGAGAAAACTGGGAATGACTTTTCGGAGTTCCACCAGCATTTGGTCGGCATATTCACGCGCTTCAGGAAGTGGATGAGCCCGCATTCGCAGCAACAGCGCCTCAAACGCCTGACCGCTTCCGTAGATGCCAAGATTTGATGTCGACGCTGCGGGCAGCATCCCTCGAACTGCATCAAGAGCCTTTGCGCGGGTTGCCTGTCGATAGACGAAATCGCTGTCACCGACACCTTGAGGCACAACGCGACGAACGTGTTCGGTCACGCTTTCGAGCGCGGTTGAGTAGGCCTCGAACATACGGTCCATCTCACTGATATATCGAGTTCCAACTCGCGACGCGAGCAAATGTGGGTCACGGTAGTACCGGTAACGCCCACCAAGCCGAGCGTCGTATGCGATATAGCGAGTGCTCTGCTCGAGGTACGACATCAAGCGACCTCGTTCCAGCACCTTTGTCAACAGGTTGGAGGCCTGCTCACACGCCAGGTGAACTCCGCCGAGTTGAGCCACAGAGTCATCGCCATACTCGACAAACACTCGTTCATACAGTTCTTCTGCACGCGCTAATCCCATCGTGGCATCGACGGACGCGTCACCTGAAATATCGAGATCTCCAACGAATTCGTCGAGAAAGAGACGTCTCAGACTTTTGGGGCTGCGGCTGTACCGAGCAAAAAGGGCACCCTTCACCACCTCAGGAAGATTCACCAGCGCAAAGACCGGCTGATCGAGGTTGGTGAAGTACCTCCGAAGAATGTCAGCTTCAGATGGCGTGAACTCTTCGGCCACGTAGGTCACTTGAGCGATGCTACGCGGACGCGTGTTCCTCAGCGCGGATCATCTCAATATCTCAGATAAAAATCTCACCGGCATCGGCTACCACCCGGAGTTCAAGGTCGCCTGTGAACTTGAGATCGACTCCATCGACGATGATCTGCTCATTTGGTTCAACGGTGAGGCAAAAATTCGCCCCCGACCATACGCTCAACGATGGATGCGGTAGGTGTGATCCTGATTCGGCCCTTTTCCACGCCAATCGACGCTGAAAGAGTCTCATGGAGGCGTCAACCTCGAGCACATCTAATGTGCCGTCGTTTGGATGTGCCCGTGGACATGGTGTGACGCCTGAACACTCCCCGCAGTTTGTTACGACGACTAGTCGGCCGCGCCAACGACCAAATGGCCCACGTTGAACCAAGCAGATGTTTGCGACGGACACCGCGATTCTCGTTTCTGAAGCTGTGTCGACCATCTCAACGAGATCGATCGGCAGGCGTCGTGTGACCGTGTCGCCCTCCGGCGATCCAAGCGTCTGGTGAAGCGCCCCGCCACGCACCAACACCATACGCCGATCGTCGAGAGCTTGGGCGACATCGTGGTCGGTGAATACCGTCTGTGTACCGCTTGGAGCGGATTCAACCGCCTCTCCCCACTCCTCACCGATGCGAATCGTCATCAGATTTCATCTTTCACATTAGGTTCATTTGCGGGCTCGACAACTGATGAAGAGTCGACTCCTGCGATATCAATCACGACGCCGCGGGTGCAGTGAGAGACAGCTTCTCGGGCCACCCTTCTGACGTCTGGGTCAGAAACGACGTCTCCAATTTGTCGACAAAGATCAATCACTTGCCGGAGGTTTCGAACGATGTCACCTCCCGCAAGATCACCATCGTCAACAAGGTCAGCGAGCTCAACTCCTGAACACCACCCGTGGGCAATGGCAACGAAGCCTGCGTCTGGCGGACGATGTACAGCCAGACCAAATTCACCCTCAATGGTGTCGATCTGGAGGCTCATGCTCTCCAGACGCCGGAACCTCTCTTGGAGCTCTCTCGTCGGAAACCACGGAGGTGGAGGCTCGTCGATTCCTCGATACTCGTACACAATTGCCGAGACAAGCCCGGCGAGTTCGGCGGCCGACAACCCGTCGAAAAGCCCCGCTCTGAGTGCTTCGACGACGAGGAGGTCCGATTCATGAAAAATACGTGACAGGGTCTTTCCGTCTTTGGTCAGTACCCAGTCATGTTCTTTGAGAAAGCCCATTTTCGACATCACCGATACGACTCCGTCGAAGTCTCTACCGAGTGATCCACGTCGAGAGGCGATGTCTTTCTCGAGTCGTTCCAGTTCTTTTGCACGGCGATCGGCATCTTCTGCCGCTCGAAGCCGGGTTTTGAGGTCAGGATCCATCTCTACGGGGTGCACTTCAGAACGTGGGTCGGTGCGAGACCCATGAGCCCGCGGGTGGCGAGCGCCTTCGGGTCGAAGCTTCGCGCGTTTCAAACGTCGGGCGGCTTCCTGGCGGAACTCCTTTTTGTGTGGTGTGAACGAGCCGGGCATCACCACGGTGCCAACCACAGTTCCATCTCCAACAAATTCTTGCGAGGTCATCGTTGCGAGTTTTCCGCTTGCGGTGACGACTGAAAGGCGTAGGCCATTTGAGCGATGAGCAGTTGCTGCGATGACGACTGGTCCCCGGTACGCGCCGACCGCCGAATAGACGACGTCACCTGGGCGAAGATTGCTGAGATCGACCGAACTTGTTGCGGTACCGTCTTTCATCTTTTGTTGCAGTGAGCGATATTCCTCGATGTCTCCAAACGGACTTCTCGACTGCTCGCGACGGTCGTTGTACTCGGTTCGGCGGCGCGCTAGTCGTGCCTGCAGCCGAACAACATCGTGGTCGCGTTGATATTGAGCAAACGACAGCATGAGCATCTCACGTGCTTCCTCACGGTTGCACCTACTTACGAGGTTCGCCACCATGTTGAACGTCGGCCTGAACACCGAGCGAAGGTTGTAGGTCGAACTTCCTGCGAGTTCTGCGACTTCAGAAAAGCGTACGAACGGGTTCCACAACACGACGGCGTGTCCAACCTCATCGAGGCCGCGTCGCCCTGCCCGCCCGGTCAATTGAGTGAATTCGCCTGCACTGAGAGACACGTGATGGTCGCCGTTGTATTTCGTTGTTTTTTCAATAACGACCGACGATGCCGGCATGTTGACACCCACGGCGAGTGTTTCAGTCGCAAATACGACCTTCAGCAGACCAGAAATAAAGGCGTGCTCAACGATCTCTTTGAAGGCGGGCACCATTCCTGCATGATGTGGCGCAACACCCGACATGAGTTGCTGCACGAACCCATCGATACCGAGGGCTGAAAGGTCATCGGAGGAGAAATCCTCGAGTCGAGCATCAACAATCCGCATGATCGCGTTTTGCTCCTGTTGCGAAATGAGTTGTATCCCGGCTTGAGCCGCCATCGCAGCGGCTTCCTCACATTGACGACGGCTGAAAATGAAATAAATCGCCGGAAGCATCGCCTTGTCATCAAGCGCATCAACAACTTCAAGTCGTGTTGGCGTAACGAGTTTCCGTGTGCCCCCAGTCGGGCTACGGCGGCTCTTCCCCGACCAACGATGCCTCACCCCTGATTCGTCAAGTCGCAGGGCATCTCGATTGAGAGCGCCTCCGACAAAGGTGGGAAACAGATGCAGACGTTCGTTCGTTTTGTCGAACACCATGTAGTGGTTTTCCAATGGCACCGGGCGAGTCGTTTCGGTGATGACTGCGGTTCGGTAACGAACCTCGGTCATCCACTTGGCCAGTTGTGGTGCATTGCTCACGGTGGCTGAAAGGCAAACAAGACGTATCGACCTCTCGAGATGAATGATGATCTCTTCCCACACCGGGCCGCGGTACGTGTCTTGAAGGAAATGCACTTCGTCAAGGATGACGTAGCCAACATCGTCGAGGGCAGATGAAGCTGCGTACATCATGTTGCGAAGAACCTCGGTGGTCATGACCACCACCGGAGCCTCGGGGTGTATTGCAACGTCACCTGTGAGAAGCCCGACCTGATCTTCGCCGTACAGCGCAACGAGATCGTGGAACTTTTGGTTAGACAGCGCCTTCAGCGGTGTCGTGTAAAACGCTCGTTGCTGGTCTCGCAACGTCGCCGCAAGCGCATACTCCGCAACGACGGTCTTTCCGCTACCCGTCGGCGCCGCAACGACAACGTCATCTCCCCGAACGATTGCGTCGCAGGCTTCTCGTTGGAAACGATCGAGTGGGAACCCGAGGCCCTCCGAAAACCATGTGTGGTCGACCCTGTGGTCGTGAGACGGCTGCTCAGTCAACGCTCTCCCCCGCTGCTTTTCGTCGGCGAGTGAAGAGTAATCCGATACCGATGGCGGCGAAATACAGCAGAATCATTGGCAGTGAAAGGCTTGCGAGTGACACAGGGTCGCCCGACGGTGTGATAGCGGCGGCGATAAAGACAATGCCAACGATCGCGTACCGCCACACACTGAGTAGCGCTCTCGGAGTGAGCACCCCAATGAGCTGCAAAAAGACAAGAAGCACGGGCACGGTGAACCCAATGCCGAATGCAATGACCATGAGTGTTACGAGCCGGATGTATGAACTCACCCGGAACACCTGATCGACACCTTCACCTGACCATTCGATAAGGAACTCGATCGCACGTCCCAATGTAGAGAACGCCAGGAGCCCGCCAGCCGCGAAGAGCAGAACGGCGCTCGAAATAAAGCTCAATGCATAACGTCGTTCATTTTTGTGCATTGCCGGAACGATGAACTTCCAGATATGCCACAAAATCACCGGGAGTCCGAGAATGATGCCGCCGTAAGTGGCAATCCTCATTCGGGTGGTGAAGCCTTCGACTGGGTCCATGGTGAAGAGGTTCACCGCATCGAGTGATGCATCGTACGACAGCCCGCAAAATCCGGGCTGACGACGTCGACAAAGTTCAAGGTACGGCTCAGTGAGAAACCGCAACACTGAGTTGTAGGCGAAGAGCACGACGATCGCTCCAGCCGCCACCGCCAGTGCCGAGCGAATAATGCGTGACCGGAGCTCAGCAAGATGGTCCATAAGGCCCATGGTTCCGTCGGACGGAACGTTTCGCTTCGACCGCCGAGGGAACTTCATGAGGGAGGCTTCTCTCCGCCTTCGGTCGACGATCTCAATGGCACGTCTTCGGCACCAGAGGATTCAGTTGGGGCAGATCCACCCGTTTCAACACCATTGTCCACTGCATCTTCTGGTGAGCTTGCGGCAATCGTCTCGTCAAGCGACGATTTCACCTCTTCAACGGGTTCAGAGACAGCGGTACGAAGATCGTCAAGTGGCTCTTTTACCGTGGACTTAAATTCCTGGGTGAAGCCGTCTCCCATCCGTCGAATCTGCGCGTACATTCGTCCGAACCATCGTGCGGCTTCAGGCAACTTTTCAGGGCCTAACACCACTAGCGCCAGAAGCGCAATGATGATGAGTTCGCCACCCTGCAAGTTGAACACCCCAATAAGTCTACGAGCATGACAGCATGGCGGCAGTGGAGCAGCAACGACTTCCAACTCTCATCGATACGACGGTGTTGTTCGCACATCGTGGCGCTCGTGCCCACGCCCCCGAAAACACGATGGAGGCATTCCGCCTCGCACTTCGCTTAGGGGCAACCGGCCTCGAAAGTGATGTGTGGCTGACGAGCGACAATATCCCAGTTCTCGATCATGATGGGAAGGTTCCTGCTGGAAAGCTTCGCTCACGATCGATAAGAGACGTTCCGGCGTCTTCCTTGCCGCCTCATATTCCACATTTAGTTGAAGTATTGGAGTTGCTCTCACAGCACCCCAACCTTCATCTTTCACTCGACGTTAAGGATGACAGCGCATTTGGCTCGACGCTTCAGCACATCCATACCCATGGTTCCGACCTTCCAGCGCGAGTGTGGCTGTGCCACCCCAACGCTGAACGATTGCAGGCTCACCGAGCTGCGTTTCCTGATGTTCGACTCGTGAACTCAGTTCGGCTTGGTTCGATTCGCGAGGGAGTCGAACGCCGGTGCGCTCTTCTTTCCTCTACGGGAATCGATGCCTTGAATATGCGAATCGATGATTGGAACGGTGGCCTCGTGACACTTGCTCACCGATTTTCCCGTCATGCCTTTGGCTGGAATCTCCAACATGATCACGAATTGCGCACGGGTCTTCGCATGGGGCTTGATGGGGTGTTCAGTGATCACGTAGATCGCATGGTTGACGCCGCCGCTCAGGTGTAGGTCAGAGCCATTGCCAATTCGATCTTGGCCAGAACACGACAAATGCACGCCCAACGATGTCATCGAGCAAAACCGGACCCAACGTTCGGCTGTCTTGAGAACCTGCTCGATTATCACCCATGACAAAGACTGTGCCCTCAGGGACAAGAATCGGACCGAAGTCTCCCCCACAGTTACCAGGTGTGACGACCGTTGGGTCGAGGTACGGCTCAATAAGAAGCTGCCCGCCAATCCGAATCTCACAACTCCTCATTTCAATCTCTTCTCCACCAACTGCAATCACCCTCTTGATGAGATCGCGTTCGGTAGTGCCTCGAATTTCATGGAGCACAACCACATCGCCGCGATTTGGGTCGTGAAGGCGGTACGAGACTTTATTGACAAATACCCGATCACCGGTTTCGAGCGTCGAGTACATCGACGATCCTTCAACGACGAAGTGAGCGAGAAGAAATGTTCGAACTCCAAGAGCAACGACTAGGGCAATCACCACTACAAGAGCCCAGTCGAAGAAGGCCTTCGCGCCTCGACCGAGAGCGGCGAGGCTTGTCGAACCGCCTGGCTCATCGTCAACATCTGCCTCTATGGCGAAGGATTCTCCTTGATCAGTGTCGCTCATAACCGGGGGTAACCGTATCGGGTGTTACGGCCGCGATGCGGTCACAATTGTTCGATGAGCCGGTCAACGCGCTCGTCGACAGCAACAAACGGGTCTTTGCAGAGAACGGTTCGCTGCGCCTGATCGTTCACTTTGAGGTGCACCCAATCGACGGTGACGTCACGACCCCGCTCTCGGGCACGGCGGATGAATTCGCCTCGCAATCGAGCACGGGTTGACTGGGGTGCAATATCTTGCGCGGCCACGATCGCCTCATCGTCACACATGCGCTCCACGTGATTTCGCTGCTCAAGACGACGAAAGAGTCCTCGTGACTGAGAAATGTCGTGGTACTGCAAGTCGAACAGTTGGACACGAGGATCATCAAGTTCGATGTCATGACGTTCACAAAACGCCTCGATCAGCCGGTATTTGATCACCCAGTCGATCTCGCGGTCGAGCTTCAGTGGGTCATCTTCGATCGTGGAAATGCAGTGTTCCCACATTTGTAGCGCCAACATTTCCTCATCGTTAAAACCACGCCGATCGGCATAACTCAACGCGGCGTCAAGAAATTCGCGCTGGATATCGAGGGCGCTGATCTCGCGCCCGGTTGCCAGTTGTACACGCCGTCGACAGGTCATGTCGTGACTGATATCGCGAATGGCCCGAATTGGGTTTTCGAGTGAAAAGTCACGGAACGAGACCGATGGGTCTTCCAACATTCGCAAGACACACGCAACTACGCCAATTTTGAGAAATGTCGTGTACTCGCTCATGTTTGAGTCGCCAACGATCACGTGCAAACGCCTAAAACTTTCGGCGTCCGCGTGTGGTTCATCTCGGGAATTGATGATCGGACGGCTTCGTGTTGTGGCCGAACTCACCCCTTCCCAGATGTGATCGGCTCGTTGAGAAATCGAGTAGATCGGGCCTCGAGCCGTGCTGAGTACCTTTCCAGCACCGGCATAGATCTGCCGAGAGATGAGAAATGGGATGAGATTTGAGGCATATGCCGCAGGGTCATCGCTTCGCCGAGTGAGGTAGTTCTCGTGGCAGCCGTAGGAATTACCGGCCGAATCAGTGTTGTTTTTGAAGACGAACACGTCGCCTCGAACCGATTCAGCCTCAAGACGCTCCTCGGCACTTATTGCAAGCCGTTCTACGATGCGCTCACCCCCACGATCGTGGGTCACCGCCTCGATGAGAGAATCACATTCTGGCGTCGCGTATTCGGGATGCGAGCCAACATCGAGATACAGCCGCCCACCATTCGGCAAGAACGCATTTGACGAGCGCCCCCACGCCATCACATCCCGGAAGAGATAGCGGGCTACTTCATCAGGTGTGAGTCGGCGGTGTCCTCGAAAGGTGCACGTAATTCCGTACTCGGTTTCGAGACCGTAGATACGGCGTTCCATTACATGACGGTAGCGAATCTTGAAAGAGGCTGTCTGATCGGTCAACCAAGTCGAAGCGACAAGGTGGTGCCGATTGCGGCTCCCAGCGCCTGCGACATCGAGGCATCGTCAACAACTGCGATCACCGGATAACCCCCAGTTACAGGGTGCTCGCGGCCCAAGATGATTGGTGAACCGCTGGGTGGAACCTGCAATGCGCCGACCACCATTGGCTCACTCGCTGCGCTTGCCGAGCCATCTCCTAGCTCGATGTTGCCTCCGGCAAGACGAACACCAACCCGTGAGTTGTTCTCAACGGTCCATTGAGTTGAGGTCAGCAGTTGTAGGGCGGTCGGTGTAAAACGATCAAGGTGCGGCCCAGGTATCACCGTCAGGGTGTTTCGTTGTGGCGGAAGAGCGATGAGATCAGGAAGAGAACGGTCGCGTGCCTCACCAATTTCGAGGCGGGCTCCGGTGCTCACCGAAACAGCAGTGATCGCAGCCATCGTGTCGGCACTTAACGACCCAAGCACCGGAATTCCCCGTAATCCTCCGGCCACTGCGAGATACCCCCATTGCTGGCCCAGTGCAGGATCAATCCGAATGCGCTCCCCTTCTGCAACGAGGCGGGGTGCTGTCCACCCACTCGCTGCGACTGCAGAGCGACTGAGACATTCCACAACAAGACCACCGGCTGTTTCGAGCACTGGAGTTGTCTCAGAATTTCCAACCGAGCGGTTAAGCGAAGCTGCACTGGCCTGATCAGCAATACCGGACCGACCGAGGCCGAGATGCGAGTAGCCGGGTCGACCGCCGTCTTGCACCGATGAGGCGATGCCCGCTTCAACAACCCGAAATCCGACAGTCACTGGCGGATAAACCTCACTTGACGACCAGGCTCGATAAGCGCTGGAGGTTGGCGTGCGACATCCCAGAGTTCTCTCGATGTTGAACCAATCAGGTGCCAGCCACCCGGAGACTCTTGCGGGTAGACAGCCGAATATGTCGCTGCGATCGCCACGGCACCAGCCGGAACTCGTGTTCGGGGCGTGTTGCGCCGCGGCAGCTGAAGGGAGAAATCAAGACCAGAGAGATAGGCAAACCCCGGCGCGAAACCACAGAACGCGGCCACATAGGTGGTCCCAAGGTGGCGTTGAATTACCTCTTCTTCTGATAGGGAACAGGCCTCGGCGACGAATGCTAAATCTTCGCCGTCGTACCTCACCGGAATCTCGATCGGTTCGCGAGCGACTCGCAGGGGTTTTTCGTCATAACTTGCGATGAATTCCTCAAGCCGATGTTGTACTGCTTGTTGAGCGGCAGCATGGTCGCATCTCACCAGCAATGTCGTTTCAGCCGGAACAACATCAGCAACGCCATCTAAGGCTAATTCTCGAATTGCAGCGCCGAGCACTGCGGGAACATAGGTATCGGTGCGCAGCAGCAGGCCACGGGAGCCCATCTTTGCGATGTCGAGACCTTTGATTGCCTTCACGTAAACGAGTAGATGCCGATGCCTTCGGCTTCGAGAGCATCTCGGACAGCTTGGGCAATCTCCACCGCCCCTGGTGTGTCCCCGTGAACGCATAGTGACCTCAACGGAACCGAGATCGTCTTGCCAGTAAAAGTGGTGACCGTTTGCGTCATCACCATCTGCACGGCCCGTTCCGCTATTGCGCGAGGATCATCAAGGACAGCACCAGGTTGAGAGCGGTCGACGAGCCCGCCGTCATCAGAGTAGGCGCGATCAGCAAAGGCTTCGGCGGCTACTTCGAGGCCAGCCGCGTCGGCAGCGTCAAGAAGCGCAGAGCCCGGGAGCCCTAATACGGCCATCGAATGGTCGTAGTCAGCCACCGCCTCAACCACGGCATCAGCGACGCTACGTTCTGCACAGGCTGCGTGGTAGAGAGCACCGTGAGGTTTCACATACGAGACTTCGCTTCCGGCGACCTGAGCGAAGGCGTCAAGGGCTCCGAGTTGATAGAGAACTGCGTCGGTGAGTTCGGCGGGGTCCATAACGATATGGCGTCGCCCAAAGCCCACGAGATCTTGATACGAGACTTGCGCTCCGATCCGAACATCATTTTTCACGGCGTCGCGGCAGACCGCGCGAAGTGTTGACGGGTCACCAGCGTGAAAACCGCACGCAATGTTGGCGCTCGTCACGAGCTGAAGCATCGCTGCGTCGTCGCCTAGGCGCCAAATGCCGAAACCCTCCCCTAGATCACTGTTGAGGTCTATCGATGGCATCAACCGTCATTCTTGCAGGGCAGCCTCAACTTCGCTGGCTTCGAGGCGGCGGAAGCAACGCCGCGCTCCGTTACGTTCGAGAATGGCAATCTCCAACGAATCTGCAGAAATCGATCGATCGTCGCCCGATAATGACGAAACGCCAAGGCGAATGGCATCAACCAAACTGAACCCTTCGGCAAAGCCGCTCGACAGTCGGTTGCTAATGGTGTCAGATTCACCACCGAGCGCACACGTATCGGGACGGTCGATCACCGTTCCGTCGTACATGATGTGGAAAATCTGGTCGTCATGTGACCCCTCGACACCGACCTCTGCGACAAGAATTTCGACTTCCATTGGCTTCATGCCGTGGGTGAAGGCGTTACCAAGGAGCTGCGCATAATCGTTGGCGAGCCCTCGAGCGTCGACGTCGTCTCGTGAGTACTGGTAGCCGGTGAGTTCAGCCGACCGAATACCTGCGACCCTCAATTGGTCAAATTCGTTGTACTTGCCAACACCTGCGAATGCGATTCGATCGTATATCTCGCTGACTTTGCGCAATGACTGCGATGTGTTTTCTGCGACCAACACGATTCCGTGCTCGTATCGCAGAGCCACGAGTGCCCGGCCCTTTGCAATTCCCTTACGAGCGAAGTCTGCCCGGTCGGTCATCGCCTGTTCAGGTGCGACGTAATACGGCATGCTCATGATGTCGAGCCTCCCATTTGTTCGATGAGAGTCCGGTAACGATCGCCGAGTTCATCGTCGCCCACGAGAGACCAGCCATCGCTGTCAATCGTTGCGACCACTGGATAAATGCCACGCACCATGTCGGGCCCGCCGGTTGCTGAATCTGCATCTGCAGCTTCCCACAGGCTGCGGGTCACGAGTTCAACTGCATCATCTCGGGTGAGGTCAGAGCGGTACCCGACTTTCATCACCGTTGATGCATGAAGTGACCCGGAGCCTGTTGCGACATGCTCTCGCTCTTCGTACCGGCCACCCAGCATGTCATATGCCCAGAGACGCCCAATCGATCGTCGAACATCAAACCCGGCGAAGATCGGCACAACGCCCATTCCTTGCATGGCTGCCGGCACATTTGCTCGAACCATCGAGGCCAACTGGTTTGCCTTGCCTTCAAGGCTGAGGGCGCTTCCTTGAACTTTCTCGTAGTACTCGAGTTGCACCTGGAAAAGTCTGATCATGTCGACTGCCGGGCCCGCGGCGCCCGCAATGGCAACACCCGAGTGACGGTCAGCCTGCACTACTTTTTCCATTGTTCGATGTGAAATGAGGTGCCCAGAAGTTGCTCTTCGGTCACCAGCCATGACCACGCCGTTATCGAAGCGAACAGCGACACATGTTGTCGCATGCGGTGTATCGATCGTGGTCCCCGAAGGAAGGTCGACCGGCCCATAGCCAGCTCGTTGAAGAAGCATTGGGAAGTCAGTGCCAGGGTCATCACCGGGCTGGAATACAGGCATCACCATGGTCACTCACCTCCCTTTTGCACATACGACCTCACGAAATCCTCAGCATTTTCTTCGAGAATTTCATCGATCTCGTCGAGCAGATCGTCGAGGTCATCGGTCGCTGGCCGATCACTCTCAACCACTTCTGACTCGATGGTTTCTTCCGATTGCCGCTCCGGCATCTTTCGCTGAATTCGATCTGGCATCGCAGTACTTTCTCGTGCGTAACGCTATTCGTTTGGTTCAGCGAGAGCCGCTACCAATTCTCTCGCCGTTGCGCTGTTGGCAAGTACGTTAGCCACGAGTTCGGCGGTGCCGCGTAACGGATCGTCCATTGGCACTCGACGTAGTGGGTCTGCCCCAAGGTCAAACACCATTGAGTCCCAATTCGCAGCAAGCACCTCATCAGGGAACCGTTCGATGCAACGACCTCTAAAGAACGCCCGCGTGGTATCTGGCGGCGACGTCATCGCTTTCGTGACTTGCTCATCGGTTGCGAGGGTCATGAGACCGCATCGACTTGCAAGACCTTTCTGGCGTCTCATGTCGTGATACTGCAGATCGATCGCACGGAGAGCGGCCGCACCTGGTTTGAGTTGGTGGCGTTCCGCGTACGCAGAGATGAGACGGTGCTTGGCAATCCAGTCGACGCTGTCAGCAACCGTCAGGGGGTCACCTTCAAGACCGGTGAGGATGCGCTCCCAGTGTTCAAGCGCCAGGGCGCAATCCGACTCTCCTACTGCCTCGCCACCGGTCTGCTCAAACCAGGTCCTCGCAATATCGAACAATTGCCACTGCACATCTATCGCTCGAATTGTCGTGCCATCGAATGCTTGAATCGCCGCAGCGAGTGAGGGGTCATGACTCACTTGGGTGATCGCTCGAACAGGATTGGCGAGGGCCGGCATCTCAAGGTCTGGATTGTCTTCGACGGCCGAAAGCAGCATTGCCGTGCTCGCCACTTTGAGGAAAGTTGCAACTTCGGACATGTTGGCATCACCCGCAATTACGTGCAGACGCCGATATCTCGATGCGTCACAGTGAGGTTCGTCGCGGGTGTTCACGATCGGGCGGCGGACAGTGGTCTCAAGTCCGACTTCCTCTTCAAAAAAATCGGCTCGCTGCGAAATTTGATAATCGACAGCGTCTGACGACATGCCAGGAAACTCACAACCCACCTTTCCCGACCCCGCAAATATCTGACGGGTGACAAAGTGCGCCATTACCGCCGAAATCACTTTGCCAAAGGGTAGCGTCCGATCGACGAGATAGTTCTCATGGCAGCCGTAAGAGTTTCCTTTGCCATCGGAATTGTTTTTGTGAATGAGGAGCTCCGCGCCGTCAGGAACAAGCCGTTGTGCCGCATCGATTGACTCTCTGACAATTTCTTCGCCTGCCCTGTCCCAGATCACAGCTTCGAGCGGGCTTCGGACCTCTGGAGTCGACATTTCTGGGTGGGCATGATCGACGTAATAACGGGCGCCGTTGGTCAGTACAGCGTTCACTGGCACGTACTCGAGTTCTGGGTCGAACTCATATGGGTCGAGCGGGTCTGGCGATCGGGCATCTCGCCTCGGGTCCTCTGCGATCAGATCAAACGCAACCTGGTCTTCGACGGCGCCGGTGTAGGCATTGATGAGCAGCGCAGAGGCTGTCACAGGATTGTTCTCGGCGCCGCGTACGAGAATGCCGTATTCGGTTTCGATTCCGCAGACCTTGGGTACTGCCATCGGCCTACAAGTACTGCCCGGTTTGCGTGCGTTCGATGGCGCGGCCTCCCCCGACCGGATCAGCATCTCGATCAACGAGAGTTCGAATGAAGACAATACGTTCGCCTTTTCGACCAGAGACTTTTGCCCAATCGTCTGGGTTGGTCGTGTTAGGAAGGTCCTCGTGTTCGGTGAATTCTGACCGCACAGCCGAAATGAGATCGTCGGAAGTGATGCCCCTTGAACCGCCGTCAATGACGCGTTTTACTGCTGACTTCTTCGCTCGACGAACGATGTTTTCGATCATTGCTCCAGACGCAAAATCTTTGAAGTACAGCACTTCTTTGTCGCCGTTTGCATAGGTGACCTCTAGGAACCTGTTGTCGTCGTCAACGCGATACATCTCATCAACAGCAGCCGACACCATCTGATCTACCGTTTCACCGTCTCTAATCGGTATCTCATCGTTGAGGTACCGCAGGAACACCTGTCGAGCCGCATGAGCATCAGGACGATCGATGCGGATCTTCACGTCGAGACGACCAGGGCGAAGAATTGCAGGGTCGATAAGGTCTTCGCGGTTTGTGGCACCGATCACGATCACATTTTCAAGACCTTCAACACCATCGATTTCGGCGAGGAGCTGTGGCACGACTGTTGACTCCATATCTGAAGACACCCCGGTACCGCGGGTTCTGAACATCGAGTCCATCTCGTCGAAAAAGACGATGACCGGCCACCCCTCGTCGCTTTTCTCGCGGGCTCGTTCGAACACGAGACGAATCTGTCGCTCGGTTTCACCCACGTATTTATTCAGCAGTTCTGGGCCTTTGATATTGACGAAGTAGCTCCGTCCTTTGTCTTCACCAATCGACGCTGCGACTTTCTTCGCCAAGCTGTTCGCAACCGCCTTCGCAATGAGGGTCTTCCCGCAGCCTGGAGGCCCGTACAGCAGAACTCCCTTCGGCGCAGGCAGGCGATGCTCTGCGAACAAATCAGCATGCAGAAATGGCAATTCGACGGCATCGGCGATTGCAGATATTTGGGTGTCGAGACCACCGATGTCGTCGTAGGTCACATCGGGGACGACTTCGAGGAGGAGTTCATCGACGTCTGGCCGCCCGAGTACCTCAAGCACCAAGCCTGAACGGGTATCGATGCGGACCCGGTCACCAATTCTCAGTTTCGTGCCCCGGAGACCATCACTGAGCGTGCACACCGTGTCTTCATCGGCTCGAGCGGTGACGACGACGCGAATTCCGTCGTCGAGTAGTTCTCGAATGGTTCCGATGTCGCCCATCGTGTCGGGGTGGCGAGCGGCGATGATCACCATCGATTCGTTGAGCGTTACCTCTGCCCCTGCGACAACCTCGGCGGCGTCGACGTCTGGTCCAGTTGTTACGCGAAACTTTCGACCAGATGACAGAACATCAAAGGTTTCGTCGTCGTTGTGCTGGACGACGACTCCGTACGTGTTCGGGGTCCCGGTTAACCGTTCGATATCACTTCGAAGCGACTCGATTTGTTCTTTCGCCTCGCGGAGAGTGCCGCTTAATCGTTCGTTTCTTGAAATGGTGCCTGCAAGTTCGCTCTTCAGATTAACGACCCGTGACTCGAGGGCACGAATGCGCTGCGATGGTTCGGTGACCCGCTCTTTGAGCCGCTCCACCTCTGCGGTAAGGCGCTCGATTTCTGAATCGTGTGCTGGTTGTTCACCACTTTTCACCGGCCGGTCTCCCTTCAGTACGATCATCATTCCACACGTTCGCTATTGATTCACCCACGAACGCGGTAATTCCCGTCGGAAGAACTGTGAATGAAGACCCCTTCAGGGTTACACTTTGCTGAACAACTACTCGGCGTTCACGAAGGAGCCCCCATCCATGAAGGTTTGGATTGACCAAGATCTCTGCACCGGCGACGGACTTTGCGAGGAAATCGCGCCCGACGTGTTCGCGCTGCTCGACGATGGTCTTGCCTACGTGAAAGAAGGCGACAAGATCTTCGCCGAGGCCAAGGGCAACCCGCAGGGTGCAGATGGCATGGCTGAGTTCGCTGATAGTCAGCTCGACTCAGTTGTTGAATCCGCCGAGGAATGCCCCGGCGAGTGCATCTACATCGAGCCCTAAGTTCAACTTTCCTCTGCGTCGATAGCGGCCCTCGCTTCAGTTTCTTGCTGGAGCCTGCTCGCGCCCTGACCTAGAAAGCGGCCTGCTGTTAGGAACCCGGTGTGGGCAACCATGCGATGATCAGGTCGTACTGACTGCCCGTCGATATGCCAGCCTCGGTGCAACACCTCGATGGTGCGAGTGTCGAGCCAACGACCTTTAAGTTGCTCCCTCGTTTGGGCTGCTTGGGTAATCGACGGCGTATAGGCAACCAATATCCCACCCGGCCTCAGTACCCGCTCAGCGTGAGGTATGACGTTCCAGGGTTCGGGTAAATCGAGCACCACACGGTCAAACGGCCCGTCGTCGAGGTCGATGCCCTCATACGAATCGCCGATCTTCACGTGGTAGCGCTGGAGGGCCTCTTCGCCGAGAAATGATGCGACGTTTGCACGGGCTCGATTCGCGAAATCCTCACGAAGTTCGTACCCAGTTATCTCCGCTCCCCATCTCAGCATCGTCATCGATAACGCGCCGGAGCCAACTCCGCTTTCAAGAACCTTCACGCCTGGAAAAATGTCAGCCAACACACATATTGGGGCAAGGTCTTTCGGGTAAATCACCTGCGCACCTCGAGGCATCTCGAGCACGAAGTCCTCAAGAGTCGGCCTCAGCACGGTGTACTCCGCTCCATGAGTGCTCCGAAGCACCGTCCCCTCCACTGCTTCGACAATGTCAGCATGAGGAACGAATCCGGCGTGGCTGTGGAACTCCCCACCCTCGACGAGCTCGACCAAGTACCGTCGGCGCTTTTTGTCGAGCAGCAGCACCCGCTCGCCATAAATAAATGTGTGGTTAGTCGCCATGCTGGCTCCCCCATTGAGCGTCAAAGAGTTTCCGTGCCTTCTTGTTGAGCACCATTCTGACTGGAATCTGCTCGTGACCCGCTGTCGTCTCGACAAGCCGACAGAATGCGCAGGCCTCAGCACTTGTTGCAGATGGTGCGCCGCAACGTGGGCATGAACCTGGGGCGGTGGTCGACGCGCTGTGTTCGAGCAGCGGTCTCATGCGGTCAAGAAAACCGAGATAGAACGACGCCTTCGTTCCGGGAGAGGTGCTGTCGAGAACATTAAGGGCGTCTTTGTATGAAAGGTGCTTGTTTCCGACTGCCATTGGACATTCCTCGACCACATAATCAATGCCTCGAACTACGCACCAGGCCGCCATCTCACGCTCAGTGAGTCGCACGAGCGGTTTCACTTTCTTGCCAAAGCCATTACCGGCTTCAAGAACCGGGGCTTGACGCCTGAGATATTCGACGTCCCACCTGAGTGTGTTTCCAAAAAGAACCGCTGCCTCGTCGTCAAGGTTGTGTCCTGTTGCCAACACGTCATAGCCCTCGCGCTGCGCAACATCATCAAAAATGTGTCGCTTCGAGAGCCCGCACGCGGAGCAAGGGCTTCGGCCGCTGACGCCCGCTGCAGTTGGAATATCAAATCCGTGTTCGTTGCGGATATCGACTTCCAGCAGTTTCAAGCCGCGTTCCTCAGCAAAACGACGGGTGATTGCACCACTTTCGGTGCTGTAGTCACCAATGCCGAGACCGATGTATAAACCGTCAGCTTGAAAACCAGCGTCAATGAGCATGTCCCAAAGAGCGAGAGAATCCTTTCCTCCCGATACTGCGACGAGAATCCGATCATCTGTCGTGAACATCTCGAAGTCGCTGATCGCCTTTGACAATTGGCGTCGACACAGTTGCTGGAAATGCTCAGCGCAGAAATTGGCGTTGTGACGGGGAAGGTCAATGACGGCTGCCTCACCGCACGAGCGGCACTTTGACATCGCTAACCCCCTGAAATGACTGGACGAAGTTCAACACTGTCTGATTCATGGAGAACGGTGTCTGAAGGCACCAACGTGCCGTTACAGATGACGATGTAGCTTTCAGGAGCAAAACCGAGCTCAATCAGAACGGCTCGGGCTGGCCTCTCGCCCCGAACTTCAACCTCTCGAGAGGGTTGACGCAGGCGAACGATCAACGACGACCACCGCGGCGAACTGCAAGCGACATCGCTGATCCTGGTCGGATCCTTACCCTGCGCACCACTTCCGGTTCACGTCGCACCAGTTTGCGCGCACCACGCATGGCGAGAATGCCGATAGCCAGCACTCGGTACGCCGGACTCCCTCCCCAGATTCCGCGCCGAAACGCCGTCGACACCGCCCGTTCGACCATTTGCTGCCGTCTGCTCATCGAAATCAGAGTCGACGAATGTCGATAATTGCGGATTTCCGTCGACCTGATCGACGACCGAGCAGGTACGCAACGGCAGCCATCCCGACAGCAATAACAACGGCGACGGTCACGATGGTCTGGCGGCGGTCGTCAATCTGTCCCCGCAGGGTCTGTTGGAACGATTCGAGCGTTGATTGAAGGTCGTCTCGTGACCCGGATGCTTCGGCATCATCATTCATTTCGACACCCTCTCTTGTTCGCGATCGGAGAACAATTCTGTTCGGCTAATTCGTTGCAATGTGACGACGAGTACTCCGACTCCAATCACCAGCACGATGAGGTACGGGAGCCACGAGAGTCGAGAGTCGGCCGCTGAAATTCCGGAAAGTTCGGTTTGCAGCAAGCGCAGCAGCCCGAGGAGCATGAACACCACTCCCGCCCCTACCAGCACACCGCCGACGATGCCGAAGAGCAGCCATCTACCGGCACCTGAGAGGGGGCGAACAAGTTGGCCCTTCACATAGGAGGTCAGCGCGTCGATGACCGTATCGATTGATGCTGGTCGAGACCGCTTCTTTTGCGGTTCATCGGCAGAGCGCTTGAACTTCACGTTGTTATTCCTATCACGCTTCTCTGAATTTCAGAACAGCCTCAAGGTCATCAAGTGCTTGCGAAAACCTGCGCAGGCGATCAGATGGATCGTCTGACAACAGAATCGCTTGGCGATCAAGGTCAGAAATCGGCACCATTCCTGCGAGGCGGAACGCAGCCAGACGCTCATCGCCATCAACGAGCGGCAGATGGTCGGGCACCTCGGCGCCAAGTTGGATAAGAACCTTTTCGACCCGGTTGATTTCGTGGGCGATGTCAGCAAGTGGAGGTAATTCGTCGTTTTCAGTTGCGTCGACCACGACGGCCTGCGGGTAGGGGTCGTCCTCAAGCCATTCGATAATTCGAACTCTCCGTTGCCCGAGCGCAAGAAAGGTGTATTCACCGGTTGGCTGCACCATTACCTGGGCGAGTTTGCACATCGTTGCAACTTCCAAACGCTCGTCGCCTCCCCCAACTTCCCGACCGCGGACAATCGGTGAGATTGCAAACTGCAGTTCTTCATCACCTGACAGTAAATCTGACATCAACTGTTGGTACCGGGGTTCGAAGATCCTCATCGGCAAGGCGGTGCTTGGGAAGACCACTGCAGAGAGGGGAAACATTGCGGACGTGTATGGCTCGTTGTCAGAGTTCATCAAGCGACACCTCCGGGCTAAATGCGAGCGGGTTCCGCTCCACAGAAAAGCGGTCAATTACATCAAATATGTCGCCGATAGCGCTCTCAATTGACGCTTGGTCTCCCATCGCCGCAAAGGTAACGCCGAGTGACGTTTTACCGGCAACTAACGAGTCAGTTCCGGCAGGGATCAACACGCCGGTCGCGTCCACTCCACCGATTTGAATGTCACCGAGTAATTCGGGAGATTCGGTCTCCAGCGATTGAAACAGCGCATCGAGATCATGACACGCAAGTTCAATTCCAGAATCGGTTGATCGCATCTCCGTACCAAGCGCAGCATTTTGGGTGAGAACCATTTCTCGTTGCCCCTGCTGCGGGAAGCCTTCTTTACCGAGGTGCACGGCAATGCGGCTTTCGAGATTGCCAAATGTTGACGCCCACACCGGGTCGGTCAAATTGTTACGAAGGAGTGCCTGCGACATCGTTCGCAGCGATTCGCTGTTCATCACTGCGAGCGGAACGATGTCTTCCGAAGCAACTCCTGTTGCTGACGTTCCGTCAACGGTGATATCCGATGCACGCAGTAAGTCGAGCATGGTTTTGGCTGCTGTCTGAGCCGAGTTAATGCCACGATTCTGCGCACT
>CALCBR010000076.1:0-4814 GCA_937897105.1 uncultured Acidimicrobiaceae bacterium | reverse complement strand
CCGTTCGTTGACACCCAACCCGAAGACTGGTCACGCCTCATCGATATCAACCTCATCGGGGCACTTCACATGCACCATGCGGTCATCCCCCGGATGATCGACAACGGTGGTGGTCGCATCATCAACGTTTCATCGGATGCCGCTCGAGTTGGATCATCGGGTGAGGCCGTCTATGCCGCCTGCAAAGCCGGCATGGTTGCCCTCTCGAAGACGCTGGCTCGCGAACACTCACGACACAACATCACGTTCAACGTTGTCTGCCCTGGCCCTACCGACACGGCGCTCCTTACGACCGTGACCGACGCTGCAGCAAACCCAGAGAAACTTCGTGAGGCGTTCCGACGCTCAATTCCGATTGGGCGTCTCGGGCAACCTGAAGACCTTGCTGGCGCAATCCTGTTCTTCGCTAGTGATGCGGCTTCGTTCGTAACGGGCCAGGTGCTGAGCGTCTCTGGTGGACTCACCATGGCGGGCTAACGCTTTTTCGCTTACTATCTCCGGCTCACTACCAGCAATACATTGGAGCACTTCCGAGTATCCCGAATCCGGGCAGGGCGCGAGAACGTACCAAACTAGAACAGATATCAAGTGCGATAAGGGGGAACGCATGCACTTTGACGCCGACAATCTGCCTATCCGTCGACCGTCAATGGTCGCTGCCGGGCATTGGCGAGACATCACCATTAACGATTCACTCGACGAAGCGGTTGCAACCAATGGCGGCCGGCTCGCCCTTGCAGCGACCCAGTTCGACAGCGGCGACGTGCGGTCGTTCACATACAACGAATTGAACGCAATGGTGAACCGTGTCGCCGTTGGCCTCTACCGTCTCGGTATTCGTCCAAGTGATGTTGTTGCGGTGCAACTTCCGAACTGGTGGGAGTTCACCGTTACGCATCTTGCTTGTGCACGGATCGGCGCAGTGACGAACCCACTGATGCATATTTTCCGGGAGCGTGAGCTCGAGTTCATGTTGAATCATGGCGAGGCAGTGGCGGCGATCATCCCGTCAACGTTCCGGGGTCATGATTTTGCAGCGATGTATGACGACATTCGTTCAAAAGTGCCGTCCCTCGAGCACATCATTGCGATTGGTGGCGATGGCTCATCTGGGTTCGAGGCGTTGCTGAGCGGACCTACATGGGAGAACGAAACTGACGCTGAGTCGATCCTCACCGGGAATCGACCGAGTGCTGATGATGTGACCCAACTCATTTACACCTCTGGCACGACCGGTGAACCCAAAGGTGTGATGCACAGCGCCAACACGATGTATTCGAACATCTTGCCCTACGCCGAACGCCTCAACCTTGACAGCAACGATGTTGTGCTGATGGCGTCGCCAATGGCGCATCAAACGGGCTTCATGTACGGCCTGATGATGCCGGTAGTTCTCGGATGCCCAGCAGTGATTTTGGATGTGTGGGACGCTCCGACGGCGATATCGATTGTCAACAACTACGGTGCGACCTTCACCATGGCGTCCACGCCTTTCCTCGCCGACCTCACCGACACAGTTGCAACTGGAGGCACTGGAGTTCCGAGCCTGTCGACGTTCTTGTGTGCTGGGGCGCCGATCCCTGGTCCGCTCGTTGAGCGAGCCCAACCGACACTTGGCACCACGATTGTGTCGGCGTGGGGCATGAGTGAGAACGGCGCAGTTACCACAACCATGCTCGACGATGACCCGTCGCGAGCCGTTGAAACCGACGGGTGCCCCCTGCCCGGCGTAGAGGTTCGCATCGCCGATGATGACGGCAACACGCTGCCAACCGGCGAAATTGGCCGGCTGCTTGCGCGGGCGTGCTCGAACTTTGGCGGCTACTTGAAGCGACCCCATCTCAATGCAACCGATGCCGACGGCTGGTTCGATACCGGCGACCTCGCACGAGTTGACGATAAGGGATACATCCGCATCACCGGTCGCTCAAAGGACGTCATCATTCGTGGCGGTGAAAATATCCCTGTCGTCGAGATTGAGAACTTGCTGTATCGGCATCCATCGGTTGCCCAAGTTGCCATCGTTGCGTACCCAGATGAACGTCTTGGTGAGCGCGCGTGTGCGGTGATTGTTGCAAAGCCTGATACTTCGATCGACTTCGATGGAATGATCGAGTTCTTGACGAGCGAGCGTGTTGCGAAGAACTATCTGCCAGAGCGACTCGAGGTCTTAGATGCAATGCCGACAACCCCTTCAGGCAAGATCCAGAAATTCAAGCTCCGCGACATGATTGTTGGAGCCTGAAATGGCAGCGATGAGAGCGTGGCGGGTTGATGAGCTCGGCCACCCATCAGAATCACTTCATTTGCGTGACAATGTTGATGTGCCAGAGCCCGGCGAAGGTCAGGTTCGCATCACTGTTGAGGCCGGCAACATCAACTTCGCTGACATTCTTCTTTGCCAAGGCATCTATCAGGAGCGTCCCGGAGTGCCGCTCACGCCAGGGCTTGAAACCTGCGGTCGCATCAATGCTGTCGGCCCTGGAGTTGGCCTCGAAGTCGGCACCCGTATCGCTGGCATGGCTGCCCTTCCTTACGGGGGTTATGCAGAACAAGCACTTGTGAAGGCTCACACGGCGGTGCCGGTGCCCGATGATGTTGACTCTGCATCAGCAACCGTGCTGTTTTCAACGTTCCAAACCGCTCATGTTGGCATTCATTACCGCGGCCAACTCAAAGCTGACGAATGGCTTCTTGTGAACGGAGCGTCGAGTGGAGTGGGAGCGGCCGCCGTGCAACTCGGTGCCGCTGCCGGAGCGAAGGTGATTGCAACCGCAAGCACGGAGGCGAAGCGTCAACATTGCACAGACTTGGGAGCACACGTCGTATTTGATGCCGGCTCTGACAGCCTTCGCGACGACATCATGGCGATCACCGAAGGTCATGGTGTCGATGTTGCCTTCGATCCGGTCGGTGGAGCAGTCGGTGAGGTCACCCGTCGGGTGATGGCATGGGAGGGTCGCCTGATCGTCATTGGGTTTGCGTCAGGCGAGATTCCCTCATACCCGGGCAACCACCTTCTTGTGAAGAACTATTCCGCAATCGGGCTGTACTGGGGTGCCTACTCTGACCGCGGTTTCCATGACATTGTGCTTTCTGCTCACGCTGACCTCATGGAGAAGTTTCGATCCGGGGTTATCCGGGCCGATGTCACCAAGGTGTACGCGCTTGAAGATGTGCTCGGTGCATTAGACGCTCTTGAAAGCCGAACGGTGACGGGGCGTCTCGTCGTTGCCCCGTAGCCATTCACCCCCGATCATCTCGGACCACAAGAATTGCAGCGCCTCTTCTGGAGAATGTCGTCCGTACTATTTTCTTCGTATGGCCGACCTGCATGATCACGTCACATTCTGCGATCTCGTTCTCACTGCTCTGCGGCGTCATGCCACTAAAGACGCCTTCAGGTACGAGGGCCAGACGATCACCAATGCTGAAGTTGAAGATGCATTATCTCGCATGGTTGATCTACTTCAGCGACGAGGTTTCCAACACGGTGACGGAGTTGGCGTGCTGTCGCCCAACCGTCCTGAGGTGTTTTATGTGCAGACCGCTCCTCTGTTCGCTGGCGGTCGCTACACGGCGCTTCACCCGATGGGATCATTCGACGACCACAAGTACGCCTGCGATGAGGCCGAACTTCGGTTCTTGTTTGTCGACCCTGCCTACGCCGAGCGAGGCGCTGCACTGAAAGAGGCCTGCGATGGCGTTGAGGAGGTGTTTTCGTTCGGCGCAGCTGATGGCGTTGTTGACCTCGACTCAGAACTTTCCGCTGCTGAGCCCGTTGAGTTGCAGTTCGGTACTCGCTCCCCCGGTGATCTCGCATGGTTGCTGTACACAGGCGGCACGACCGGCGTGCCGAAAGCGGCGATGCTCCCGGAGCGTTCGGTAGCGCAGATGGTATTCGCAACGTCGATGGGGTGGGATCTTCCGCTCGATCGCCGGTATCTCGCTGTTGCACCAATTTCTCATGCGGCCGGAATGCTCATCGTTCCGACCCTCATCACGGGTGGCTCGGTCACCTTGTTGCGAGGTTTCACTCCTGCTGACTGGCTTGCTGCAGTTGAGCGTGACCGAATCACTCTGTCACTTCTTGTCCCAACGATGATTTACGCAGTCCTTGACCATCCCGATCTTGAAACGACCGACCTGTCAACGCTCGAGACCATCATGTATGGGGCGTCACCGATGTCACCGACGCGGCTTGCAGAGGGCATTAAGCGCATGGGCCCCGTGTTTGCTCAACTGTATGGCCAGACTGAATGTGCTGGCATCACGTCATCGATGAGCCGCTCTGACCACCATCCAACTGACATGCAACGACTGAGTGCGTGCGGTCTACCGATGCCCGGCGTTCGGGTGGAGATTTTCGACGAAGATGGTAACCCGTGCCCGATCGACACTCCTGGAGAAGTGTGTGTGCAAGGGGCGTCTGTCATGGACGGATATTGGCGTCAGCCGGAGCTCACTGCTGAAACATTGGTTGATGGGTGGCTTCACACCGGTGATATTGGTGTGCGAGGTAGCGATGGATTCATCACACTCGTTGACCGAAAGAAAGACATGATTGTTTCAGGCGGATTCAATGTGTTTCCGCGCGAAATCGAAGACGTCATCAGTGAGCATTCAGCGGTGTCATCGGTTGCCGTTATCGGAGCACCAGACGAGAAGTGGGGTGAGGCGGTGACTGCAGTTGTCGTGCTGAAGCCTGACACTCAATGCGATCCAGAAGAATTGCGGGCACTGGTTCGTGATCGCAAGGGTGCGATCTACACGCCAAAGACCATCGAGTTTGTTGACGCTCTTCCTCTCACTGC
>CALCBR010000075.1:0-16458 GCA_937897105.1 uncultured Acidimicrobiaceae bacterium | reverse complement strand
CATCTGAGGCCGATGTGTGGGTCGTTGAAACTTCGCGTGCTGCGCTCGCTGATGCACGTATCAATTTGGATGGACGCGAAGGACGCTCCGAATTTGTACGGAGCGAGTTCGGGCGGTGGCGCCCGACGCGCGGCGACCTTAGGCCCGAGGTGGTGATTGCTGACCCGGCCCGCACGGGCCTGGGACGACCGGGCGTCTCCGCTGTGGTGAGAGCTCAACCGGAAGTGTTGGTGTTGGTGAGTTGTGATCCGGTTTCATTCGCTCGAGATGCTGCATTGCTGGAAAAAGAAGGTTTCAGATTGGAGCGTTGTGAGGCGCTCGATCTGTTCCCCGGTACTCATCATGTCGAAGTTGTCTCGAGGTTCGTTCGCGCTGGCACACTGGCATCGTGAATCGTCAGGTAACCAACATGTTCGATGTTCGTGTGAGCGATGAAGTTGCAACCGCTCTTGCGGAAGGCCGAGCAGTTGTTGCGATGGAGTCAACAATCTTCTCTCACCTGGGCCTTCCTTCCCCTGCCAACGAAGAAGCGTTGAGCCGGTGCGAACACGCGGTTCGAGCGGTTGGGGCAGTTCCTGCAGTGACCGCAGTTTTCAATGGTGTCGCTCACGTCGGAATTTCACAGACCGACCGCGAGAGGGTCTGCGGACCGGCACAGAAAATGGCAGAGAGAGATATTCCGGTTGCCATCGCTGAAGGTTGGAAGTATGGGGCAACCACCGTTTCGGCCGCACTCACACTCGCCGAGCGCGCAGGAATTCGCGTGTTTGCCACCGGAGGTATTGGTGGAGTGCACCGGGGGTCTGAACTCACCGGGGATATCAGCGCAGACCTCGATGCCATTGCTCGCCGCGCCGTGGTGACGGTGTCAGCAGGAGCGAAAGCGTTTCTCGATCTCGCCCGAACACTTGAGTATCTCGAAACTGCGGGAGCACCGGTCGTGGGTTGGCAGACCGATGAGTTCCCGGCCTTTTACACACGAACGTCTGGTCTCAACGTTCCTCACCGGGTGGAGACCGCTGAGGTTGTGGCCGCGATATTCCACAACCGAACCAGGCCCGACCAAGGGGTGTTGCTCGCTGTACCGATACCTGAAGCCGATTCGCTTGATGCTGGCCGGCTTGATGCTGCGCTTGCCTCAGCGTTAGAGGAATGCGAGGCGCAAGGTATTCGGGGTGCTGCAATCACCCCATTTGTGCTCGAGCGAATTGCGGTGGCAACCGACGGTGACAGCCTTCCGGCCAACCTTGCGCTTGCCGAGCACAACGCTGAGGTCGCTGCGCAGGTCGCAGTGGCTATCGCTCAATTCGGGTGAACATCTTTGCCGTTGGCGTGAGTGCTCTCATTCGCTGCGACGAGGTGGAGTCTGCGATCATCAAAGGCATATGAGCACCGGTGTTGACCCCTTCCTCTCAGACTCAATCCTCCCTGACGACGCTGAACTTACGCCGCTTCACGAGCGCGAATATCGAGTGAGATCGTACCGTCTGAGCCCAGATCGTGTGCTGATACGGGGAGCCGTTCGCGATCAGAAACCGCCGGGGCTGTACATTTCTCACGACCCTGACCCGATCACGGTCCATCACATGGTGGTTGATCTCGAGGTGTCGTTTCCGAGTCTTGAGATTGAGCGAGCGGAGGTGACGTTCAATACGTTCCCTCATACGACGTGCTCGGTGATCACCGACCACTACAAAAAACTGGAGGGACTCTCAATTGCGAGAGGGTTCTCGAACAAAGTGCGCGAACTATTTGGTGGGCCGCGAGGCTGCACCCACACCACTGCATTGCTCCTTGCCATGGGCCCTGTTGCGGTGCAGTGTTCATGGTCAATGCGAACATTCGAGATTCCTGATTCTGACGAACCCGAACTCAAATTGGGTTTCAACCGAGAGCCCGATGATGACTCGTGGAAGATGAACACGAATACCTGTCACGAATGGGCAGAAGATGGTCCGGCATATGCGAGAGCTGCGTCTGGCCTGTCGTGGGGTGTGCCAGTGTTTATGCGTGAGCGTGCAGAGAAGTTTGGAATTGAGGTGGGGGATCCGCAGTGACAGACCATGACCCATTTGGCTTGCGTTCGCTGACGGTTGACCAACTTCGGTCAACCCCGGGAGTGAAGTGGCAGCAGCATCCTGACCGGCTCGCGGCATGGGTCGCTGACATGGATTTTCCGATGGCGCCAGCGATTACCGATCGCCTGCAGTCAATTATCGAACGCGGAATGGCGGGGTATCAGAAGTGGGGCACTGGGGCGTCGCCGGCGGGTCGTGTCTTTGTTGATCGGATGGCCTCAAAATACGGATGGAGTATCGACGTCGACCGGGTGCACGACTTGGCTGACGTGCTGCAGGGCGTTCGGCTTGCTATCGGCATGCTCACTGAGCCCGGCGCTGCAATTGCATTGCACACTCCGGCGTACCACCCGTTTTTGCAGTCGTTGGCCGATATGGATCGACGACTTGTTCATGCACCCTTTGATGTCGATGAGCTGCGGTCTGTGATCGCGTCGGAGAAGCCAGCGGCGCTGTTGTTGTGTCACCCACAGAATCCGACTGGGCACGTGTTTGATCGCTCGCAACTCGAGGCGATTGCGGAGATTGTTGAAGAATTCGATCTCATCGTTATCTCCGATGAAATTCACTCCGATCTCGTGTACGCGCCAAAGACCCACATTCCATTCGCGTCGTTGAGCCCGGCAGTCGAGTCTCGAACGATCACCGTGACATCGACTTCGAAGGCGTTCAATTTGGCTGGTCTCCGTTGGGCGGTGATGCACGTCGGCATCGAGCGTTTCGACACCATGATTCGGAGTTATCCGAAGCACTGGTTTGGCTCGCCAAACCTGTTCGGTGTGGAGGCGGCGGTGGCAGCGTGGACCGAGGGCGATGGGTGGCTGGCAGCGGTGATGGATGTACTCGATGAGAATCGACACCGGTTGGCTGAGTTGGTCGAGACACATTTGCCGGGAGCGAGGTATCAGATTCCGAGTGCGACATATCTCGCATGGATCGATTGTTCGATGCTTGGTGACGGTGATCGGCCGTTTGAACTCTTTCAGTCTCGTGGGGTCGAACTGAGCCCAGGTTTGCAATTCGGGGCGAACGGTTCGGGCCATGTTCGCCTCAATTTTGCGACAAGCCCTGCAGTGGTCGAGCAGATCGTTGCAACGATGGCGAATAACTGAGCTGCCCAACCGCGCCACCGATTTGCACCGGAGCGTAGATCTGCTCGTAGCATGTGAAGCGTGCTTAACATCAAGAGCAGCATGCACTCTTGGCAGTCAAAGGGAAGTGGGGGAGACGTGCCTTCTGGGCGCGTTGAGATCTCTGACGTCCGAGTTGCTTTTGGTGATACCGATGTGTTGCACGGCGTGAATTTTGATGTCGCGCCGGGAGAAATCGTCGCCCTCTTGGGGCCAAGCGGTTGCGGCAAGACCACGCTGTTGAGGTCGATTGCTGGCCTTGAGCGCATTGGGGGTGGCACGATCTCGCTAAACGGGAAAGAGGTCGCAACGAACCGTCAGCATGTGCGTCCCGAGGCTCGATTGGTGGGTTTGGTCTTTCAGGATTGGGCGCTCTTTCCGCATATGACAGTTGAAGAAAATGTTGCCTACGGACTGTCACGGTCGGCCAACAAAGACGAGCAGGTTGCTGAGGTGCTCACTTTGGTCGGTCTTGATGGCCTCGGCCATCGGATGCCGTCGACATTGTCTGGAGGCCAGCAGCAACGTGTCGCTTTAGCTCGCGCGCTCGCCCCCAAACCGTCGGTTCTTCTGCTCGATGAACCGTTTTCCAACCTTGATACCGGTCTGCGGGTGCAGGTTCGTGCAGAGGTGCACGCCTTGCTGAGTGGCCTCGGAGTGACAGCCGTGTTCGTCACTCACGATCAAGAAGAGGCATTCATTCTCGGTGATCGCGTTGCGGTGATGCGTGACGGCAGCATTGAGCAGTTCGGCACACCTTCGGAGATCTACGAACATCCGTCGTCGGCATGGGTCGCTGAATTCGTCGGCGATGCGAATTTCTTACGAGGGGATGCAACCGGAATGTCAGCGATGACGCCGATCGGTGAAGTGTCGCTGTCAGAGTCGCATGTCGGTGAGGTTGATGTGCTGTTGCGGCCCGAACATATGACCGTTGTCGAGACCGAGTCAGGTAACGGTGTTGTCAGCAACGTGGAGTACTACGGGCATGACCACATGGTGCAGGTCGACCTTGATGCGGGTGGCCGTCTCGCAGTACGGATCTCGGGTAACCCCGGTGTGCACCGTGGTCAACGGGTGAGTCTCACCTCGGACGGGACGTCCTGCTTGGCGTTTTCTGCAGGCTGATCACGCCCGGCTGCCCCGATACGCCTTGCGCCCTGTCGCTGACTTCGAGTCAAGAGAATCGCCATTGGCACCGACGAGAGTAGGACGAGCGCAAGTGCAGGGCCGGCTGATCGGCCGAGGAAGCCCTCGCTTGTGGAGTTCCAGATTCTCGTTGCGAGAGTGGAGAACCCGGTCGGCGCGAGCAGCAAGGTGGCCGGTAGTTCTTTCATTGTGGTGAGAAAGACGAGTCCGGCACCGGCCCCGAGGCCAGGGCGTAAGAGTGGCAGAAGCACTTTGCGAAAGGTCGTCGTGCGCTGTGCCCCAAGAAGTAGCGACGCCTCTTCAAGACTTGGCGTGACCTGAAGGAGTGATGATCGCACGGCGCCGATCGCCTGTGGGAGAAAGAGAATGGAGTAGGCGAACACGAGCATTGCCACGCTTTGGTAGGCCCACGGAACGGCATTTGCACCGAAATAGACGAGTGCAAGCGCAACCACGATGCCGGGAAGCGCATAGCCAGACCATGAAAGGCGCTCGACCACGTTGGCGAAGCGGCCTGGCGATCGCCGGATGATCATTGCCACAGGAAGTGCAGCGATCGTTGCGACGGCCGCGGCGAGCAAAGAAACCGAGAGGCTGTTTGAAATGAGACTCCAAGCTGGCCACACAGGCTCGCCGGCGCGTACTCCTCGGACGAGCCAGTACGAAATGACTCCGAGAGGCACTACGAGTGCGAGTGTGGTGAGAAGCCCGAGACCCGCTAGCGCAGGAACCCGTAAGCGACCGAGTTCAACCGGTTGTGGAGTTCGGGCTCCTGAGCCGTGGAGGCGGTGGAGGTCTTCTCGTCGCCGGAGTCGTTGTTCTCCTGTGAGCACAGTAACCGTGAGCACGACGAGCATGAGTCCGAGAACGGCGCTTGCGCCTCGTTCCAATGCTCCTCGATATTGGAGGTAAATCTCTCGGGTGAATGTGTCGTACCGCATCATGGCCACAGCGCCAAAGTCGCTCAAGGAGTACAGCGAGACGAGTAACGCGCCGCTGCTCACGGCTGGTCGAAGTTGTGGCCAGACAACCTTGAGAAATGTGTGCCAAGATGATCGCCCGAGCATTCTGCTTGCCTCTTCGAGGCCGGGGTCGAGTCGCATCCAAGCGGAGCGAACCGTGAGAAGGACATACGGGTAGGAGAAGAGCGTGAGGCTTGCCCATGCCCCCCAAAAGCCGTAGATCGAAGGAATTGACTCGATACCGAGCAGACTTGCAAACATTCCGCGAGGTCCGAGAGCGCCGATGAATGCCCATGAGCCCACGTAGGTGGGAATGGCAAGAGGGAGCACGGTCACGATCGACCACACCTGCCGACCGGGAAGGTTGGTGCGTACGGTGAGCCACGCAATGGGTACTGCGATGATGACCGAGCTAGCAGTGACGGCTGCCGCAAGTTTCAGTGTTGACCACAGCAGGCCAAGGGTTCGACCAGAGGTAGCGACATCGACAGATGCGCTGAATCCGTATTCGAAGGTGCGCCATACGAGGTAGCCAATTGGAAGCGCAGCAGCGACTCCTACCGCAAGAGCCGCGATGCGCAGGGCTCTGTCATCGGAAGGCTGTCGAGGTGTCATGGCGGACCACTGATTTAGAGGGCGCCGACGTCGACAAGCATGTCGACGGTTCCTTCAAGATCGGCGAGAAGGTTGAGGTCGAACTCTGGGAGCGTGAGTGAGTTAATGCTCGGGAGGTCCGACCACGGTTCTGCGCCGGCAACCACTGGCAATTCGTAATTTGTTGAGGCGAAATATTCTTGGATGTCGGCAGAAAGGAGGCATTCGAGGGCCTCTTGGGCTGCATCTGGATTCTTTGAGTGAGTGATAACTCCTGCTCCTGCGACGTTGATGAGCGCCCCTGGGTCGCCATCGTCAAAGAAATGATTCGCAACAGGGAAGTCCGGATCTTCTGCGAGGAAACGGTAGAGGTAGTAGTGGTTGACAAATCCGATATCGACCTCGCCGGAGGCAACTGCTTCGAGGATGGGGGTGTTCTTCTCGTACGCGACAGGTTCATTTTCGACTATTGCGGTGAGCCATGCTCTCGTGGCGTCGTCACCGAGAAGCCCTCGCAGAGCTGTGATGTGGTCTTGGAATGACGCATTTGTGGGTGCCCATCCGATGCGGCCTGACCATTTCGGGTCGGTGAAGTCAACGAAGGATTCGGGCAGGTCGCTCTCAGAGAGCGCTTCGGTGTTGTAGACGATTGTTCTCGCCCGGCCGGTGATGCCGATCCAGTCATTCGCTGGAGAAACGAGGTTGGCGTCGCTCACCTGCGATGTGAGCTTTTCATCGAGGGGGAGAAGTCCGCCGTCGGCAGAGAGAATTCCGAGGTAGCCCGCCCCCTGCGAGTAGTAGAGATCTGCCGGCGTGTTGTCTCCCTCTTCTTGCAGGAGGAGCAACATTTCCGCCGAGTCGCCGTATCGGACATTGATCTCGAGGTCGAGGCTGTCGGCGCACTGGTCGATTGCCGGTTGAACGAGGTCTTCTCCTCGGCCGGAGTAGAGGGTGAGGCTGTGGTTATCACCGCCACAAGAAGCAACGGTCAAGGCGAATACGCATGCGCCCGTGAGAGTTTGGAAGCGCGAGGAAAGTTTCATAAGAACATGTTAAGCATGCTTAACAAAAAATGTCAAGCATGCTTAACATTACGATTCTTGCAGGCTGCTCAACAAATCTGAATAACGACAGACGGGGCCTTTACTACCGATCAATATCGGAGAGATGCCGTGCGGCGCATTCGGTTGATCTTGACGGCATTCCCAGCGTGTTTGCGATGGGTTACCCCAACTCGGAGCGCCGATCGGTCTTGCTCGGAGAGGCCAACAGCCAATGGTCCGCCCCCTGGGATTCGAACCCAGAACCAATGGATTAAGAGTCCACTGCTCTGCCGTTGAGCTAGAGGCGGTAAAAGCCCGAGCAGTGTAGGCAGCGAAAGTTCGATGCCCAACTGCCCGGGAACTGGGGTGAGCGAGGGGACTTGAACCCCCGGCCTTCAGGGCCACAACCTGACGCTCTAACCACCTGAGCTACGCCCACCATGTGCCCCTCAGTCTGCCAGCAAGATTGCCAATCGCCACACTCTGAATGAAGACTCATTGGTCGATCTCGTCACGCCTCATCAGTGTGCTGTCGATGCGGTCTCACCAGCCTTGGTCTGCGAAACTGTGGGGGTGAGTTCAAACGACGCAACAGTTCTTGATTCAGCTATTGATGCATTTCTCGCGGAGAATGATCCAAAGGCGATGGACAACATTGCCTTCCGGGGCGCACGCTTCGATCATGGTCTTGCCTGGGTGCACTTTCCAGAGGGCAACGGAGGCCTTGGTCTGCGCCCCGACCTCAACCGAGTGGTTGAGCGTCGCATGCGTGAGGCGGGGGCAGAACCGGCCGACCCGACATCGTTCTTCATGGCTCTTGCTGGCCCGACCATTTTGACCCACGGCTCCGATGAGCAGTGTGAACGTTTTCTTCGTCCGATGTTCACCGGCGAAGAGAAATGGTGCCAGTTGTTCTCAGAGCCAGGAGCCGGGTCAGACTTCGCCGGTCTCGCATCTCGTGCGGTCCGCGACGGCGAAGAGTGGATCGTCAACGGTCAGAAGGTGTGGAACACGCTTGCGCACCTCGCTGATTGGGGAATGCTCGTCACCCGAACCGATCCTGAGGCACCAAAGCACAAGGGCATGACGTATTTCGCAATCGACATGCACTCTGATGGTGTCGAGGTTCGACCACTGCGTCAGATCACGGGTGAAGCCGAGTTCAACGAGGTCTATTTCACCGACGCCCGCATCCCTGACGATCAGCGCATCGGTGCTGAAGGCGAAGGTTGGCGTGCCGCTCTCACGACATTGATGAACGAGCGCACCGCAATTGGTGGCGGATCAGCCGGTGGCGGCAAACCGCAAAAAGGCGCGGCTGCGAATGACGCAGTCAAGATTTGGAACTCCCTTGACGAGTCTGAAAAGAGCGACGTTCGTCGTGATCGCCTTATGCAGTTGTGGGTTCGTGCCGAAGTTGGCCGTTTGACGAATGTCCGCGCGGCGGAAGCTGCAAAGGTGGGCAACCCAGGCCCAGAGGGTTCTGTCTCAAAACTTGAGTTCGCAAACCTCAACAAAGAGCTCTACGACTTCTGTATTGATCTCATGGGCCCTGCCGGACTCATTGACTATGACTACACCTTCCGTCGGCCGACCGAACTTGACTCAACTGGCGCAAGCAAGAGCGCTCAGTATGCGTTCTTGCGGGTGCGGGCGAATTCGATCGAGGGCGGTACGTCTGAGATCTTGAAAAACATCATTGGCGAGCAGGTGCTCGGCCTCCCAGGCGAGCCACGTGTCGATAAAGACCTTCCATGGTCAAAGGTGCCTCGCAGCTAACTTGCGGCGGGTGGGGTCGTAGTCCTCTGATACGTTTTCTACATCACATGGCAGCGAGTTGATCGCTCGCTTGACATCACAAGGGGAAATGTTCATGGCGTCGTCAGACCAATCTGCATTGGCCGCACGGGCGAGAGAGATCACTGATCGAGAAATGGCGATCTATTCAGATCGCACGGTGGGCTCGCAGCGTGCCACCGACCGAACCCGAAAGGTCATGCCAGCAGGTGTGCCCTCGAGTTTCCAGGCGTACGACCCGCATCCGATTGTCGTGTCGCATGCCGCAGGTAGCCGAATGATCGATGTCGACGACAACGAATACATTGACTACGACATGGGTTTCGGTGCACTGTTCGCCGGTCATATGAACCCTCATGTGCGTCGGGCTGTCGAAGAACAACTCGACTCGGGCACGCTGTACGTCACTCCGTGTGAGCTCAACGGTGAAGTCGGCGAGTTGCTGGCTGAGCGTTATGGATTTCCTATGTGGCGTCCAACGAATTCAGGAACTGAAGCCACGATGGATGCAATTCGACTCGCTCGTGGTGTTACGGGTCGAGACAAAATCGTCAAGGTCGAAGGCGGGTATCACGGCCACCACGACGAAGTGATGATTTCGAACAAGCCGTCTCTCGATGAGGCGGGACCCGCACATGCGCCACACTCTGTGCCGCAGTCTGGCGGGATTCCTCACGGTGTTGTGGAAGATGTGAAGGTTGTCCCGTTCAACGATCCTTATGCTCTTGAATGCGCACTCGCCCCAGGTGATATCGCCTGTTTCATTGTTGAGCCCGTGATGGAGAACATCGGGATTTGCCTTCCCGATGATGGCTATCTCGAAAAGGTTCGCGAGATCACCGAACGTCATGGAACGCTCTTGATTTTCGATGAGGTGAAAACTGGGATCACTGCTGGGTTTGGCGGAGCCACAAACCAGCTCGGAGTTCGTCCCGATCTCATCACGTTGGCGAAGTCAATTGGTGGAGGGTTCCCGGTCGGAGCATTTGGTGGCAAAGCCGAATACATGAATCACATCACCGACGGCTCCGTGCTGCACCTCGGGACGTACAACGGCAATCCACTCGTCATGGCTGCGGTCAAAGCGACGTTGGCCGAGGCGTGCACAAAGGAAATTGTTGGAGCGACCGTTGAGCGAAACACTCGGCTTGTTCAGGCGTGCCAAGCGATCATCGATTTATCTGGCATCCCGGCACACACGGTGCAGTTTGGCGCCAAGGGTTGCATCACGTGGTCAACGCAGCCCGTGAGGAACTATCGAGATTACAAAGCGACCGATTTTGACCTTGCGTTTGCGCAGTGGATTCACGGCATTAACCGGGGAGTGTTGTTGCCACCAGGGCTGGACGAGCAATGGCTTATTTCGGTGATGCATGACGAAGAAGACGCAATGCGATATGCACACGTCTTCCAAGAATTTGTCGACGAACTTGTCGCGTAATCACCAGCGCTGAGATCGGCGTCGCCCACTCGGTGATGGGCCGTTCCATTGGCGTCTCCGGCTTCCATTCATCGCAGTGATGAAGAGAGCGGCCGAGGCAACGCAGAGAACGAGCGCGCTGACGAGCGCAACGGGAAATGCGCGGCCGGCGAGCGCGGGAGCGAGAGAGGTCCAACTGCTCGTATCGATTGCGGGAATCACGAACGCCGGGATTGCCCAGCCGATGATGATGAGCGATGCTGCTGTCGCAACGAACAATTCGGCAATGGCCTGAACCAGTTCTGAACGGTACGGCCGAAGCACAAGGCCGACGAGCAGAGTGAGCAGCCCAATTGCGGCTGAGATGATCATTGCCCATCCGGTCGAGGTTCTTGCCGTCTTTAGGGTTCCAATGACAGGCACAGGAATGGTGGCTGCGGGAGCGTTGTAGGCCATTTCATTTCGCACGATATTGACAAGTTCGCTGGGCACGATGACGACGAGATCGTCATTTGATCCGATTGCGCGGAGGTGCGCCCGCTCAATGAATGGCGCGAGTTCTGCTGCTCCTGCTCGTTTGGAGAGCACCTCGGTATCAAGGAAGCTGGCGAGAGTGTCGGGGGTGGTGCCGAGCGCGCCAGCAGTTCGCGCGGAGACAACCGTGATGATTTCGAGGCGTATCGCTGATTGGTCGAGAACTGCCGCTGCGACCGACGGTGAGTCTGCTGGAGTGAAGACGGTGCGTTGTAGCCACCAGCAGCCGGCCGATAGCCCGAATGCAACACTGGCAACGAGGAGGAGTATCGAGGCGACGGAGCGTTGCACGGTGTCAGTTTGTCATGTGGCGGGGTAGTCTGCGAATGTGGTCAAACGTCCGGACATTTCAACCGAAGGTGATGCAAGTGTCCAGCCGCAGGCGCAGGCATTTGACGCTCTTCCGGGATTCTGGTCGCTGCTCGGACGCGGATTGACGAGGCGTTGCGCCTGGTGCGGAGACCGGCGCGCGTATTTCAGAGGCTGGTTTCGTCGTGACGACTCGTGTCAGGCATGTCACCATGGGTGGCGACGTGGCGATGCCGCGTTTGAGTTGGGGGCAACAACTGCCAACATCATCCTTACGTTCTTGACCATTTTGATCTCGATCTTGGTTGCGGTCATAGCGACGTGGCCAGACGTTCCAACAACGCTGCTGATCGCGATCATCGGTTCGACGGCTGTGCTCGGACCGGCGTTCTGGTACCCGGTCTCTTTCTCGCTGTGGCAGGCCGTCGATCTTTTTATGCGCCGGCCCGACGATGATGAGCTCGCGGGTCTCGGCGACGCCGACCTCTAAGGTGGACGAACTCTGACGGCGTGCCCTTTCCCGAGGGAGAGGGCATATCGCTGCTGGCTTTTGAGTACTGCGTTGAGTTCTTTGGAGGGAAGTGCTCGTGCAGTGAAGGCCGTGAAACGGTGAGCATCCGCGAATTTGTTTGCAGAGAGTACTTGCGAACAAGTGTTCGATGAATTACAGTGGTGTTGTTCGTAAGTCCGCTCAAACAGTTGCAGTGCCCGTTCCCTCCCGGTGAGTGTTACACCCCCCGCGTATGGTCCACGGAAACCACAACGATTGGGTGGGTGCACCCGAACCACAGCGCACCGCTAAGGAGAATCAGATGAGTAACGACCGAGATAAAGCACTGGAGATGGCCCTCTCCCAGATCGACAAGCAGTTCGGTAAGGGTTCAATCATGAAGATGGGCGAGAAGGGTTCTCTTCCGGTCGCCTCTGTCTCAACAGGCGCTTTGGCCCTTGACCTTGCGCTTGGCATTGGCGGTCTTCCACGCGGTCGTATCACTGAGATTTATGGCCCAGAGTCATCAGGTAAATCAACGCTTGCAATGCATGTTGTTGCTGAGGCGCAACGAAACGGCGGTGTCTGTGCGTACATCGATGCTGAGCACGCAATGGATCCGATCTACGCCCAAGCGATCGGGGTCGATGTCGATGAACTGTTGATCTCACAGCCTGACACTGGCGAGCAAGCACTCGAGATTGCCGACATGCTCGTGCGATCCGGCGCTATTGATGTCATCGTGATTGACTCGGTTGCGGCGCTGACGCCACGGGCCGAAATTGAGGGCGAGATGGGAGACACCCATGTTGGTCTCCAAGCGCGTTTGATGAGTCAGGCGCTCCGAAAGATCACTGGCAACCTCAACAAAACCAACACCATTGCCGTGTTCATCAACCAGCTGCGCGAAAAGATCGGCGTCATGTTTGGTTCACCGGAGACCACCCCTGGTGGCCGAGCCCTTAAGTTCTACTCTTCGGTTCGACTCGACATTCGGCGTATTGAAGCACTGAAAGACGGAGCCGAGGTCGTGGGTAACCGCACTCGGGTAAAGGTCGTCAAAAACAAAGTGTCTCCACCCTTCCGTCAGGCCGAGTTCGACATCATGTATGGCAAGGGCATCAGCCGAGAAGGAAGCCTGCTCGACATGGCGGTCGATTACGGCATTGTGAACAAGTCAGGTGCGTGGTTCACCTATGACGGCGAACAGCTCGGTCAAGGTCGCGAAAACGCAAAGAATTTCCTCTCTGCGCATCCTGAAATCATGGTTGATGTTACCGAGCGAGTCATGGTTGCCTCGGGTCTTCGCGGCGAAGATGGCGAAGATGCCTTTACCGAAGCCGACGATGCTCCGATTGAGATTGACTGATTGAACGGAGGTCGGGCTTAGAGGCCCGGCTTCCAAATCATTAGTACGAGCCCCACAACGAGGCTGAGGTGGGTCACACCGATTCCGGCAGCCAACTTCGAGGTCGCGGAAGGCGAGTCGTCGCTGAGCGATGGTCGAACGAGAAACCAGTTGACACCGACTGCAAGCAGCCAGATGATGATTGATGCGCTCAACCACGGTGACGACATCTTCCACTCGCCAACTCCTGCAAGTCCCATGCCAAACACCCACATGAGTACGAGGGCTGGCATCACAAGACGCAGATGAAGCTTTGCAATAGCGGTGGTTTCGCCGGCTTTCTTTAATGGGGTGTAGAGAAAAAGAGGTCCGAACGCGGCCATTGCAGAAAGAATGTGCAGCAAGCCAAGGATGCGATAACCAGATGATGTCTGAAGCAATGCGAGCATGAGCCGTACGCTATCTCGGTCGTTGCGGCTTGTCGTTTCCTGTCATACTCGAGGGTGGTGCGTTCAATTACTTGTGCTTCTCTAATTTTCTGTGTAGGGGTCGGCTCGTTCGGTGTGGTGTCGGGGGTGAGTGAGGCCGAAACCGGCCGAGACGATGATCTTGTATCTGGCCTCGTGGTTGGTGGAGCCGATACCGAGATCACCGAGGTCCCGTGGCAAGCGGCGCTACTCAACTCTCACCTAGATGAAGATGATGACTCCGGATTTGTAGATCAGTTTTGTGGTGCCACCGTTGTCTCAGAAGAGTGGCTAGTGACGGCGGCGCACTGTGTCGATAACGGGAAACAACCAAGCGAGGTGGAGGTCGCGGTCGGAAAGACGTCGCTGTTTAACATCGCCTCGTCCGATCGGCATCAACTCAGCGAGATCGTCGTGTCGCCGTCTTGGGACGATTCAGAGGGGATAGGCCCCGACATTGCCTTGCTTCGTCTTGCTGCTCCGCTTGTTCTTGATGGAGTATCAGTTGCTGCCGCTCGGCTTCCTGCGGAATCTCTCGGCGCAACCTGGCCCGAAATTGGCCATGAATTAAAGGTGTCAGGGTGGGGGTGTACTGCCGAAGTCGGAGTTGACGAGAACACTTCGGACGCGTGTGAGTCGAGTTGGCCTTACCATTTGCAGTCGGTTGCGATCCGAGACATTTCCGGTCCCAACGGTGCTGCGCCCTGCGGTGACATCAATCCTCTAGCTATTGCCTTTACATATGAGATATGTGCCGGCGTCGAGGCTGGCGGAACAGACTCATGTTCTGGCGATAGCGGTGGACCGTTGGTATCAGTTGAGAATGAAGAGGCGACGTTGGCGGGTGTCGTGGCGTGGGGTTACGGGTGTGCACAACCCGGCAAGCCGGGGATTTACACGCGAGTGACATCTCAGCGATCGTGGATCGATGAGGTTACGGGTGGAATCACGTATGACCCTGTTGGTCCATCATTCTCATCGTTGCCAAAGCCTGAGCGATTGTTAGATACGCGTTCCTTGGGTTCAAAGGTTGGTGAGTTGGATGGCAGTGGTTCCGCGTATGAATTACAGGTTGCTGGTGAAAAGGGTGTGCCGAGTGATGTTGCTGCGGTTGCGTTGAATGTGACGGCGGTGTCAACGGAGGCGAATGATTTTGGCGGGTTTGTGACGGTGTATCCGTGTGGTGTTCGTCCTAATTCGTCGAACTTGAATTTCACGTCTGGTCAGACGATTCCGAACAGTGTGATTGCGCCGGTGTCTGCTGAGGGCAAGGTGTGTTTCTATGTGTATGGAAAAGCACACCTGCTTTCAGACGTTTCCGGCTACTTTTCTAGCTAACGCCGCCCAACCGCATCGAGGAGAGCGTTCTCGATGACTTCCGTGAGGGCAGGGTGGATGTAGTACACGTCCCGTGCGACCTGAGTTGCGGTTTGAGAAAACTGCATCGCTTGAACGAGCGGCTGAATTAGCGACGCAGCTTGAGGTCCGATGATGTGGGCCCCAAGAATCTCGTCTGATGCGCGATCGACGATGACTTTTGCGAACCCCGGACCATCGCCGAGCGCCCACCCGTAGGCGGTTCCCGCGTAGTCGCGCCGTCCGATCACGACGTCACGGTTCTCGGCTGTTGCGGCTTGTTCGGTCATCCCGACCGATGCGACTTGCGGGTGGCTAAACACTGCGGCTGGCACATGTCGTTGGGTGACAACGTGTTGATCGTCAGTATGCGCCATATTCCAAAAGGCCACATCGACTTCGGCATTGGCGACATGTTTGAGTTGGTGCTCGTTGGCGACATCGCCGATGGCCCAGATACCAGGCACGCTCGTACGCATCTGTGAGTCGACAGTAACGATGCCCCGGCTATTCGTCTCGAGGCCTACAAGGTCGCAGTTCAGGAGGTCTGAATTCGGTTCTCGGCCGGTTGCGAGCAGCAACTCATCAACGATGAAGATGTTGCAATCACAGTGCACCTCAATTCCCTGCGGTGTCCGTTCCACTTTGGTGGGGAGATGCCCGAGTTGAAGTGACACGCGCCGTCCGAATTCTTCAGTGAATGTCGCTGCGATATCTGAATCGTGACGCGAGAGCATCGTGGTCGACCGGTTAAAGAGTGTGACCTCAGAACCGAGCCCAGAGAACACATGGCCCATTTCTGCTGCGATGTACCCACCACCGATGATCCCGAGGCGTGACGGAAACGTGTCGAGACGCATGATCGAATCACTCGTGTGAAACCCACACTCCTGAAGCCCGGCGATGGGTGGAAGCGACGGCCGTGAACCAACCGCCACGAGCACGTTCGGGGCGGTGATTCGACGACCGTCGACGTCGACTGCATGCATGCCATCGACTTCGGAGCGAACAAACTGACCGGTTCCCTCGATGAGCGTGACGTTCTCGCAACGCTCAGCCCGATAGCCACGTCCGCTTTCTGAGATGGGGTCGATTCGCCCAAAGACACGGTCTCGAATTGCGAGCCAATCGGCACCATTCACCGTGATATCGACGCCTAGTGAGCGCGCCTCGTCGGCCTCAACGGCTCGGTCTGCGGGCAAGACCAACATTTTCGATGGAATACAGCCCCTGTTGAGGCACGTTCCACCGAAGACGTCTCGTTCAACCATTGCGATACGCCAATCATTGAGGAACTCAGGAATGTGGTTCCCAGAGCCTGACCCAATGATGATGAGGTCAAATGTGTCGCCGTTCTCTGACATGCGTCTAGTCAATCACTTGCCCTAGCGGGTCGGCTCATCGACCGAGTGTCGGTTCGGAGTTGTCGACACCGCCACTAGCCTGAACGAGATGTCAGGCCGTTACGTCGTTCGCACCTACGGGTGCCAAATGAATGAGCATGACTCTGAACGCATCGCTGGGCTTCTTGCCGCAGACGGCTACGAGGAGGCAAGCGGCGAAGATGACGCCGACATCGTCGTGCTCAACACCTGCTGCATTCGCGAAAATGCTGACAACAAGTTGTACGGCAATCTTGGTCACTTAAAGACCTGGAAAGACGAGAAAGATGGCCGCCAGATTGTGGTCGCTGGTTGTCTTTCGCAAAAAGATCGTGACGGCGTTCGGGGGCGAGCTCCTTACGTAGATGTCGTGCTCGGAACGCACAATGTTCATCGCAC
>CALCBR010000074.1:0-12980 GCA_937897105.1 uncultured Acidimicrobiaceae bacterium | reverse complement strand
CCCGGCAGTGGAGCAACAGGTCCTGACCCTGCAAGGTCAGCGTCGTGTTCGGCAAAGCGAGGAAGTTCATGCCATTCGGTGCGACCAGACCAGCCGCTCACCCGCCACGACTCGCCGAGGCGAGAAACGGTGGGCGATGTTCGCCGACCGTCGATTTCTATGGCATCTCCGCAGCGCCGCACCACCGACCGTGGGCGATCATCTGGGTTCAGAGCGCCATCGTCGTCAGCTCTTGGCCACGGGCCAAGCAGAAATTCCCAGGTGTCGCCACCGAGTAACCGATATTCGACTTCATATTCGACCGGTGCATCACCACCCGATTCGACCATCGTTATCCGCTGCCCACGTGTCGACAGATTTCTCCATCCACTCGGGGCAAAGCCCCAGCGTTGATCGGCACGGCGATTGGCTGCAACCCGATCAAGAACGACGGCCACAAGATGCGCGTCGATGTCTGCAGTTTCAGGTCGAACACCCTGCAACACATGAGGTTGCCGATCGAGGTAGCCGGTATCGACGCCACCTTCTGCGAACACGTCGTCGGTGAGAATCGCCACGAGGCTGTCTGCGTTGGTGCGAACTCCCCCAATGTCAGCTCGGCGCATCGCATCAGCGGCTACTGCGAGCGCAGTCCGGCGATCTGCGCCAGTGACGATGATCTTGGCGAGAAGCGAGTCGTAATTTGTCGTTACAACGCTGCCGGGGCGAATTCCGCTGTCGACCCGAACATTGCCAGGAACGTCGAATGCAGTGATCACACCGGTCGACGGCATCCACCCGCTACTCGGATCTTCTGCCACAAGACGAAGTTCTACTGCGTGACCACACAGCGTGATTGCCTCCTGAGTCATTTCGAGCCCGACACCTGATGCAACATCGAATTGAAGTCCGACAAGGTCGACATTGGTCACCGCTTCGGTGACCGGGTGCTCGACTTGCAAACGCGTATTCACTTCCAGGAATGTGATCGTTCCGTCGTTACCGACAAGAAACTCGACCGTTCCCGCACCCCGATAATTCACATGACGAGCGAGGCGCGTCGCTCCTTCGTGCAACGCTGCACGAACGTCGTCGGGTAGGCCGACCGCCGGGGCTTCCTCAATCACTTTCTGATTACGGCGCTGCACTGAACAATCACGTTCACCGAAGTGCAACACCTCGCCTTCGCCGTCGCCCACGATCTGAACTTCGATATGGCGACCCTGTTCGATGTAGGGCTCAATAAACACGGTCGCATCGCCAAATGCCGCAGCCGCCTCACGCGAAGCTGACTCGATCGCGGCGGCGAGGTCGTCGCCCTCTCGGACGATGCGCATCCCGCGGCCACCACCACCGGCAGCCGCTTTCACCAATGCTGGCATTGATACGTCTGCCAGAGTGCTGCCATCGGCTGCAACTTCAATGATCGGAGTCGTTGGAACGCCTGCCTCTTCGGCCGCACGTTTCGCCGCCACCTTGTCACCGAGCAGTTCGATCTGTTCGGCAGTTGGTCCAACCCACACGAGGCCCGCTGCCTCAACCGCACGTGCCGCCTCCGCGTTTTCGGCGAGAAATCCGTACCCGGGATGTACCGCATCGCATCCATTCGCAACCGCTGCTTCGACGATTGCATCGATGCGCAAGTAACTCTCGGCTGCGGTCTCTCCACCGAGTGCCACGGCCACGTCCATTGAGTCAAGGTGGAGGGATGTGCTGTCAGCGTCTGAGTACACGCCAACACACGAGATGCCGCGGTCTCGAGCGGTGCGCGCGATGCGGATTGCGATCTCGCCACGGTTTGCGATGAGGAGTCGTCGGATCTGTCGAGTTGCCATGATCAGTGCCTCCACACGCCGTATTCGGTCGCCCCGCGGACTTCATTCGAGTGAATCGCCGAGAGGGCCATTCCTAAGACATGCCGGGTGTCATTCGGGTGGATAATTCCGTCATCCCAAAGTCGACCGGTGGCGAACAGTGCTGAACTTTCGCTTTCGATCTGCGCCTCAAGGGCTTCTTTTTGGGTGTTCAGCTGTTCTTCGTCAACATCAATGCCGCGGCCGGCTGCGGCGTTTCGAGCGACAATGTCCATGACACCGGCAAGCTGTCGGCCGCCCATCACTGCGATTTTGTGATTCGGCCACGTGAAAATAAATCGAGGGTCGTATGCCCGGCCCGCCATACCGTAGTTGCCCGCCCCATACGAGGCTCCCACCATGAGCACAACGTGGGGAACCTCAGAGTTCGACACGGCGTTGATGAGCTTCGCACCATTGCGAATGATGCCGCCCTGCTCGGCCTGTGAACCCACCATGAACCCTGTGATGTTGTGCAAAAATACAAGTGGCGTGTTGGTGCGATTGCAGAGTTGAATGAACTGCGCACCCTTTGCCGCCTCTTCTGAGAACAGAATGCCGTTGTTGCCAATGAACCCGACAGGGAATCCGTGCACCGATCCCCAGCCGCAGATCAATTTGTCGCCATACAGCGGCTTGAACTCTTCAAAACGACTTCCGTCGAGCACACGGGCGTACACCTCACGTATGTCAAACGGAACCCGGACATCTGCTGAGGCACACCCGATCAGCTCATCGGCTGGGTACAGCGGTTCATCGGCCGGTTCGGTAGGGCCAGGACCGAGTTTCTCCCACCTCAGGTGAGCAACGATTTCTCGGGTGATTCGGAGCGCATCCATTTCGTCGACGGCGAGGTAATCAGATAATCCGCTCACCCGAGTGTGCATCTCTGCTCCGCCGAGTGTTTCCTCATCAACAATTTCGTCGATCGCCATCTTCACGAGGGGCGGCCCACCTAAATACGCCGTGCCTCGCTCTTTCACAAAAACCGTGTAATCACTCATTCCAACCGTGTATGCGCCACCGGCTGTGGCCGGTCCGAACCCAACTGTGATCGTCGGAATACCGGCTTTCGACAATTGGGTTTGATGTTTGAAGCTCGCTCCCCCCGGGACAAAGATGTCTGCTTGATGTGGAAGGTCTGCACCTGCCGACTCGTTCAACGCGATCCATGGCAAGCGATTCTGGGCAACGATTTCGAAGAACCGTGAGCCCTTCTCGACGGTTCGTGGGTTCGACGAACCGCCTCGGTACGTCATATCGGTAGCGGTGATGCCAACTTCGACGCCCTCGATAATTCCGATGCCCATTACCACTCCGGCACCGATTGGGAATTCAGACCCCCACCCGGCAAGCGGACTCAACTCAAGAAATGGCGTATCGGGGTCGACGAGCTGCTCTATGCGCTCACGAGCGAGCATCTTCCCACGTTTGCGATGACGGTCGACATACCGCTGTCCACCAATTGTCTCTACTTTCGAGAGTTCATCGGCAACAAGACCCCAGAGTGCTTCCATCTCCGCCTTGTTGTTTTGAAACTCAGAACTGCGCGTATCGAGCCGCGATCGAATGACTGATCTCGGTCGTGCCACGCTCCCCACAGTGATTTCGTTCGACACAATCGATGACCGTAGGTGGTGGTACCTTCGAGAGTCAATCTGGTACTGCAAGACGGCGCTAACCATGACAGTCCGAATGGACGTGGAACGCCGCATATAGGGAGGAAAATGACCGTTCAAGGTGTTCTCGATGACCTCATCGCCGAGCAGCAGGCGCTTGATGATGTCGTCTCGTCGCTCTCACCGCAGCAGTGGGCTGAAGCAACTCCGAGCCCTGGGTGGAATGTCGCTGATCAAATTGCTCATCTCACCTACTTTGACGCCACCGCAGCGCTGGCGATTCGCGATACGTCTGCATTTATCGAACATCGTGGTCATCTCGCAGGGTTGATGTCTGATCCAGCTGCGGTTGAGCGAGAGACGATGGATCCGCTTCGCGCTCTCACCGGCGACGGCCTCCTCAGCGAATGGCGTGCCAACCGCCGGGCTCTCGAGGCCGCAGGGCGAACCCTCGCAGAGGATGCCCGAGTCGAGTGGTACGGCCCATCGATGGGAGCCAAGTCATTTCTCACTGCACGTCTCATGGAGGCATGGGCACACGGACAAGATGTCGTCGACACGCTCGGCGAAAGCAGAGCTGCGTCTGACCGTCTGCGCCACATCGCCCAATTAGGAGTCATCACCCGCGGTTGGAGTTACATCAACCGAGGGCTTGAGGTACCGGCGGGCAATGTGTCGGTGAGACTGACCGCTCCGTCGGGCGATGTGTGGGAATGGAACCTTGACGATGCAGATGCCGCTGTATCTGGAAGCGCAGAAGATTTCTGTCTCATCGTCACGCAGCGTCGCCATGTCGATGACACAAATCTCGTGACCGACGGAGAACTCGCCCGCGATTGGATGCTCCAAGCTCAAGCCTTCGCGGGAGGAGCGACCGATGGCCCGACGGCGGGCACGTGGAAGGACACCTGATGGATTTTGATTTTCCTACCGACGACGATCCACGACGGAGTGAATTGCGAGCGTGGCTCGCCGAGCATCCATCTCCTACGAGTGCCGAACTTCATGAGGCAGGTCTTTTGGTCCCCCATTGGCCTCGACCGTGGGGAGTTGAAGCAGATCCCATTCACCAACTCATCATCGATGAGGAACTGAAGGCTGCCGGAGTGCGAGAAACCTCGGTATCGACAAATCCGATTGGTGTTGGGTGGGCCGCTCCAACGATTCTGCTGGCGGGGACTGAATGGCAAAAAGAGCGCTTTCTTCCAAAAATTTTCAGCGGAGAAGAACAATGGTGCCAACTCTTCAGCGAGCCCGACTCGGGGTCAGACCTTGCATCGCTGGCAACTCGGGCCGTTCGAGATGGCGACGAGTACATCATCAATGGTTCAAAAATCTGGTCAAGCGGTGCCCATCACTCAGAATACGGAATCCTCATTGCGCGAACCGACCCTGACGTGCCGAAACATAAAGGGATCTCCTACTTCATCATTCCGATGGATATTCCTGGGCTCACGCTGTCACCGATCATCGACATGACGACCGCCCATTCGTTCAACCAAACGTTCTTCGACGACGTTCGCCTTCCGGCGAAATATCTCGTTGGACAAGAAGGCGACGGGTGGCGACTCGCGAAAGTCACGCTTGCCAACGAACGCGTGTCGTTGTCATCAGCCGGCTCGCTGTGGGGCTCAGGACCGTCGGCTGACGACCTCCTCAATCTTGTGCGCAGCAACGGAGGTTGCGATGACCCGGTCTTGCGTCAACGCATCGCCGGCTTGCACATTGAGTCAGAAGTGCTTCGCCTCAACCGACTTCGCACCTTGAGTGCCCGACTCAATGGGCGCACGCCTGGAGCCGAAGCCTCGGTGCAAAAGATCATGGGTGACGAGCACGGTCAACACGTCATGGAACTGGCAAAAGACCTCGTCGGCGCATCGGGCATGTTGACGGGCTCTGGCCCGGCTGGAGACATCCCTCGCCGTGCGCAACGTGGAGCAACCGAAGTGAACTTCGCTCGTGGCGAAGACAGCCAATTCCCAGAAGTTGACCCTCTGTGGCACTACGGCTGGCTGTTTTCTCCCGCTCTCACCCTTGGTGGTGGAACATTTGCTGTGCAACGCAACATCGTTGCTGAACTCGTGCTTGGGCTTCCCCGCGACATCCATGGGGATGCCGGGATGACATGGTCTGAATTTCGAACCCGAAAGGAACCATCATGAGAACTCGTGTCACCGACATGCTCGGAATCGACATTCCGATTCTCGCCTTTAGCCACTGTCGTGACGTCGTCGCTGCAGTCACAAAGGCGGGAGGTCTCGGAGTGCTGGGTGCGGCGGGCCACTCAGATAAACAGCTCGAGATCGACCTCGATTGGATCGAAGAACAGGTTGGCGATCTTCCCTACGGCGTTGACCTCATCGTGCCAGCGAAGTACACCGGCTCCGACCAAGGCGGAATGACCGTTGCCGAACTTGGCGAAATGATTCCTGGTGAGCACCGAGACTTCGTCGACAAACTCCTCGATGACTATGGGGTGCCCGCCCTCGACGAAGAGCAAGGGGGCAGGGGGCTCGGCGCAGAATCCAAATCAGCGCCACTCACCGCAGACCGCGCTGCACCTCAACTTGAGATCACTCTCGCCCATAAGGCTGCTCTCGTTGTGAATGCCCTTGGCCCGCCTCCGGCTCACATGCTCGACAGCGCCCACGAACAAGGTCGGCTTGTTGGAGCGCTTGCAGGAAAGGCGCAACACGCCGAACGCCATGCTGCGGTCGGGGTCGACATCGTCATCGCTCAGGGCTCTGAGGCCGGTGGCCACACTGGAGAGATCGGCACGATGGTGCTCATTCCCGAGATCGTCGACGCACTCGGAGGTCAAGTTCCCGTACTTGGCGCTGGCGGTATCGGTCGAGGACGTCAGATGGCAGCCTCGATGGCTCTCGGTGCAGAAGGCGTGTGGTGTGGATCGGTCTGGCTGACCACCGAGGAAGCGGAGACGCACCCAACCGTGAAAGAGAAGTTTCTCGCGGCAACGTCATCAGACACATTGCGGTCGAAATCTCGTACCGGTAAGCCGGCCCGTCAGTTGCGAACCGCATGGACAGACGCCTGGGAAGATCCCGCAAACCCGAAGCCGCTCCCAATGCCGTTACAGCCAATGCTGATTGACACTGCGATTCGACGAATCGATCGCGCTGCTCATGACTCATCATCGGGTGCGGCACAGCTTGCGAACTATTTCGTGGGTCAGATCGTTGGAACGATGAATGTGTCAAAGCCTGCTGCTCGCGTCGTCTACGAGATGGTCGAGGAGTTCATTGAATCAGTGCAGCGCCTCGACGGGCTGATGAACGACTGATCCGAAGCGCAGGCGACTGGCATCTACCTTCACGACACCTACATCTTTCTCACGAATGCAAGGTCGGTTACGGCCCGACCGGCCTCAACTCCCTTTCGCTCAAATCGAGTCACCGGGCGATCAGAGGGTCGCGCCACGATGCCACCATCGAGTTCTGGGTGTGCCGAGCACACGGCGAGCATTTGTTCTGCATAGTCGTCGATATCGGTCGCCATACGCAGGCGACCACCACCCACAATCCATGGAACCAATCGACCAATGATCGGTTCGGTCACGAGTCGCCGTTGGCGTTGGCGAGGTTTCGGCCACGGGTCAGGAAACCACACCCTGATTTCGGTGAACGTTGGCCTCGGAAGTCGCATAACGAACTCAAGAGCGTCTCCGTGAATCACCCGAAGGTTTGTTAGTTCATGCGAGTGAAGATCAACGAGAAGCCGAGCAATGCCAGGCGTATGCACATCGGCTGCAATGAGGTCAACATCAGGTTCCGCTAGCGCAGATGCAATCGCCGCTTCGCCTGCACCAGAACCGATTTCCAAGGCCACAGGTGCTGACCGCTCAAAAATCTCCTCCGCTGAGGTTGGAGGACCTTCGACATCTAGGCCAAATAGTGGGAGTAGCTCTTCAAACGCAGTGGACCGAGCCTGTGACATTCTTCTTCGGCGTGGTTTGAAGGTTCTCGCAACCGCCATTGGGCGTCCGTCAGGAGCGCACATCATTCCCCTCTCTGGGTACTGAGGAACCGCTCCATGAGATGCCTCCCTGCGGCGATCGGTGGCAGAACTTCACCATCGGTAGGCCGGCAAGGGTCGAGCACCTCAATGACCGCATCCCAATTCGCATTATGAAAAAACACAATCGACTGCCGTTCGTTAGGACCGCTGTCAGGTGAAGGAACCTGCACCCGGTGAAGGGTGGAGCGCCAACGACCAGCCGTCCAGCGTTCGAGTGCATCTCCAATGTTGACGACGTACGCACCCTCCTCAGCAGGTACTTGGTGCCATTCTTCGTCGGCGCCACGAACTTCGAGCCCACCGGGAGCATCGTCTTGGCGAAGCAATGTCAATGTTCCGTAATCAGAATGAGCACCTGCCCTGAGCTGCCCGGAAGCGACTGAGGACGGCTCGACATGCGGGTAATGCAAGAGACGTAGCGCCGACGTGTGGCGATCGATCGATGAGGCAAAGGTGTCAGCCGACATTCCGAGCCCTCGTGCCATCAACGACAGCAACTGCTCGCACAACACTGCGAGTTCGTCGTAATAGCGCTGCATGACGTCGGACATGCCCGGTGGTTCAACCGGCCACCGATTCGGGGAGTACGCAAATGCAGCTGCCGGGTCTCGGGAGATGATCGCCTGAAGTTCACTCGCATCGACAAACGGCCCGATGGAAAACGTTTCCTTGAGATCGGGCGGGGTCCACTCCCCTCGGCTTGCTGCTAATCGCTCGACTTGGAAAGGGCCGTACCCGTACGCGTCACCATCGGGGATCGCAACCGCGCGTTTTGTCTCTTCATCAAGAGCAAAAAACTCAGACGCACAATTCCATGCATCTCTCTCAAGAACCGGGTCGACTCCGTGCCCGATGACCTGCATGAACCCAAATGAGCTGCACGCATCGTCGAGTTGTCGAGCAACGATCTCAGCTGGCTCGCGCAGATCTATGGTCGGAATAGACATCGCAAAGAGAGAAGTGGGCGTCGATCGTTATCGATTCACGCCACCTCGCAGATGCTGGGTTTTTCAGGCAGCTGAACGCTCAAGGATGTGAACACCACATGCCGACGCAAGTCCGATCACATGGGCAAGTCCAACCTTTGCGCCCTCAATCTGACGATCGCCTGCTTCACCACGAACATGCTGACAGACCTCCCAAATGTTGGCGATACCTGTGGCTGAAATTGGGTGCCCCTTCGATTGGAGACCACCTGAGACGTTGACCGGCAGTCTTCCGTCACGATGAGCTGCGCCTGATTCGAAGAAGTCGACTGCGCCACCCTCTTCACAGAGCATCAGGTTGTCGTAGTGCACAAGTTCAGCGGTTGCGAAACAGTCATGAAGTTCGACAAGGTTGAGGTCTTGTGGTCCGACTCCGGCCTGCTCATACGCCTGGTGGGCAGCGCTTCGGGTGAGCGTGTTGACATCTGGAAGCACTTGACATGCCTCTTGCCAAGGGTCGCTCGTGAGAATTGAGGCAGACACCTTTACCGCTCGACGCTGCTGCTCAAGCGAGAGCGTCTTCAACTTCTCACCGTTAATGACGACGGCCGCCGCAGCACCGTCGCAGTTCGCTGAACACATCGGACGAGTATTCGGGTAGGCGATCATGACGTCATTCATGATCTGCTCGAGGCTCATCGCTTTGTTGTACGCAGCAAGCGGGTTCAACGTCGAATGGGCATGGTTCTTCTCGCTGATCTTTGCGAACAACTCGAAATCGGCCCCGCCGTACTTGTGGCCGTACTCCATGCCGATTTGCGCAAATACGCCTGGCATCGATTCGGTGCCGATTCGCCCATCGACCGGGCCGACCGCGCCGAAGCGTCCGTTGCGCTCCCACTCGTCATTGTCGGCTTTCGCTCTACCCCCTGCTCCGAGCAGTCCGGCTCCAGCGAGTTTTTCGACGCCGACTGCAAGGCCCATGTCGACCTCGCCAGCCTTGACCGCCATGATGGCAGTGCGAAGAGCGGTGGCACCCGTTGCGCATGCATTCGACACGTTGTAGGCGGGGATACCGGTCTGACCAACTTGCTTCTGTAGTTGCTGGGCGATGCTGCCTGAGCCGAGCAGGTTTCCGGCAGCAAGGATGCCGATATCGGCCATCGTGACCCCTGCGTCTGCAAGTGCGCCTTGAATGGCCTCGGCCCCAAGGTCGACTACGTCAAGGTTGGGGTGCTTGCCGAACTTTGTCATGTGAATCCCGAGGATCCAGATGTCGTCGCTTCTACTCATGATCTCTCCTTAGTTCTGAGTTGAGCCTGCGCTCAGGCTGGCTCGAATCCGTAATTGACCGCTTCTACGCCAGCAGAATCTGTTCCCACCACCGTAGTGGCAAGGCGAACGTTCATTCCGAGACTGACGTGTTCGGGGTCGGGTGGACAATTGATGATGTTTGCTCGAACACTGGTGCCGCCGCAGTCGATAACCGCCGCAACAAAGGGCACCTCAACGCCAGGTGCTGCGAAGGTAATGATCGAAAACGATCGGACTACTCCTTCGGTGGGGATGTCGACCGGCGTGAAGTCGGTTGCGAAACACGCAGCGCATGCGTTGCGTCGATCGAAATAGCGGGCGCCGCATGAAGTGCATTCATTGGCGACAAGATGTGGTGTCGGCTCAAGCCTGAGGTACTCGACAAACGGAATCTGTGTTGCGGTCGACATACGTCCTCCTTTGGTATTCAAGGTGAACATACGCCGTTATTTTGCGCAACGACGAGTCGGTCGGACGACCCGCAAAGTGGCAGGCTGGTGAGATGTCGCTTCTCGAACCGATGGACGGTCTCAGCGCCGAAGAATCTGAATTTGTTGACGTGATTGCAAAGTGGGTTGACAATGAGGTCCGCCCTGTCGTTCGAGACCTCGAACACTCAGATACGTATCCCGAGGCACTTATTGATCAGATGAAAGAGCTCGGCGTGTACGGGCTCGCCATCGGTGAGCCGTGGAATTCAGGTTCGGTATCGGGTCGCTGTTATGCCCGCATCACCGAAGAAATCGCTCGGGGGTGGATGTCGCTGTCAGGTGCATTCGGCGGACACTCAGTGGTCTCAAAACTGCTTACACGCCACGGCACCCCTCAACAACAAGAGCGCTACTTGCCGCTCATGGCAACTGGCGAACTTCGGGCGACGATGGCGCTCACCGAGCCTGATGGCGGGTCTGATCTCCAAGCGATTCGTACCGTTGCGCGACCAACATCTCGGGACGGTGTCGACGGCTACGTCATCAATGGGGCGAAGACCTGGATCACCAATTCCCGGATGTCAGATGTCGTTGCGCTGCTGTGCAAAACCGACCCGGAAGCAACCCCTGCGCATACCGGAATTTCGATTTTGCTCGTCGAGAAAGTTCCGGGTTTCACCGTGGGCCGCAACCTGCCGAAACTTGGGTACAAAGGTGTTGAGAGTTGTGAGCTCTCATTCGAAGATTGCTTTGTTCCTGCATCGGCCCTGTTGGGCGGAGAGGAAGGCCAAGGCTTCACCCAGATGATGGGCGGACTTGAGATTGGACGCATTCAAGTGGCCGCACGAGCGATCGGAGTTGCACGCGCCGCGTTTGATGATGCCCTCGAATATGCAACCCAGCGAGAAACCTTCGGTCAACCGATCTGGCGCCACCAGTCGGTCGGCAATCTCCTCGCCGATATGGCAACTCAGATCACTGCCGGCCAACGGCTGAACTATCACGCCGCCGAACGGTTCGATAGCGGCGTGCGGGCCGACCTCGAAGCAGGAATGGCGAAGCTCTTCTGCTCTGAAATGGCTGCGAAGGTAGCGCTCGATGCCATCAGAATTCACGGCGGACACGGATATTCAACCGAGTTTGACGTTGAGAGGTATTACCGAGATGCCCCGCTCATGATTGTCGGTGAGGGCACCAACGAAATTCAGCGCAATGTCATCGCCCGCCAGCTCGTCGATCGCCGTACAAAACGCTGACCTACCTGCCGACGGCACCGGCTGCGACGAGCTCAGCGATGTTGTCATCGAAATAGCCCAGTTCACGCAGAATGCTCGTCGTGTGCTCGCCGACCTCAGGAATCGCACTCATCGGCTCGTCATGGCCATGCATGATCGCTGGGGGTCGCAGGGTCTGAATGCTGCCACCGGCAGTTTCAATCGACCGCCATCGATCTCGCTCGATGAGATTTGGGTGCGTAATCACTCCGGCGACGTCATTTACTCGTCCGTTCGCAATACCTGCAGCGTCGAGCCGACCTGCAACCTCGCTAACCGTTGACGAGCGGAATACATCTTCGATAAGAGCCAACAGCTCAGCACGATGTTGATGACGGTCGTCATTGGTTGCGAACCGGCTATCGGTCGTCACCTCTGGTCGCTGCAACACGTCGGCACAGAACGACTCCCACTCGCGTTGATTCTGAATGCCGAACTGCACCCGCCCGTCTGACGCAGCGAATGATCCATACGGGTAAATCGATGGGTGAGAGTCACCTGCTCGAACCGGACCCTCCCCCGTGTACAGGCCGTAGTTGATCGGGTGGCCCATCCATTCGATGAGTGCATCAAACAGCGACACCTCAATTTCGGTTCCCTCGCCAGAAGTACCGCGATGAACGAGTGCAGCAAGCACCGATGAGAACACGTACATTCCCCCCGCAATGTCGGCAACCGAAATTCCGGCGCGAACCATTTCTGACGCAGAGCCAGTCACCGACAGCAGCCCGGCCTCTGCCTGAATGAGCAAGTCGTACGCCTTGCGATCTTCGAGTGGGCCACCTCGTCCGTACCCTGTGAGGTCAACGGTGATGAGTTGCGGGTTGACCTCTCTCAGTTGAGCTGATGACAGGCCGAGCCGATCGGTCGCTCCCGGCGAAAGATTCTGCACCACGACATCAGCCGATGCCGCAAGTTCTTTCACGATCGATTGGGCTTTCGACTGTTTAAGGTCAAGAGCAATCGACTCTTTTGAGCGGTTCAGCCATGCGAAGTAACTCGAGAGCCCTTTCACACGAGCGTCGTAGTGGCGAGCAAAATCACCCTCTCCGGGCCGCTCAACTTTGATGACCCTCGCGCCAAGATCGGCTAGTTGACGGGTCGCAAACGGCACAGCCACCGCCTGCTCTAAGGCAAGGACGGTAATGCCACTCAAGGAAGCCTTCATCGGGCTCACTCGTAGCCAGGGGGCGAAACAAACCCTCCGAGTTCGCGTTCGACAAGTTCAGCAAACCTGATCGAACGACGGTCATGCAAATGTGGAGCGACGATCTGAATTCCTGCGGGCAGGCCGTCGGCACAGAGACCAACTGGTGCGACCGTTCCGGGAAGATACGAGTTGCACGACCATCCGGCCCAGAACAATTGGTCGACGACGAGTTCACTTCCGCCGTTGATCGGAATGCGGCGGGTCGCTCGCGTTCCGGTGTGGTCATGCGGGTATGCAGTCGAGGCAGCGGTTGGACATAGCAACAGGTCGTACTCACCGAAGAATTCCGCCCACGTATTGCGGTAGCCCTCGCGACGGTTGTGATGTTGGAACCATTCG
>CALCBR010000073.1:0-4770 GCA_937897105.1 uncultured Acidimicrobiaceae bacterium | reverse complement strand
GGGAATTGTCGTCGCAACCCCCTTCACTTCCATTTCTTCCAGCGCAGTAATTGTTCGAGCAATCGCCGTTGGGCGATCCTTACCCCACACGATGAGTTTGCCGACCAGGTTGTCGTAGTACTGGCTGATCTCATCACCAGACTCGTAGCCGGTGTCGAAACGAACACCGAACCCGCTTGGCGTCTTCAGCGACTCGATCGGGCCGGGCGACGGCAAGAACTTGCCACCGGCAGGATCCTCCGCATTAATGCGCACCTCGATAGCGGCTCCGTCGCGACGGGCAATGACCTCTTCTTGAGTCATCGGCAACGCTTCGCCAGACGCCACTCGGATCTGCCACTCGACGAGATCGATTCCGGTGATCTCTTCGGTGACCGGGTGCTCGACCTGAAGGCGGGTATTCATTTCAAGGAAGAAGAACTCTCCCTCCTGGTAGATGAACTCGACCGTTCCTGCGTTGTGATAGCCGACAGCCTTCGCTGCCTTCACTGCGGCCTCACCCATCGCTTCCTCAACACCATCGGGCAGGCCAGGAGCTGGAGCCTCTTCAATGAGCTTCTGGTGGCGACGCTGCGCCGAGCAGTCACGAGTGGAGACCCACACCACGTTGCCCTGCGTGTCGCCCACCAACTGAACCTCAACGTGGCGAGGCCAGGTGAGATAACGCTCGACGTAGACCTCGTCACGACCGAAGAAGGCTTTTGCTTCACGTTGCGCACTCGCCATTGCATCGTCGACCTCATCGGCAGATTCGACAACCTTCATGCCGCGACCGCCACCGCCGTAGGCAGCCTTAATGCAGACCGGCCACCCGAACTCGTTACCGAACGCACGAATCTCATCGGGGCCTTGAGCGAACTCAGTTGTGCCCGGAACGATCGGAGCACCACCACGCTGGGCCGCGATACGAGACGACACCTTGTCACCCATCTCATCGATCGCTTCAGGCGGAGGTCCGATCCATGCCACACCCATAGCGGTGATCGCCCGAGCGAAGTCAGCATTCTCAGAGAAGAAGCCGTAGCCAGGGTGAACCGCGTCTGCGCCACTTTCGGTGATAGCGGAAAGAATCGCCTCAGTGTTGAGGTAACTTTCCGCTGCCGTCTGACCGCCGAGAGCGTAAGCCTCGTCGGCGAGACGCACATGAAGTGCATTTCGGTCGAGTTCGGAGTACACCGCTACCGTCTGGATACCCATCTCTCGGGCAGCACGAATAACACGAACAGCAATTTCGCCTCGGTTGGCGATGAGGATCTTTTTGAGCACGAATGACAATGTAGGCGAGGTGACACGCGACAACCATCCTCCGAACGAAGTTCGTCTTCAGATCGAGGGCTGGCATGTGACGCGCCTCGACTCGATTGGAAGCACGAATGACGAACTCGTTCGGCGGCTCGAGACGAGCGATCTGCCCGATCGTTCCGTGCTCGTCGCCGACGTCCAGACCGCCGGCCGCGGACGTCTTGACCGTCGGTGGGAGGCCCCAGCGGGTGAGAACTTGTTGTGTTCGATGCTGTTTCGGCCACCCACCGCCCACCCGCAACACCTACAGCATGCGGTTGCGCTCGCCATCGTTGCCGCGGCGCAACATTTCGAGGTTGGCAACGTGTCGTTGAAATGGCCAAACGACGTCATCGTGATCGAGTCAGACACGAGTCCACGAGGCGAGTACACAAAACTCGCAGGAATGCTGTCGACGATGACCGCGGACGGATCGGTGATCATCGGCACCGGCGTCAACACCAATTGGGCACCTGCGGGCGCAACATCACTTGCGGCGATCGCAGGACATCCGCTTTCGCCGATTGACGTGCTTCGAGCACTGCTCAGCTCACTCCACGACCTGCTCGTGTGCTCGGAAGATGAGCTCACCGATCGGTATCGCACCCACCTCAGCACGATCGGCCGCCACGTTCGAGTTGAACTGCCCTCTTCAGAGGCAGTCACCGGCCGGGCTGTTGGGGTGTCGCCTGACGGATCGCTCGAAGTCGTTGATGAGTGCGCCATCACCCATCGGTTTCACGCTGGCGACGTCGTCCACCTCCGCTAGACGTCGTCCACCTCCGCTAACAGCGGTACGGGGTGAGTCCTCGAGAGCCGTGTTCATGATTAACGTGAGGCCGTGCCCCGCTGGCTAATGAAATCGCCGATCCCGACGATGCTGTTAGTGATGGTGGTCGTTGCAACATCGGCGGTCGTCGGCCTTACCCGCGCTGCAGACAACCGGGTGGCAGAAGTCGAACGAGTCGAGGGCCTCAGCGAGTTACTCGCTGGCTCGGTTGATGCCGATGGAAATCTCGTTGACGAAAACGGAAACATTCTCGACGATCCGGTCGACCTGCCATCGGAGAATTATTTACTCGTCGGTTCAGACACCCGAGAGGGGATCAATGAAGACGATCCAGATTTTGGTGTGATCGGCGACACCAATGTGGTGAGCGGCCGGCGGGCAGACACGATCATGGTGTTGCGACGAGAACGTGACGGGGGAGCCGCGATCGTGAGTCTGCCCCGAGACCTGTGGGTCGAAATTCCCGGCACCGGTGGGAGCAATCGCATCAACGCGGCGTACAACGGCGGCGCAGAACGACTGGTGGCCACAGTTGTCGAAACGCTTGGTATCCCCATTAACCACTATGTCGAAGTCAACTTTGTTGGCTTCCGCGACATCGTGAATGAACTTGGTGGAGTGACGATCTGCTTCCCGTACCCCACCCGAGATCTGAAGACCGGACTCGACCAGCCGGCAGGCTGCAACCTGCTCGATGGGCTGCAAGCCTTGGCATTTGCCCGGAGCCGCAGTTACCAGGAGTTTCGTGAAGGCAAATGGCAAACCGACCCGACGGCTGACATCGGTCGCACCCAACGCCAGCAGCAGTTCATTTATGCAGCCGCCGATGGTGCGATTGCTCGCCTCACCGACCAACCGTTTGCATCAGGAGATCTCATCTCTGCGGTATCAGCATCGGTGAAAGTTGATGAGACGCTCGATCCGTTTCTCGCTGCGGCCGCATTGAAACAGGCGTATTCGGGCGGATTCACGAGATACTCGCTACCCGTTTACGGTGACACGGTCGGTAGCGCGTCGGTGCTTCGACTTGGGCAAGGATCGGCCGAAATTCTCGACTATTTCAGGGGTATCGGCCCCGCTCCTGCGACCGAGTGACGAGTATCAGTTAGCCTTCGCGACTGTGAAGGCTCTTATTCTTGCTGGCGGCGCAGGAACCCGACTTCGCCCGATCACACATACTCGGGCGAAGCAACTCGTGCCGGTCGCCAATAAGCCGATCCTGTTCTATGGAATCGAAGCAATGGTCGATGCCGGCATCACCGAGATTGGCGTCATCGTTGGCGATACCCGAGACGAAGTCATGGAAGCTCTTGGTGACGGTTCCCAGTTTGGAGCAGCCATCACGTACATCCCCCAAGATGAGCCACTTGGCCTTGCCCACTGCGTGCTCATCGCCAAAGACTTTCTCGCCGATGATGACTTTGTCATGTATCTCGGCGACAACCTTCTCGAACAAGATCTCGCAGCCTTTACCGCAGCGTTCGAACGGGAACGCTCGGGAGCGACATCACCCGACGCTCAGATCCTCCTCAAACAAGTTCCAGACCCGCACCGATTCGGAATCGCAACCCTTGACGGTGATGGCAATGTCATGCAACTCATCGAGAAGCCGGCTGACCCGCCCTCAGATCTTGCGCTCGTCGGCGTGTATTTGTTCAACGCAATGATTCACGACGCAGTTGCCGCAATCGAGCCGTCGCCGCGAGGTGAACTCGAAATCACCGATGCCATTCAGTGGCTTGTCGACCAGGGCCGACGGGTTCGCTGTGAGTTGCTCACCGGCTGGTGGATCGATACCGGCAAACTCACCCCGCTTCTCGAAGCCAACCGGTTGTTGCTCGAGCGCATCGACAGCCAGATCGATGGTGACATTGACGAGTCATCGGTGATCGACGGTCGAGTGCACATTGCGGCAGGAGCTCGCATCATTAACTCAACGATTCGTGGACCTGTATCGATCGGGCCTGACGCTGAAGTCCGTGACGCGTTCATCGGGCCCTTTTCAGCGGTCGGGGCGCGGTGCTCGGTCGTGAGCAGCGAGGTCGAGCATTCGGTCATCATGGATGATTCGACCATTCGCGACATCCCTCGACTCGAGGGATCATTGATCGGGTCGCATGCCGAAATTATTCGTACTCGTCGTAAACCACGTTCGCTCCAACTCATGGTGGGCGATCACTGCCAGATCGATGTCGAATAACCAAGCTGAGTTACTACTCGAAAGGGAACTATGCCTGACGTACTTTCACTAGCCGATGCGATCGGAACTGAGATCGACGGCGTCTATGTCGTTCAGCCAACATTGCATGGTGACGAGCGAGGTCTTTTCATTGAGACCTACCGCCGACAGTGGTTTCCGAACTCACGCGAGATGATCCAGTCGAACCGGTCAAATAAACAGGCCGGTGCCCTCGTTGGATTGCATTACCACCTGCACCAAGCTGACTACTGGTACGTGCCGATGGGAACCGCACGAGTCGTCTTGCACGATCTTCGAGAGGGTGGCCCAACCGATGGCAACACGGCATGTTTCGATATTTCAGGTGAGAACCACTGGGGCGTGTACATCCCGCCAGGTGTTGCCCACGGGTTCTCCGCAGTGACCGACGTGGTGATGACGTATCTCGTCGACGGGTATTACAACCCGGCAGACGAACTTGGCGTTGCGTGGAATGACACAGAGATCGGTGCTGACTGGG
>CALCBR010000072.1:0-37135 GCA_937897105.1 uncultured Acidimicrobiaceae bacterium | reverse complement strand
TCTCGTCATCAAACGTTCCGGCGTGGGTTGATGCCTGGAGGTTGGCGACCTCGGGACAAATGACGACGTCTCCGAGCAGACGAGGTACATCATCGCCTTCCCTCACATCGACATCGAGAGGGAATGACAGCACGTCGGTTGGGTGCTCACCTGCGTCACCGAAATGCTCAATTTTCAGGTCGATGATGTCGGCAGCATCAACAAAGGTGAGCGTCAGTTCACCCGACTCACCCTCGGCGCGCAGAACGGCCTCGGCAAGACGCCCCCACCGATCAAGGTCGACGTGTACAACGTCTTGGGCGTTTTCGGTGACGACAACCGCATGCGATTGGCTGCCGTCGGTGGGACTTGACGGCTCCTTCATGACGACGTCCGCTCTTCGTAGGCCGCAACAATGTCAGCGACAATTCGGTGACGGACAACGTCACCAGCACCAAGCCTCACAAAACCCAAACCGTCGATTCCGTCGAGCACGTGTTGCAACCCGCTGAGACCACTCCGACCGTCGGGAACGTCGACCTGAGTCGCATCACCGGTAACAACAACCTTCGACCCGAAACCGATTCGGGTGAGGAACATCTTCATTTGCTCAGGTGTCGTGTTCTGAGCCTCGTCAAGAATGATGAACGAATTGTTGAGGGTTCGACCACGCATAAATGCGAGCGGTGCAACCTCAACGACCCCTCGCTCAAGCAACTTCTGAGCTCCGTCGGTATCGATCATGTCGTACAGAGCGTCATACAGCGGCCTGAGATACGGGTCGATCTTTGCCATCAGGTCACCAGGCAAAAATCCGAGCCGTTCGCCAGCCTCAACGGCCGGCCGCGTCAAGATGATGCGCTGAACCTCTTTCGCCTGCAACGCTTTCACCGCCATCGCCATCGCCAGCCAACTCTTCCCAGTACCGGCAGGGCCGATTCCAAACGTGATGACATTGCGCTCAATCGCATCGACGTACCGCTTTTGACCCGCAGTCTTCGGACGCACGTGGCGACCGCGAGAACCTCGCAATACCTGATGGGTAAGCACCTCTGAGGGTCGCTCATCGGCTTGCACCATCTGAATTACACGACCCAACGTGACATCATCGAGCTCTTGGCCACGCTCGATCAGTGCGATCAACTCTTCAAAGAGCCGGCCGACACGACTTGACTCATTTCCCTTGATGAGGATCTCATCGCCACGAATCTGAATCGATGCCGCGGGAAACGCTGACTCGATCGCCCGCACATTGACATCTCGCGGACCACACAGCGGCGCAAGCAAGTGCTGTCCGGGCACAACAACCCTTGTTAGGGCATCTGTGGTTGTCATTCGGGTGCGTTCATCTGAGGTGTAGGTGTGTGCCAACCGCTCGAAGCGCCGGCGTATTCGGGTAACGGTAGCGGGTTCTGACCACCTCGTGCGACTGGAATCGGTACAACGCCAAAAAACGGCCTCGTCCGCCGGTCACAACAGGTCGGGAATACCGTCATCGATGACAACCCCTGCCGTATTCAACAACATTGAGACCAGGGTGTACTGACCGACGGTAAACACGATGTCAAGAAGTTGCTCGGTGCTGTAATGCTCTGACAGCGAAGCCCACGTCGTGTCATCAATTCGTTGGCGGGCGTGCAATTCATCAGCGGCTGACAACAATGCCTTTTCGAGGTCTGATCCGGGCCATGCGTCGATCGGGCCTTTCGTCGCCTCGATGTCATCATCAGACAGGTCGCAATCTTTTGCGATTTGGGCGTGTTGCGCGAACTCGTAGCGGGAGCCACAACGCACCCCGGCACGCAAAATTAAGATCTCACGATCTCGGGGCGACAGCGTATTCTTCGCCATGATGTGGCCCGCAAACACCATCCACCGACGAAGAAGATCTGGGTGGTGAGCAAGGGTTCCAAAGATATTGATCGGCTTTCCATTTGGCCCTTTCAGCCCGGCGCGGTCAATAAAGTCGGCTACTTCAGGGGATGGATCCTCAATAGGGAAAATGCGCGTCGAATCTCCGGTCATGAACTGACAGTAGAGACTCCACGCCCTTGCGGGAGGATCGGAGGTTGTAACCACCCGATCTCTCAGAGGCGACGATGGGAATCGAACCCATGTACAGGGCTTTGCAGGCCCTTGCCTAAGCCACTCGGCCACGTCGCCAGACCTATGACACTACCTGCATGCCTTGCCCGACCCTCGGTCGGCGGGCAACATAGAGAGATGCAGTCTTTCTCGATCACCCGTCGGTGGTCGTTTGCCGTCGCAGCATTGGTGCTCACTGTGAGCGCATGCACGGCAGAGACTCCATCTGCGGCCCCCACCGATCCGTGCCAACGTCGAGTTGATGCAGCCGCCCTCGCCATCGATATCGATGAGACCGTCGAACTTTTCGACATCGCAATGGAAATCTGTGACTCTCTGAGCGAATTTGAGACGGCCTTTGCTCAGCACCCCGGGGTTCTCGGCTTCTCGCCTCTCGAAGTGGTGGCCAGAAGATGTCGCACACATTCGGGACAGCGGACATCGAACGCTCCACTTTGCGAGGAAGCCCCCGTCATTGCGCTTACCGGCCTTCAACCTCCCGACGACAACGGTGACCCTGCGGTCTTCACAGGTATCGCTCTCGACGGTCGAGCGATCGACATCACCGAAGATTCGGGAATCGAATTTGACCGTGGAATCCCGGCAGACCTCATCACGATCGCCAACCTGGCGGCAAGCCGCGACTGTGAAACACTCGCAGAGTCAGCAGAGATCTGGCGGGTGCTCGCCTCGAACGAAGGCGAGGGCGATGCTGCCTCAACATTTGCTCATGCAGCGGACGTCATCGCTGACCATGTTGGCTGCAACCTCTGACCAACTACATCAGCGCAACGATCTCATCAACAATCCGTGCCGATGAGTTGGTGTCGGTCCGCACCTGAGGAAACCTTGCGTACGCCGATTCTCGTTCTGCAACAAGTTCTGCGATGCGCTGTCGGGGATTGGCAACCGCAAGCATCGGCCGTCGTTCTCCGGCCCGTTCTCCACCGACGCGTTGATAAATCGTGTCAACATCGGCAACAAGGCTCACCACCAATGAGCCGGCGCCGATAAAGACGTCTGCCACTGCACTGTCGACAAGCATCCCCCCACCGGTTGCAATGACGAGCGCAGGCAACGCAGCAAGCTCGGATGCCAACTCACGCTCAATCGCCCTGAAGCGTTCCTCGCCTTGAGTTCGAAAGATCTCCGGAACCGGACCAAACCGTTCTTCGATAAGGCGGTCGGTGTCGACAAAGCCGTAACGCAGCCGTGCGGCAAGTTGTCGGCCAACGGTCGATTTGCCGGTCGCCATAAACCCGGTGAGCACCACACTTCTGCTGCGACTTTCCCCGTCTCGTCGTTGTTCGTGACCGCTCACCGTGGTCATTCTTCCACGAACGAGACAACTCGTGTCGGGAACGGCGCATCACAGCCGCCTCACCGACGCTTCAACAGAGGCTCAAGAATGGTGGCCTGCGAACTCCAACAAAGCCGCAGTGACGTCGTCGGGGCGCTGCGCATGCACATCGTGGTGAGCCCCCTCAAACCAGACCGCATCAACTCGGCTACCGCCCTGAACGACGAGCGCATCGATCGCAGATCGGCGCTGAGCTCGTCGGTCTGCATCACCGCTGTCGGCGACAAAGAATCTCACCGGTGCAGTCGTACGCAACAGCGCATCGGCGGGCTCATGACGCCATAAACCTGCGAGCACATCGTGATGGTCGTTGCGGCTCAACCGGGGAGAGATAGTGCCATCTTCACGCACGATGAAGTTCGCGAGGGTTCCGCGTCGACCCTCCTCAGGCCAATCGGCTGCAGACTGGGCGAGCCACTGCTCAATCCGCTGAAGAGGAACGCCCTCAAGAACCGGGGGCGCCAATTCTTCCCAACATGCCTCCCACTCCGGATAGTGATCTTTTAGGCGAATGAAGCCACCGTCGACGCCAACGACCCCCGATGCCAACCCAGCGTGCCGAGCAGAACACTCCAGTACGACGTTGCCTCCCCACGATTGACCGACGAGGAAGAGTTGCGCGATGTCGAGAGATTTCGCCAGTTCGGCAAGGTCGTCGGCAACGATGCCCATTTCATAACCGCTCGGCGACGACTGCGAATGGCCGTGGCCCCGTTGGTCAACCGCAATCACCCGGTCGCCCTCAGCCGTGAGGCGACGAAGCACACCATCCCATAATCGAGCATTAGAGGAAAGACCGTGAACGAGCAACCACGCTCTCGATGCCTCATTGCGCTCGTTATCGATAACGGAAAGCTCGACGCCCGACGAGAGCACTACCGATCGACGTGCGGCATTCGGTGGCGCCAGATCATTGCTTTCCACAGAGTGAACGTACCGATGAACCGCCCACGGTGCCGAACCGTGGGCTTCACCGCATACAAGACCTCGATGCGAGTGAACGCAGGTGTTATCTCGTAAAGTCATCGCAGTGACCGCCCACAGCTCCCCCAATGTGGCGACAACAGATACCGAGCTCGACCCCCGCTACGCGAAGCGAGTTCTCATCACTGTCGTGACCACCGTCATCGTGTTCACGTCATCGATGACCATTGTTTCTGCATCGCTTCCGACCATCGCCGATGACCTCAACTCATCTGAGGGCTTTCTCGCGTGGTCGGTTACCGGCCTCTTCTTGGTGATGGCGGTCACCACCCCGATCATGGGACGACTTGGGGACAGTCACGGCCACCGGAAGATATTTCTCATCGGAGCAGTACTGCTCGGGCTCGGAACCCTCGCCTGCGCACTTGCGCCGTCAGCAGGGGCGTTTGTCGCCGCCCGCATGCTGGTCGGTCTCGCCATTTCTGCGACCATGCCGACAGGGATGGCGCTCATCATGGCCGCACACCCTCTCGAACAACGCGGCGAGGCGATGGGCTGGTTCCAGATGACCATGACCGGGGCGCCCGTCCTCGCTCTCGTCGCTGGCGGACCGCTCATCGAAGCGTTCGGATGGCGTTCGGTATTCGCTGGACTCCTCCCGCTTGCGATTATCGGAACCACCGCCTCATGGCGCACACTTCGAAAGTCTGGCGGCGATAGCGATGTTCCGATCGACTGGACTGGTGCCGCAACCCTCGCCGTTGGAACCTTGGGCTTCCTTCTCTTCCTCGAGTTCGGTGGCCGTTCGGGCTTCACCGCACCTGTGCCGCTCTTCCTCGCAGTCTGCGCCGTGGTGGGCATTGGCTTGTTTCTTCGGGTTGAACGTCGGGTCGAGCATCCGATGCTTCGTCTCGACTATTTCAAATTGCGCAACTTCACCGGGCCGCTCATCTGTCAACCTCTCAGCCAATTTGCCTACATGGGTGGGTTTCTCATCGCCCCGATTTTGTTGGCGAGCTTGTTTGGTTACTCGGTGGGAGCTATCGCTCTCATTTTGCTCTTCAGGCCTGCATTCTTCAGCCTGACCTCTCCACTCGGTGGACGTCTATCAGGGAAATTCGGCGAACGCTTCTTCTTGCTGATCGGCTCGGTTCTCATGGTGCTTTCGATGGCTGCGTGGATCGGCGGCGCGCAATCTCAAAACCTGACACTCGTCATCATTGGCCTCTCACTTTCAGGTATCGCAATGGGTCTCGCATCACCGTCGTACTCGATCGCAGTCGCAAACGCGGTCGACAGCGCCGATCTTGGCATTGCAAACGGCATGAGTTCCACCCTGATGAACATTGGCATGCTCACCGGCATTCAGTCGATGTTCACCGTTCTCGGCGAAGGCCGTGACCCTCGCGACTTCGTCCGAACATTCATCGTCGGCGCATGCGTGGCCGGGGTCGGATCAGTGGGGGCACTGATGATGTCAAAACCAAAACCTGTCACTGATAGTTGAGACGAAGCCCGGGCCGTTCCCACGGCATCTCGTACAGCAAACCCCAACCCGAGGACGTCACATATGCCGTCGTTAAGTCGGGTCCACCAAAACAGATATTGGTGACATACGCATCCCATTTCGGAACGTGCACCTGATCGAGCAGCTCACCTTCGGGGCTAATCACGCTGATGGCGCCGGTGACCAATGTGGCAACGCACACGTTGCCGTCACCATCTACTGCGAGCGAATCAAGCAGCTGGTACCCATCGAATCCGTAGAGCAAGGTGCCATGGGCGAGCGGCGTCGTTCCTCGCTCGACAACACCCGGACTCACAATGTCCCATTTCCAGACACGCCCGACCGATGTTTCTGCCACGTACACCGTTGAACCATCGGGCGACAGGCCAACTCCGTTAGGTTTCGTCAATCCGTATGCCGCGCACACAATGGAGGATCCGTTAGCAAGGGCGTAATAAAGGCCGCCGTTATCAGAATCTCGAGAACGACTCTTGCCAAGATCGGTAAACCAGAACCCGCCGTTGGTGTCGAAGACGATGTCATTTGGGCCACGCAGTTGGTGACCGTCGCACTCTGTGTACAGGGTGGTGACCTCGCCAGTTTCGATCACGACGCGTTGAATTGACCCACCGACGTAGTCATCTCCTTGATGGCCCGGTGCCGTCATTCCGTCGATTTCACGCCACGCGAATCCCCCGTTGTTGCACACATACAACGCTCCATCAGGGCCAATCGCCATTCCGTTGGGTCCGCCGCCGGTTTCTGCAACCACCTCTGTTGAACCGTCCGGCCAACAGCGCGTAATCGTTTGCCGCTTAATTTCGACGACGAGCACACTGCCGTCGTCGAGCGCAACCGGCCCTTCTGGAAATTCAAGTCCTTCGGTCATCACTCGAGTCATTGCAGAACCTCCTCACCTCGTGTTGTTGCATCCTGCCCGCTCGACAACGCTGTGGACGAGCGCAAACCCGACTCGCTACCAGCGACACAAGGTTGCAAGGATCACTCCATGATCAGACTTCGTCAAGTTGCCCTTGTCGCCCATGACCTTGAACCGGTTGCAACAGCACTCTGCGAAACCTTTCAACTGTCGATCTGTGTCAGAGACCTCGACGTCTCAGAGTTCGGACTGACAAACGCTCTCATGGTGGTTGGCGATCAATTTATTGAGATCATCACCCCGGTAACCGAGGGCACCGCAGGGGGCCGAATGCTTGAGCGACGAGGGGGTGACAGCGGCTACATGGTGCTTCACGAGGTTGATGACCTTGACGACCGTCTTGCTGACCTCGCAGATCGCAACGTGCGAATCATCTGGGCCGCCGATCACCATGACATTCGTGGGCGGCACCTCCACCCGAAAGATGTCGGCGGGGCAATCGTTTCGCTTGACGAAGCGATCCCTGAGGGATCGTGGCGTTGGGCCGGCAACACGTGGACCGCTCACCGTCACAACTCCGTTGTCTCGTCGATCGCCGGTGTCACGGTTGGCGCCCACGACCCCGAAGCGATGCGTGCACGTTGGGAGGAACTTGGAGTATCCACCTCGGTCACCTTCTCGGACGCTGGGCCTCGAGGCGAAGGAATCGACCAGATCGATCTCGTTGCCTCCGACCGCCAACGAGTCGGAGAACGTCACGACATCGGCGGTGTCACCTGGGTGCTCGTCTAACCGCGAAAGTTCGCAGCGTTAACACTCCAGGAGGTCGTCAGCCGACTCGTTGACACTCCCCGACCACACCGCATCTCGGCGTTCGAAAAAGGCAGTGACTCCTTCGACTGCGTCGGGCATGCGAGCGATCGAACCAATCACGCGGCCCTCTCGGCTCAACATCTCGTCAACACCGGCTGTCACCCCTTGCCATAGCAATTGCTTCGATACCGCAAGTGCAACCGGCGAGGCGTCGCGGACCATGTCTGCAGCAAGCGACATCGCTTCGGTCAACACCTGGTCTGCGGGTACCGCCCGAGAGGCGAGCCCGAGTTCAGCTGCCTCCGCTCCCGACAGCATCCGACCTGTCAACATCAACTCGGCTGCCTTTGAGAATCCGATCACCCTCGGCAAAATGACATGTGATGCGAGCTCGGGCACCACGCCCCGCCGAACCATGGCATATTGAATCTTGGCGTCCTCTGCAACCAACCTGACATCGCAAAGCATCGAAAATGTGATGCCCACGCCCACTGCATGACCATTGACTGCCGCAATGATCGGCTTGCGAACTTGATACGGCCAGAGACGGGGCCGACCATCGTCATCAGCTGAAACCGGAAGAAAACCGCTTTCGCCATCACCAAGGTCAGCACCTGCGCAGAAGGCTTTCCCTGCTCCGGTGATGACGACAACAACAACGTCGTCATCGCGGTCAGCCTCGCCGAGGCGGGCCTGCAGCTCATCGCTGAGCTCTCCAGTCCACGCATTCATCTGATCAGGTCGATTCAACGTGATCTTCGCAATTCCGTCGGAAACCTCGTACAGCACTACATCATCCATACGACCGTTTTACCGACTGCGCACCTCGTCGATGAAGTCGAACCTTCCGTGCTCTCTGCAATTCACCTGAACGAACTCCGGCGCATGAGCACACCGACCCTTATGCAAAACTCGCAAGATGTCCGAGACCTCCACGAGTGCTCGCCCCGAATGGGGAACCCTTATCGGTATCGGCCTCACGTTTTTTGCAATCGGCGTCACCGTCAACGTCCTCGTCTATGAGCATGTTGGGTCAGCCGTGAAGACCATCGCTGCAGCTGGCATCGTCTTATCAGCAACGTCAGAACTCGCATATATCGCCGTGCGTGACGTCGGCGGGAGCGTACTCGCCGCACTCATCGCTGGGTGGGTCGTCGCATCACGGTTTGGCCTGCTCGCAGCAAGCCTTGGCACCCGTATCCAGGTAGGCCACCTACAACGGAGCTGCGCCGCTCTAAATTGCCTCGATCCGAACGTCGGTGTCGCAATGCAACAAACCACACCGAAAGGAGTCATCACCGCCTTCTGGTGGGTCACCGGGGCACTGCATCTCGGCTGGTGGTGTGGCACCTTCACCGGCGTCTTTCTTGGAAACATCATCGGTGATGCAAACCGGCTAGGTCTCGACGCAGTCTTCCCCGCGCTGCTTCTTGCAATCATCGCCAACCTGTTGCGACAAAAGCCCGGTCTCATCGCTGCCCTCGTCGGCGGAGGGCTCTGTGCCGCACTGCTTCCGATTGCGCCGGCAGGCACCCCCATCATTCTCAGCCTCACCGGAGCGGTCGTTGCCCTGAAGGTGCCAGAGCCAAAGGCAGCCACCTCATGACGTGGACCATCATCATTTTGCTCGCCGTCGGTGTGGCAAGCCTCCGCCTTCTCGGCATGTACGGCGGCACCGCTCTCGTGCGCAGAGTTCCGATGTTCGAACGGCTCGGATCACTCATCCCGGCCGCAGTTGTCAGTGCGGTCATTGCCCAACTCACATTCGCAAGCGGAAAATCTCTCACCATCGATGCACGAAGCGCAGGCGTCGCTGTTGCCGCTGTGCTCATCTGGCGACGAGCACCCATCATCGTGGTGATCTTGGCGGCCGCCGCCACCACCGCGCTTCTTCGCCTCTGACCAACTCGACTCCGCGTCAGATACCGTCATTTCCATGCGGAACTGGCGGCAACGACAATGGCTTACCGCAGTCGTCGGCGCCGTGGTGGTCGCTCTTGCCGTCGGTCTCCCCACCGATGTCATCCCAAACCCCCTATTTGGGCGTCCGGTCGACGTCACCTGGTGGAGTTATCCCAGCCTCGCCATCACCTCAGTGCTCGGCGGTTTGCTGATCGCCACATATGTCGCTCAACCACAGCCCGTCACGCACGAACGCCGAGGAATCGCGGGCGGCCTACTCGGCTTCTTCGCAATCGGTTGCCCGGTCTGCAACAAACTCGTCGTCATCGCACTCGGTACATCTGGGGCACTCGACTGGTTCGCCCCCACCCAACCGATCCTCGCCGTGTTATCGATGGTTCTGTTAGCCGTCGCGCTCCGCCAGCGACTCAACACTGCAGACTCATGCGAGGTACCAAACAGCGGAACGATGACAGCAAATGAGCCCGAAGCGGCGACAATAGAGTCATGAGCGCTCGCCCCGACACCTCAGAAATCTTCGATGCCTCCCAATGGGACGTTGTCCCCGGGTTTGACTTCACCGACATCACCTACCACCGCGCCCGCGACGTTGGATGCGTGCGCATCGCATTCGATCGTCCAGACATTCGCAATGCCTTCCGCCCCCACACGGTCGACGAGTTATATCGCGCTCTCGACCATGCCCGCATGTCAAGCGATGTTGGCTGCGTCATTCTCACCGGCAATGGCCCCTCACAAAAAGATGGGGGTTGGGCGTTTTGCTCGGGTGGCGATCAACGTATCCGCGGTCGAGATGGCTACCGCTATGCCGATGGCGAGACGGCGGATTCAGTCGACCCTGCTCGATCGGGTCGCCTTCACATCCTTGAGGTGCAGCGGCTCATCAGGTTCATGCCGAAGGTCGTGATGTGTGTTGTCCCCGGCTGGGCTGCAGGTGGCGGACACAGCCTTCACGTGGTGTGTGACCTCACGATTGCGAGTCGCGAACACGCAAAATTCAAACAGACCGATGCCGACGTGGCCTCGTTCGATGCAGGGTATGGGTCGGCCTACCTTGCGAAAATGGTCGGACAGAAATTTGCCCGAGAGATTTTCTTCCTCGGCTCAGAGTATTCAGCCGACGACATGCACCGGATGGGCGCAGTAAACGCTGTGGCTGATCACGCCGAACTTGAACGCACCGCTCTCGAATGGGCCCGAACCATCTGCGGGAAGAGCCCGACCGCTCAACGCATGTTGAAGTTTGCATTCAACCTTGTCGACGACGGCATCGTTGGTCAACAAGTCTTCGCCGGCGAGGCCACCAGGCTTGCCTACGGAACAGACGAAGGCGCCGAAGGACGTGATGCGTTTCTCGAGAAGCGTGATCCTGACTGGTCGCCCTTCCCCTATCACTTCTGATACCGACTTCTGACATGCCATTCGTCAAGATCGAGTCGGTTGACGACGAGCGACTCGCTCTGTTTCGACTGCGAGAACGCGGGCTCACCACACGCGCCGACAAGCGCGACGACCACGGATCTGGCCTCTTTCTCGCCGAAGGTGATCTCGTTGTTGAACGAGCATCTCGAGCTGGCTGCACACCCGTCGCTGCTCTCGCTGACGAGCAACGAGTGCCACCCATCGCTCACGACCTCGGCGTCGACGTGTTCATCGGAGGTGATGACATTCGCCGGCTCGTCACCGGACTCGGCATGCCTCACCCCATCGTTGCGATTTTTGAGCGTCCACCAAGACCGAGCGCTACTTCGCTACTCGCTCGAACCCACCGTCTCGTGATCGTTGAACAGGTTGACAACCCAGCGAACATAGGTGGAATTGTGAGAAACGCTGCTGGACTCGGCTGGGACGGCTTGCTGCTCGACGGAGAGAGCGGAGACCCGCTCTCTCGGCGATCGCTTCGCGTTGCGATGGGAACCACATTCGAGCTCCCTCACGCACGCACATCAGATCTTGATGGCCTTCTCAAAGCCGAAGCCCTCGATGGTCGACGCGACCTCATTGCGCTCACCCCTGATGAGACCGCCGCTCCGATCGATCGTGTGGCCGCAGAGCTCGACCCCAGCCGTCCACGAGCAGTACTCATCGGATCTGAGCGAGCGGGGCTCCAACCATCGACTATGGCTCACTGCATCGCAGCCCGTATCCCCATGTCGTCGAACGTTGATTCGTTGAATGCGGCTGCGGCCTCAGCAATCGCCTGCTTTGCGTTGAGATAACAAACCCAGTTCGCAGCACAATTCGCTGCCGCCCGACGTCAGCCCGATTGGTGGGCCGCCCGTCGCCGTCGAGTGCTTCCGCCAGGGGCTGCATTCCAGCGAAAGGTCCGAACCGCACAAGCGAAACCTGCAACCCCCCACAGCACGATGACGCCAAGAGCACCCCACTGAGGAACCGTCGTCGGGTCAACCGGATGCAACGGGGCTTGCACCGCATCGACGAAAGGTCTAAGCGGCAACAGGTTTGCAGCAATATCAAGCGCAGTCGGCGGAGACTCCATCGGAATAAACACGTTTGAAATGAGCGCCATCGGCAACACGATTGCGTTTGCGACCCCTGATGCAGCACTTGCCGTCGGCACTAATGCCGCAACTGCCATGCCCATCGCCGCAAATGCAGTGGTCGCAACCACAACGGTGACCACGAGAGCAGGAATTGAACTCAGCGGCACCGACACTCCATAGAGCGCAACACCGACTGCAAGCATGAACACCACACTTGCCACTGCAATGACTACGGCAGCAAGAACATGCCCGCCGACGAACACCCACACGGGCAACGGCGTCGACCTCCAACGCTGCAGCACACCTTCTTCACGCCGAATCGGAACCATATTCGCAAGATTGGTGAACGTTGCCGACACGGCTGTAAAGGCGGCGATCGCGACACACACAAACGCATCAACCGGCCATTCACCATTCGGATCGCGAATCAGACGATCACCCGAGGTCGCGTTGATGATAAGTAACACCACGAATGGAAGGGCGATCGTGAAAAAGACAGCGACCGGAACCCGCACAAAGAGTCGCAGCTGGTGACCCGCCTGCCGAATGAGCAACGGCAGAGATGGTGGAAATCGACGGGCTTCAGTCATCGTCACCCTCTCGATCGATGTCGGCATTCAACTCAAGAAAGACCTGCTCGAGAGAAGGGCGCTCAATCGACCACTCGCTGAGATCAGCGCCCGTCGATAGCGCCCATCTGGTGATTCGCTCCAGCACCTTCGTGGTTTCCTCAGTCGTGATGAGCAGTCGCGCGCCCTGCCACACCACCGTCGACGAGATTCCATCCAGCACAGCCGCAACCGATGCCTCAACATCAGAGAGCGAACCGGCACCCGCGATCTCGACCGACATCACGCTACGTCCGTGCGCCTGTTGCAGTTCTCGGGGAGGGCCCTCGACCAACATCTCACCACGCGAGATCACACCAACTCGGTCGGCAAGAAACTCGGCCTCTTCGAGGTAATGCGTGGTGAGCAGAATGGTCGTTCCATCAGCATGCAAACTCCGAACGAGTTCCCACGCGTTCCTTCGGGCAGATGGATCAAAGCCGGTCGTCGGCTCATCGAGAAACAACACCCGAGGGCGACCAATCACCGCCACCGCAAGGTCGAGACGACGGCGCTGACCTCCAGATAAAGATCCAACGCGCTGATCAACAAAGTCATCCAAACCGACTCGGTCAACGACGTCAGACAGGGAATACGGGTTTCGATACACCGCGCCAAATAGCGTCAACGCTTCACGAGGCGTGATCTCAGGTTCGATTCCGCTCGTTTGTAACACGATGCCGATCTGATCACGTAACTCCCTCCGACGAGACCCTCCGGCAGTTGGGTCGATGCCAAGAATCTCAACCTGGCCACCAACTCTGCTGCGGTGACCTTCGAGCACCTCGACCGTTGATGTCTTTCCGGCGCCATTCTCACCGAGCAGCGCGTAGACCTCCCCTTCAGCGATGGAGAGATCAAGGCCGTTTACCGCACGGATCGTGCCTTGTGATGACGTGTACTCGACAACAAGGTCATTCACCTTGATCGCCGGCGACGTCATGGCCGCAGTCCGAGCGGCTGATCGTTACGAAGGTGATCGGCAGCCGGAACGAAATAGTCGAGAAGTTCTTTCGCGATATCGGCGCCACCATCGCGGCCATCGCACACCTTCTCAACGGCTGACGCCATGTGCATGAGCCAATGATCACGTTCTTTCTCACCGACGACAAACGGGAGGTGGCGCATGCGCAACCTCGGGTGCCCACGCTGTTCCATATAGGTGTGCGGGCCTCCCCAGTACTGGATCAGAAATAACGCAAGTCGTTCTTTGGCCGGCTCAAAATCTGGATACTCCGGGTACAGCGGCGCAAGAAGGGCATCGGTTGCAATGCCGTCGTAGAACGCAGCGACAAGTTCCCGGAAGAACTCCTCGCCGCCGACGCGCTCATAGAGCGGCTCTTCATTCACAGAAACAGCCTACGCAACGATTACGAGTCGTAGGTGGGGTCGTCCCAGTCAGAAAAGATCGTTCCCAAACCATCAGACACCTTGTCGGGGAACTGGGGTGCTCGCTTCTCGAAGAACGAATTAATGCCCTCTTTGACATCTTCAGAGCGGCCACGCTCCAAAATGCCACGGCTGTCAACCCTGTGCGCTGCCATTGGGTGATCTGCTCCGAGCATTCTCCACATCATCTTCCGGGCGACCGCAATCGAGACCGCCGATGATGATTCCGTCAACTTGCGAGCGAGAGCGTACGCAGCGGGAAGCAGATCGTCGGGCTCATGGACCGATCGGACAAGACCGCCTGCCATCGCCTCTTCGGCGGGGAACACCTCACCCGATGCCACCCACTCCATGGCTTGGCTGATGCCCACCAGACGCGGAAGGAACCAGCTCGATGCTGCTTCTGGAACAATGCCGCGTCGCGAAAAGACAAAACCGAACTTTGCGGCAGTCGATGCAAGCCGAATATCCATCGGAAGAGTCATCGTGACACCGACACCGACAGCAGCACCGTTGATTGCACCGATGACAGGCTTTTTCGACTCGTAGATTCTGAGACTTACGGTTCCGCCACCATCACGAGGCACACCATTGCGTCCCATAATGTCTGAGCCGCCACGAGAGAAGGTGCCTTCGCCCGATGACAGATCGGCCCCAGCGCAAAATGCTCGACCACGTCCTGTAAAGATCACCGCCCGAACATCATCATCAGCATCGGTGTGATCAAGAGCATCGATGATCTCGTACCGCATGAGCTCAGTAAACGCGTTCATCTTGTCGGGCCGATTCATCCAGATCGTCGCAATACCATCGGCAATCTCGAGTTCGATGTGTTCGTAGGTAGATGGGTCAAGGTCGGTAGGTGCAGCCATCCCTACATCATGGCCTGAAGGTCACACATCAAGGAATTTGGAGGCGGCGGTTCCAGAACCAATTGTGCCGATGAGCGCGCCGAACAGCACAACGATCAGACCGACACGCCATTCGTACCCGTCGACCACGACCAAAGCCGTCATACCCGAATTAGCGGGGAATGCCTCCACCCCTGCCGTCCAGCGTCCGTTGATGAACCACATTGCAACCGATGCAACCGCTCCCCCAGCGACGCCCTGCAATAGCCCTTCGAGCATGAACGGAAGTCTGATGAACCAGTCGGTCGCGCCAACGAGCTTCATCACCTCGATCTCTCGACGCCGAGCAAACATCGCTGTTCTGATCGTGTTCCAAATCAGCAACGATGCTGCAACCATCAACGCAATCCACAGGCCTGTCGTATACGTCGACACAAAGCCCTGCAGTTTCGAAATGAGATCGAGTTGCTCTTCTGCGAGCTGCACCGAATACACATTCGGTAATTCGAGATAACGGTCACGCAAGCCCCGCAAAATATCGACCTGCGTTGCGTCAAGCGGAACCACTTTGTACTGCGTCGGAATGTTGAGTTCGGTGAGCTGCGATCTCGTCACCGGGTCGCCAGCGAAGAGACGATCGGCATCAGAGAGTGAACACGCAACATCGCAATATGACCATGATTCGATCGTCACACCCTGCTGCTGGCCCAGCGCGTCTTCAATGACGAGACGCTGCTCTTCACCTGCACCTGAATTCACATAGACGATCATCTCGACCCCGCCCTCCCACTGGGACAGCAAATTGTCGAAGCCATGCTGAATGATGAGGGTCAGCCCAAAAATGAGCAGCGACACCGCAGCGGTGATAACCGAAGCAACAGAAAGAGTTGGATTGCGGCGAATGCTCTCACCGGTTTCACGGAACATGTATCTGAGGCGCGACATCACTGGTACACACCTCGCTCTTGGTCACGAACAATCACTCCTCGATCGAGCTGCACAACGCGTCGACGCATCGCATCGACAATCCGACGATCGTGTGTAGCCATCACGACCGTCGTGCCCGTGCCGTTGATCCGGTCGAGCAACCGCATAATGCCCTCACCAGTGCTGGGGTCAAGGTTCCCGGTTGGTTCGTCAGCCACGAGAATGAGCGGCCGATTCACGAACGCCCGCGCAATCGACACACGTTGCTGCTCACCACCGGATAACTGATGAGGAAAACGATCTTCCTTGCCCGACAATCCGACAAGGTCGATGACGGCAGGCACCTGCTGAGAGATCACATGCTGTGGTTTTCCGATGACTTCGAGAGCGAAAGCAATGTTTTCAAACACCGTCTTGTTGAGGAGCAGTTTGTAGTCCTGGAAGACATTTCCGATGTTTCGGCGCAGTTGAGGAATGCGGTTGGCAGGCATGTCGACAATGTCACGACCTGCGACCCATACCGAGCCCTCTTCCGGGCGTTCCTGACGGTTGATCAACCGCAAGAGGGTGCTCTTCCCTGACCCTGACGGGCCCACAAGAAAGACAAATTCGCCCTTCGGTACCTCGAAACTCACGTCGTCAAGTGCAACCACCTCAGACGAATAACGCTTCGTGACATTTTCGAGCCGAATCATGACAACGTCGAGGGTAGTTCGCCATTCAGTAACGAATGGTTCAGGCCTCGTCCTCCGATGAGCGACGCCAACGGAGATAACCCTCCATAAATTCGTCGAGGTCGCCATCAAAAATGCCTGACACGTTCGCCGACTCAACTTCGGTTCGCAGATCCTTCACCATTTGGTAAGGCTGCATCACGTATGAACGAATCTGGCTCCCCCAACCGACCTGAGCCTGCTTCCCGCCAATCGCGTCGAGTTCTGCCTGATGTTCCTCTTCAATTTTCGCCGCCAACATGGCTTGAAGACGTCCAAGCGCGCGTTCACGGTTTTGCAACTGACTGCGTTCTTCCTGTGAGGAAGCGACAAGCCCGGTGGGCTCGTGAATCAGGCGCACCGCGGATGATGTCTTGTTGACGTGCTGGCCACCTGCACCCGATGCGCGAAACACCTCCATGCGAATATCTGCCTCATTGATGTCGATATCGGGTGCGTCCATCACTGGCCACACCTGAACCGCCGCAAAACTTGTCTGGCGGCGACCCTGGTTATCGAACGGGCTGATGCGCACGAGGCGATGTGTTCCCCGCTCAGCGGTCATCAAACCGTATGCATAACGCCCAGTAATCGTGACCTCAGCAGAGTTGATACCTGCCTCAGTGCCCTCTGACTGGTAGTTCAATTCGATTGCGAATCCGCGACGCTCCGCCCAGCGTCCGTACATGCGAAGCAACATTTCGGCGAAGTCTTGGGCATCGACTCCACCATCTTTTGCATTGATCTGCACAATGCACGCAGAGTGATCATGATCACCGGTGAACAGGCTGCGGAGTTCAAGTTGGTCGAGTTGAACCGCAACTGCGGCAATTGACTCCTCAATTTCAGGCTCGAGGCTCGCATCATCTTCGTCGCGCGCGAGTTCGTGCAACACCTCGACATCTGACACCGACGCAACGATCTGCGAATAGGTATCGACGTCATCTTTCACGGCTGCATATTCAGCGTTGACCGCCTTGGCTTTATCGGCGTCATCCCACAGGTCTGGTCGGGAGATTTCCGCCTCCAGCTCGACGAGTCGGTCACGACCTTCGGGAATATGCAGATACGAAGAGGCTTCGTCTACCCGGCGAACAAGGTCGCGAATGTCATCAGTAAAGTCGCGCATCGCACTCTCTCGTCAGGCTGCGCCGTGACAGTTCTTAAATTTTGAACCCGAACCACAAGGACACGGAGCGTTTCGAGGTGTCTTCTCGAACGCGTCTTTCACCACCGTCTGCTGCTTCGCCGCAGGAGGGGGCGCAGCCGTCGGTGCCGGTGCACCTGATTCTTCCGCGACCGCCGCTGCGCGAGCTGAGGCAAATCCGCTTTCGTTCGACGACTCGCTGGAGGTCTGCTGCATATTCAGCACCTTCGGCGTGAGTTGAGGCTCGTCGGGCTGAGTGACCTGCACGTTCATCACATAACGCACAAAATCTCTTGCAATGCCGGCCATCATTGCGCCGAACATCTGGAAACCCTCGCGCTGCCATTCAACGAGCGGATCTTTTTGACCCATCGCTCGAAGGTTGATGCCCTCTTGCAGGTAATCCATCTCTTCGAGATGCTCTCGCCAACGCTGGTCGATAATGCGAAGCATCACTTGGCGTTCGACCTGACGCATGACCTCTTCGCCAAGTTCAACCTCGCGCTGCTCGTAATGGTTGCGCGACTCTGCGAGCAGCACCTCGGTGACTTCTTGCGAGGTATGAAGGCGCCCGAGCTCTTCCGACGTTGCGGTCGTTGGCCAATACAGCGCAGTTTCTTTTAAGAGACCGTCGAGATCCCACTCGTCGGTGGCTGCCGACACACAGTGAACACCAACGAGATCAGCGACGGCGTCATCGAGGTATTCGTAGGCAGCAGAGCGCAGGTCGGCCCCCTCAAGAATCTGATCGCGCCGCTGGTAAATGATCTTGCGCTGCTCGTTCATCACCTCGTCGTATTTGAGGACGTTCTTACGAACTTCGGCGTTTTTCTGCTCGACGGTGGTCTGAGCACGTTCAATGGCCTTTGTCACCATCTTCGCTTCGATCGCCTCATCTTCATCGAAACGCCCCATTGCCCACTGCAGGGCGCCGGTGGCGAATAACCGCATCAGTTCATCATCGAGGCTGAGATAGAAGCGACTTTCCCCGGGGTCTCCTTGGCGACCAGAGCGTCCACGCAACTGGTTGTCGATACGGCGGCTGTCGTGGCGTTCAGAGGCAATGACGTACAGGCCGCCGAGTTCCCTTACTTTCGATCCCTCTTCACTGCATTCGGTGGAGAACCGGTTGAGGTGATGCTCGTAGCGCTCGAAGGCGGCAACTCGTTGTTCGCGGAAGTCGTCGGGCATGTGCTCCAACGGCTGTGGAAGTGCGAAATCATCGACGAGCAACTCATCGTCGAATCCTTCCTTCAGCACCTCCCTCCGGGCGAGCAGTTCGGCGTTGCCACCGAGAAGGATGTCGACACCGCGACCTGCCATGTTCGTTGCGACCGTGATCGAACCAAGCCGGCCCGCTTGAGCGACAATTTCTGCCTCTCGGGTGTGTTGTTTTGCGTTCAGCACCTCGTGGTCGATACCACGATCTCTCATCATCTTTGAGAGCAACTCGCTCTTCTCGACCGACACCGTGCCGACGAGCACCGGCTGGCCAGTCTCGTGGCGCTCGACAATGTCATCGATGACGGCGTTGAACTTTCCGACTTCGCTTTTGTAGATGAGGTCTGCCTGATCGAGTCGAGCAATTTCTCGATTCGTTGGAATGGGAACGACACCGAGACCGTAGGTATTCATGAGCTCAGCCGCCTCGGTCGAGGCAGTACCGGTCATACCGGCAAGCTTGTCGTACATGCGGAAGTAGTTCTGCAAGGTGATCGTTGCGAGAGTCTGATTCTCCTCTTTGATCTTGACGCCCTCTTTTGCCTCGACTGCCTGGTGGATACCTTCAGACCAACGGCGACCCTCGAGAATTCGACCGGTGAACTCGTCAACGATCTTTACGTCTCCGCCTTGGACGATGTAATCCTTGTCGCGGCGGTACAACTCTTTCGCCTTCAACGCCACCGTGAACTGGTGGACAAAGTTTGCCTGCACGTCGTCGTAGAGGTTTTCGACTCCGAGGGCTTGCTCGACCTTTTCGATGCCGGGCTCGAGCGGAACAACAACTCGCTTGTCTTCTTCAACCTCGTAATCAACGTCACGGGTGAGGGTCCGCACAATCGACGCGAATCGGTAATACAACTTTGCGGCATCGCCCACTCGTCCAGAAATGATCAGAGGGGTTCGGGCCTCGTCGATAAGGATGGAGTCAACCTCGTCGACAATGCAGAACGCGTGACCGCGTTGCACTTTGTCACTCAATCGACCCGCCATGTTGTCGCGCAGGTAGTCGAAACCAAATTCGTTATTCGTTCCGTAGGTGATATCGCAGCCGTAACTGGCGCGCTTTTCATCCGAGCCGGTCTTCACACCGGGAATCACCAAGCCGACCGTCAAGCCGAGCCAACGATGTAGCTGGCCCATCCACTCAGCATCTCGACGAGCGAGATAGTCGTTAACGGTAACGAGATGCACGCCGTTACCTGACAGCCCGTTGAGGTAGGCCGGCAGAGTTGAGACGAGGGTTTTACCTTCTCCTGTTTTCATTTCGGCTACCCAGCCGAAGTGCAGTGCCGCACCACCCATCAACTGGACGTCGTAATGACGCTGTCCCAGCACACGAGTGGCTGCTTCACGAGTAACTGCAAACGCCTCGATGAGAAGATCGTCGAGCGTTTCGCCACGGTCAAGCCGCTCACGAAATTCAACGGTTTTATGACGGAGGTCATCATCTGACAGCGATCCGATCGAGTCTCCGAGCGCGCCGATATCGGGCACGATGCCCTCAAGAGCCTTTAATTTCTTTCCCTCACCAGCGCGAAGGACGCGATCAAGAATTCCCATGCGGTCATGAGCCTATCGGCGGGTGCTCTCAGGCTGCCGCCCGATATCGCTCGCGTGTTGCCTCACGCCCTTCGGCAACGCGTTTCGGTGTTGCTGCAACCGCAGCCACATGAATGTGGCTGACTCCAGCAGTTCTTAGGGCGCCCGATGCCGCGGCAAGGGTTGCTCCGGTGGTGACAACATCGTCGATCAACAACACCCGCGAATAGTTGGTGCGCCGCCCCCGAAAACCAGGGCCATTCCAACGCTCGACACCGCTCCGGGTTTTCTGCTCTCCCGAGTCAGCCCTCACCAGGGTTCGAGCAACCGGCAGACCGAGCTGAGCGCCGACCATGCGAGCCATCAGCTCACTCGGATCGAAACCGCGCTCACGACGACGACGCGCCGAGGTAGGAACCCACGTCACCGCATGGACATCAACCCCCGGAACGAGGCCATCGCCGATAATGCGCCGAGATAACAGGCCGCCGAGATACTTGGCCGCACCCCGATGATTCTTAAATTTCATGCCGTTGACAACGTCACGAAGACACCCGCTGAACTCGCCAACAATCGTGCGGTTGGTCTCAACCGGTGAACCTGTCGAGACCGAACGCAACTGCTCGATCATCGAGCATCGACACAACCGGCATACCTCGGCTCCGGCTCTACCGCACGCCGCACAAGTGGGCGGACAGACCGCGTCGACGACCTGCGTAAGGGCTCTTCGGCAGAATTGAAACAGATTGTTGAACACCACCTCGTCAGCATGACGAAAGGGTGTAACAGTTGGTGCTCAGTAGCGGTAGTGCTCTGGCTTGAATGGGCCCGAGGGCTCGATACCGAGGTACTCGGCCTGCTCGTCGGTGAGTTTCGTCAACCGCACACCCAACGAGTCGAGGTGGAACGTAGCGACACGCTCATCGAGATGCTTCGGCAACACGTGAACACCAAGTGGATACCGGTCGAGATGATTGAACAACTCGATCTGGGCAAGCACCTGGTTTGAGAACGAACAGCTCATCACAAAGCTCGGGTGACCGGTTGCACAACCCAGATTCACAAGGCGTCCCTCCGCAAGGACGATCACCTGATGACCATCATCGAACGTCCAGACGTCGGTTCCCGGCTTCAATTCATCACGAACCGCACCTGAGCGAGCAAGTCCAGCCATATCAATTTCGTTGTCGAAGTGACCGATATTGCAGACGATTGCGTTGTGCTTCATCTCACGCATGTGGTCGATGGTGATGATGTCAGCGTTACCCGTCGCGGTGACAAACAAATCGGCATCTCCGACAACCTCATCGAGAGGAAGCACCTGCAAGCCCTCCATTGCGGCCTGGAGCGCATTGATCGGATCGATCTCAGTAACGATCACTCGACAACCCTGGCCGCGTAGAGACTGAGCACAGCCCTTACCCACATCGCCATACCCGCAAACGACCGCAACTTTGCCGCCCAACATGATGTCGGTTCCACGACTGATCGAGTCGACCAGCGAGTGGCGGCAACCGTAAAGGTTGTCGAACTTCGATTTCGTGACCGAGTCGTTCACATTGATCGCCGGGAACAACAACGTGTTGTCCTCCGCCATCTTGTAGAGCCGCTTCACACCTGTGGTGGTCTCTTCGGTGACACCCTTGATGAGCTTCGCCATGCGCGTCCACTTTGTTGGGTCAGACTTCAGCGTGCGCTGCAACAGCCCAAGGATGACCGCGAGTTCTGCGTTGTTGGCCTCGGTCGGGTCAGGCACCTGCCCGGCTGCTTCATACTCGACACCCTTGTGAAGCAACAGCGTTGCGTCGCCGCCATCGTCGAGGATCATGTTGGGCCCGTCGTGACCCTCCCAGGTCATCATCTGCTCGGTGCACCACCAATATTCCTCAAGGGTCTCACCTTTCCAAGCAAAGACCGGCACGCCCTGCGGATCGTCTTCGGTGCCGTCAGGCCCCACGACCACCGCGGCCGCTGCGTGGTCTTGGGTGGAAAAAATGTTGCATGAGGCCCATCGAACTTCCGCACCCAACGCCGTCAACGTCTCAATGAGCACTGCGGTCTGAATCGTCATATGCAGCGAGCCTGAAATGCGGGCGCCAGAAAGCGGCTTGGTGGAGGCATACTCACGGCGAATTGCCATCAGGCCTGGCATTTCATGCTCAGCGAGCAACATCTCTTTGCGGCCAAATGGTGCTAGAGAAAGATCAGCAACACGGAAATCTTGCGAAGCCGAAATACGGGTTTGGGTAGACATGGCGGTTCTCCTCGACTGAAGTCGTTTAGTGAAATTCTGATTGAGGAACGAGCCGGAGCCTCCTGGCCCGATCACGACAGCCCGCCGAAGACCTCAGCCTAACGTCGCGAATCGAAACCGTGACGGACGCTGTCAACCTGCAGCAATCGCAAGCAGCCGCTGCACCTCGTCGTCAGAGATCTGAGAGGCCTCATCAATGAGCATCACCGGGATGTCGTCACGAACCGGATAGGTGCGACAAAGCCGCTCGTTCAACAGCACGCCTTCGGACTCGACGTACACCAACGCTCCCTTATCTTCGGGGCAAACCAAAATGTCAAGAAGCTGGGGGTCGAGTGACATGTCGTCTCCTTTTCAGATCGCTTACAGCGTACCGAGCAGTTGCTTCGCAATCAGCACACCTATGCGGTGATGATGTCGAGCACTTCTGCGACATGAGCGTCACACGACGCAACATCGGCAGCCTCAAGATTCAATCGAAGTAGCGGTTCGGTATTCGAGGGGCGGAGGTTGAACCACCATTCGCCTGCGTCGACGGTAAGCCCGTCGAGCTCATCGAGCTCGCAATGCGAATACGCGTCTCGAACCCGGTCGATGATCGACGAGGGGTCGTCGACCACCGTGTTGATCTCGCCTGAGGCAACATATGGCTCATACGGCGTGCGCACCTCTGACAGCGTCGAGCCCGAACGAGCGAGTTCAGAGATCATGATGAGACTCGCGATCAAACCCGAATCTGCTCTGAAATTGTCAGCAAAGTAATAGTGGGCCGAGTGCTCGCCACCAAACACGGCATTCCTACTCGCCATTTCTGTCTTGATGTAACTGTGGCCAACACGAGTGCGAACCGGGGTTCCGCCATGCGCTGAAATCGTTTCTGGCACCGCTTTCGAACAGATGAGATTGTGCAAGATGGTCGACCCCGGGTGATCTCGCAGCATCGCCACTGCCAGGATCGCCGTCGTCACCGACCCGCTCAGCCCAACGCCCTTCTCGTCAACGATGAAGACCCGGTCGGCATCGCCGTCGAAGGCCAACCCAATGTCGAATCCACCCGACACCACTCTCGCTTGAAGGTCTCGCTGATTCGCTGGCTGCAACGGATCAGCCGGATGATTCGGAAACGTGCCGTCGAGCTCTCCGTACATAACCTCGAGTTCGATCATCGGGAGCCTCTCGAAGAGTGCTGGCACCACGAGACCGCCCATGCCATTCGCCGTATCGGCAACAACACGCATTGGCTTTAGTGCCGAGACATCAACAAATGACATGACGTGATCGACAAACGCATCGAGCATGTCGCGTTGTTCGCGTTGGCCACGCTCTGCCGCTGCCTCTGGCACGTCTCCGTCAAGCATCGCCTGCGCAGCATCACGAATATCTGCCAAGCCAGAATCAATGCCGACAGGTCGAGCCCCCGCCTGACAGAACTTGATGCCGTTGTACTGCGCAGGGTTGTGTGACGCCGTAAAGACAGCGCCGGGCAGATCAAGGCGCCCCGAAGCGAAATAGAGAAGGTCGGTCGACACGAGACCGAGGTCGATCACGTTGACGCCTGCATCTTGGGCACCCTCGGCGAACGCATCTACAAACTCAGGCCCACTTGGACGCATATCTCGTCCAACAACGATCGCGTCTGAGCCCACATAGCGGGCAAACGCTGAGCCAAGCGCCCGAGCCGCTGCGACATCGAACTCCTCCGGGACGACACCTCGAACGTCGTACGCTTTTACGATCCGGGAAAGATCTGCCATTGCCGGGAGGCTAACTGGCGATTACGAAGTGCCGCTCTCGTTCATGAGAACGACATCGTCGGCGGGAGCATCATCGGCAGCCAGTTCAACCGGTGCAGGTGAGTGACCATGGTCGAGATCTCCCTCGCGACGCCAGCGAATACAAAGGCCGATGCCCGCAAGCGACAGCAGAACCGTCACCCAATCAAGGCCGGTACGGGAATATGTCAGCGATACCTCGTTGCTCGTTGGTACGACCACCATTGCATTCGGAGCGATTCGGTACACCTCATCGGCTCCTTCAACCGACCAGTTCGGGAAGTAACTCACCTTGATGAGCACCGGCACCCCCGTCTGATCAACTTCAAATTCGATGGAGTCCTGATCGATCACCACGTTGTCGATCGATACGGCCGGAAGCGAAACCTGGGTAATGGGCTCGGCAGGAACCACAATGTCGACGCGACGCCCCGGCCCTCCGGGCACGCCCTCCTGCCGGCTCACGTCGACGACTGCATCAATGCGCTGCCATGAGTCAGGGCCGTCATCTGCTGGCATCGCAGCCCAATCTGAAGGATGCTGAAACCAACTCGTTCCAAGTTCGAGATGGCGTTCACGTTGATCACCCGCACGCTCATTCACCACCACTGGCTGCACCGCAAGCGGCACGACGATGTCGGAATTTGCTACCTCGTAGACCTCCCACGGGCCTGACGATGCGACAAGGGTCAGCTCGGGCTGCTGTCGGGCTTCACCTTTTGCCTCATCGGTGCGCACCATGGCGTATTTCACGCCCAAGTCTTGAAGGTGCCGCACGCCGACGGAGGCGTTGTTATCGACGTATCGAAGTTCACGTACAGGGTTCGATGACTGTTTCGACATCGCTGCAGTTGCCAAAAATGAATACGGAGTTGTTCCAGATGCCTCGAAGAACAACGCCTCCATCGACCCGATACACCCATCCGTCCAGAACGGGAGGAGCATCAGCGCCATCGTTGTGCCGTACTGACCGTTATCGGGGCTGTTCTCCCACAGCGCTCGGCCGCAGCCATGCGCCGGGTCATCACCGAGCGCCCCCATTGCCTCGACGATCGAGTGGTACTCGGTGTACGCAGCACCACGTCCCTCGTAGCCGGTGAAGTTGTAGCTCGACCACCCATCTCCGGACGCCCTCACGTTTGTTGACGTCGCCTTAAATGGCCCCCATCCGTACACCTGTGCACCATTGTGAGTGGTGATGCCTCCACCTGGCAGCACCTGAAACATGAAGCCCAGCACGCTCAGCACACAGAGTGCCGAAATGGCTCCAAAGCCTGTCGCAACGCGATGACCAACCGGGTGGATTGCGTGCCGCTCCTTCACGACGTTCCACGCAACATTCATGACCGCAACAGCACCAACCATCATCAGCATGTACCGAACGAGGTAGAGGAACGGCAACAACCGAGGGTTCCACAGCAGCCCAATCACAGGAAGCGAATCTCGAGCTAGGTACACCCCGGCAACGAGCACAAGACCGGTTATGCCGAGCGCGCTTCCGTTCTGATGGCGACGAAGCACACTCCACAAAACCCCGATGATTGCGAGCACGGAGATGATGACGTCTAACGGCGCGGTCAACGGGAAAAACATGTCCCAGAACGAATCCTCGGCTCCCTCTGGCCGAGGGCCATATTTCATGTCGGTCATGTACTCGTGATTCATCAAGAACGGACCGACCCACCACGCAACGAGCAAAAAGGCGGTGATGCCCGTCGTCAACACCCATCGCCAACGGTTCCCATCGACCCACAGGGCAGTGAACACGAGTGCCGCCACTGCGATGAAGATGAGGACAATTCCATGCGACACCGCAGCCGCTGCAATCAGTGCCGCCGTCCACACCCGGTATTTGCCGGTTCTCAACCCAGCAGCCAACGCGCCGAGGGCGAGCATCGCCAATGTGAGGGCGATCGAAAACGAGAATTCTCCCGCCATCGTCGACTTCAAATTGCCGCCATAGATCGTGAAACTTTCGTCGAGCAAAAAGGCGAGGCCAGCAAAGGCAAACAATTCAGGAATCGGAAACGCGAATTTTGCAAGACGGCCGAATCCCCAACATGCGGCAGGCAGCGTCAACAAGCCGATCACACCGATGAGCTTTAACGCAACGCCATACGGAAGCAGCACGTCGACCAGCACCACGGCAAGGGCTGGCAACACCATGTAGAAGCGGTACGCCGGCATGCCGCCATACCAATCCATTGTCCAACCGTTGAGGCGGAAGCCCGGCAGCAGGTGGTCTCGCAGGAATGCTGGCCCCCACACATGGGCTCCGAAGTCACCACCGGTTGGCGTGTTGTCATCAAAAATGAGGTCTGCACCCGGGCTCAACGGATTGAGATGAACGACGTTCATCATGATCGTCGTCGTCACCGCGAGTGAGAACGCCGTAAACGAACACTTCCAGATGCGACTTGAATCCCACTCTGACGTCAGCCAACGGCGTGGACGCTGGGTAAGCCGCAGGAGTAGTCGCTGCACCAGAGAAGGTGCGCGGGAAGCGGTTTCGCCATCATCGATGTCGGAACCATCAATGTCGGAACCCTCGTGTGCCTCGACCTCGCTACTCACGTTGCCAGTCTGCCACGACCGGCCGAAGGTTCACAGAACACCCACCCGTAAGCCCAGGTCAGTTGAAGAGTAAGAGCGCAAAGATCCCGGTGGCGTTGAATGACGCGTGTGTGATGATCGATGCGCCAAGTCGGCCCGTTCGTAACAGCATGATCCCGAATACAAGGCCAGCAACGGCAAGCCCCGGCAACTCCACCGGACGAAGATGGATGAGACCGAAAAAGATCGACGCAGCAAACAGCCCTCCGACGGGGCCAAGCCTGGCTGAAGCAGAGCGCTGTAACAGGCCCCGGTACACCAACTCTTCGACGAGCGGCGCACCAACCACCACCACGAGCACAAGGAGTACGGTCTTCCAGCCTCCGGCGGAATCGACAAGATCTTTTGCAGTTTCTTCAAGGGCAGAGCTATCAAAGGTTGAGGGCCAGATCGCCCTCAACGGCAGATAAATCACCGGCACAACGATCACCTGAGCCAACACACCCACCGGGATACCGATGAGATCGATCCACCGAAACGACAGCCCAAACAGTGTTCGAAAATCGACCGCCTGCATGCGGCACGCCGTCCACAACGCCACCAACAGGCAGGTCCACGACGCGACCGCCATCGCAGTCAATGTGAGGGTGCCGGTTCCATCTTCTGTCGACGAAAGGGCGTAGATCACTCCCCCGAAAACGATGCCCCCGACCGACCAGCCGAGCGACCACAGTGCGAGCGCCTGCCCTAACGGAACAGACGGAGATCGTTCAGACAGCGACACGCCAGCCGAGTTGCTGGATGCGTCGATCGACAACTTCCCAACCCTGCGGGGCGGTCAGACGGCGAGCGTGATCTCGGCACAAATCGTACGAATGAGGCTCACGTTCAGGCGACAAACCATCAATCCACACCTGCGAATTCTGGTACTCGTAGCTCAACGTTGCAGTTGCATGCTCAGAACAACCCGTTTTGGTGCAAAGGCGAAACACGTCACAACCGTAGGGCACGACGTGCCCAGAACGGCGGATGCCTCTATCCTTGGGCTATGGACAACCTTCCTCCGCCACCTCCCCCTCCCCCTCGGGGTCGCAGCGAGGGCCGATCGAACCCGCCCCGCAACAATCAATCGCGCGGCGAGAACCGCCGAAATTCAGGCCAGCACTCATCAGACCGTCAAAACGGCCAAGAAAATCAGTCACAATGGCGGCGCTGGCTTCCCTGGGTTGCCGTTGGCCTCTTTCTCGCTGCGGTCATCTTGCCGGGCATGCTGAACGGCCCCAGCGGCCCAGCAATCTCGTATTCAGAATTCATCGACGAAGTTCGTAATGGCTCCGTTCAATCGATCGAAATCAACAACGTCACCGGAGAGATCTCAGGCACTCTCACCGATGGCTCATCATTCACCTCTACCGGTGGCGGCGAACGAGGACTCTCAGACACCGATGAAGAACTGATTCGTTCAACCGGTGTCGATTACGAGTTCATCACCCCATCATCTAATTGGCTGCTCAACCTCGCCGGGTTACTGCTCCCCGTCATGCTCATCATCGGCTTCTTCATGTGGATGCAGCGCCGTGCACAGGGCCAGATGGGCAATGTGATGTCAATCGGTCGCAGCAAAGCGAAGACGTATTCTTCCGACCAGCCGACGACGACCTTCACCGATATCGCCGGTTACGACGGGGTGAAGCAAGAAATCACCGAAGTTGTCGATTTCCTTCGCATGCCTGAGCGGTTCGCAGAAATTGGCGCCCGGGTTCCGAAGGGCATCCTCCTCGTCGGCCCACCCGGAACCGGCAAGACCCTGTTCGCCCGAGCGGTGGCAGGTGAGGCAGGGGTTGGATTCCTCAGCGTCACCGGTTCTGACTTCATGGAAATGTTTGTCGGTGTCGGCGCAAGCCGTGTCCGAGATCTCTTCCAGCAGGCTCGTCGCATGGGGAAAGCGATCATTTTCATCGACGAAATCGACTCGATCGGTCGCAAACGTGGCGCAGGCCTCGGCGGCGGTCACGATGAGCGTGAGCAAACCCTCAACCAGATGCTGTCGGAAATGGATGGTTTCGAGACGTCAGAGGGCATCGTCATCATGGCGGCAACCAACCGCCCTGACATCCTCGATCCGGCGCTTCTGCGCCCTGGGCGCTTTGACCGCCAGATCGTCGTGCCGCTCCCCGAATATCAAGAGCGCCTCGAGATTCTTAAAGTGCACAGCCGCGATAAGCGGATGGGCAACGATGTCGACCTGTCGACGATGGCACGCGCAACTCCAGGAATGGCTGGCGCCGACCTTGCCAACCTCGTCAACGAGGCTGCTCTCATCGCGGTGCGGCGGAGTTCGAATGAGATCGAGCGCATCGACTTTGAAAACGCTCGAGATCGGGTCGTGCTTGGCGCTCGCCGGGAATCGATGATCCTTAACGCAGAAGAGAAGCGGGCGACTGCGTTCCACGAAGCCGGCCATGCTCTTCTCGCAACCGTGCTACCCAATGGCGATCCGCTTCACAAGGTGACGATCTTGCCACGCGGAATGGCGCTCGGAGTGACGTGGAGTCTCCCTCAGGAACGCCACACGTACTCGAAGGAATATTTTGAGGACACCATTTGCAAAGCAATGGGTGGCCGTGTCGCCGAGATTCTCGTCTTCGGACACCTCAACTCTGGTGCTGCGAACGACCTTGAGCAGGCGACATCGATCGCTCGCCGCATGGTTCGTGAATGGGGCATGAGCGACAAGGTTGGCCCGATGGCATGGTCAAGTCAGCAGCAGGTCTTCCTTGGTGAAGATCTGATGTCAAACGGCCGTGAATACTCCGACGAGACCGCTCGAATGCTTGACGAGGAAATCGCTTCGATTTTGACAAGTCAAGAAGATCGGGCTCGGGAACTGCTCACCAAGCACAACCGCGGGCTCGAACTCGTCGCAGAAGCGCTCCTCGAGCACGAGACGATCGATGGCCCGCATGTCGCCGAACTCATTCAGCAAGGCCTCACCGAATCAGGCACCGATGAGCAGATTCAAGCGAATGTCTTGGGAAGCCCTGAATAGCCCGACTCAGGACAGCTAACACGCGTGAGTACGGCCCTGGCTCTGGGGTCGTGCGTCAAACGTCTAGTCAGCAGATGAGCAACCGTCTGTTGTGCCGGATGATCCGGGTTCACGAACCTCAGCAAGGCCTGCCCATAAATCGGTTGCGGTGACCGGGCCGATAAAACCTCGTTTGACGACGCCGTTTTCGTCTGCAATCACCGCAGTCGGAACCGCATCAATCTCATAACGCTGATGGAGGTCGGCCTGTTCGAGATAATCAACCGTGGTCACCGACACCGCAGGTGAGGCAAGAACCTCTGCCTTCGCCGCAACATCAGCACACGTCGAACAGGTTGATGACGTGAAGACGACAACCAACCACTGACCAGTCGACGACTCGAAATCAGTTGGGTCGAGCTGGGCCGGGAACTGCCATGACGGTTGGGTTGGCGCATCGGCCCCTCGTTGATTCTGCTGCCACCTCACGACCGCAATGATGACGACCGCAATCACACACGCAAGCAGAAGTTGGAGCACGATGATGTTCTACCAGCAGCAGACATTCATGCGACTAACGCAGCCCAGTTCAGCAGCAGGGCATCCCTGCAATCGCCCACGCCGACGAGAACGCATCTGAACTTGGCACACGGCGTTCAACAAGAAGACGACCGGTTGATTCAACTGCAATCGGGCGACCGAGCACTCCCGTCTCCTTAAGGTCGACAACAATTCGAGATGCTGCCGGGAGCATCATTTGTGTTGAGCCCTCCACCGCAACAAGCCCATTTGAGCCGTAGGTCGACAGCGACACCTCTCGATCAACGTCATCGAGATTGATGACGACCAAGCCCGACTCGACCTCAACTGAGGGTCCAGCTGCGACGAGCCATGATGTTGGAGCCAGCCCATCACGTCGCTCTGGAACACCCGACGCAATCGATGTCACTTTCACACCGCTCGGGCTCACCCGAGTCAACGCCCTGTCGACAACAATTGATCGCCCGTCAAGCGTGGAAAACACCGCCGAGTGGTCACCCTCTGGCAACTCGGCCAGCGCTCCGGCATCGATCACCGCTACGTCATGAGACGCGACCTCTATCACCGAGGTGACGGCCTCACCAGCGACATCTTCCACGTTGTCGGACAGGAAAAACGTTGCAAGAACGGTTACTGCCTCATCGGTCGGGTTGAGCACAGAGAACCGCTCCGATGCCTGCGGGCCTTTCACGCCATCAGCAAACCACCAACGGTCGGCAAGTAGTGGTGCTGCCATTGAGATCGATGTTCCCCCACGTCGGTCATCGTCCGCCGTCATCGATCGGCCGACCATCAACGCGCCCCGAGCAGCCCGCACCGAAACACCTACCGATTCCTCGCCTCGCGCGCCGCCACCTTCAACCCCAACATCAATCACTCGAACCGAGTAAGGCTGTACCGGGAGCCCGTTATACACCGATGGTTCAATCGTGCCCGAGGCTGTATGAAACGCAACATCGACCACGACTTGGTCAGCAGACGGGTTCGACAGCAATAACACCTGCTCTGCGAGATCGACGGTATAGCCCTCGGCGAGATACCACTCTGACGAGAGATTGATCGAACATGGTGTTGCCGACTGACCGAGGCCTGCCGACGTGGGATAAAACGCTCGCTGCTCAACTAGCCCACCGCCGCCAAGAATCTCGACCGATGTTGCGACGAATGTTCCCTGCTGCTCAGCATCAACGTCGACCTGCACTCGATCGAACGCAGGTATATCGACGATCTTCGTGCGCGCCGCCGCGATGTCACTGAGGAACGTCACACGAGCCGAAGTGGGCTGATCGCTCGTATTCGTCACGATGACAGCACCACCGACGTCGGTCTCACCCGTCGCTGGCACACCCGGACAAAACCAGGTGCTCTCCAAAATGTCATCTGAAGGGACATACGGAATCCACACTTCTGGAGCGACATTGAATGATGCAGCGCTGATGTCATCTCGCGGTTGTCGCGCAAGCCAGACGAGCCCCACCACCGACAGCAACGCAATAACCAGCATCGGGTGTCGCCGATTGAATCGACCACCCCTTCGTGAGGCGTCTGTGCTCATGAGTCCACCGCCTCGGGCTCGAAGGGATCACCGCTCGGGTGCGTGAACGCCATCATCGGAGCCTCTGCGACACGGTTTCGCTGGCGCACGCGCCGCTCAGGTCGCGTCGCTGCGAGAAGAACCCCGAACCATGCGAGGGCAATAATTCCCTTTATGACATATGACGTCATTGGGGTGTCATACGCGACGGTGATCTCACCACCCCTTGGAATGTCGAACGCCACCGTCTGGCCGAAACCCGCCCGTGGCGACAACGTTTCACCATCAAGCGTCACCCGCCATTGCCGGTCGAACGGGACTCCAAGATGCAGCACCCCTTCAGAGGGCACCGACAACATTTGAGGGCCTTGAACCATCACTGCGTCAACGAATTCTTCTCCGCCGTCAGCTGAAAGCTCAACGGCGGTGATCCCATCGAAATCAGCGAGCAGCAGACTGCCCGCGCCGGCATTTCGAGAGGCATCCGCTGCGCCGCCAGTGAGGAACGCAGCGGGTGGAATCCACGACCGATTGACAAATGCCTCGATCGTTGGCGGCGACTGGATGACCCCAACATCAAGCTGGGCCGCTAACGCGGCAGAAAGACCGTCTGGAGGAGCGATCGGATCATCGATTGTTGAGGCAACGCCATCAGCGAGCGGAACTGCAATAAAGCGGATGCCAAGCGGGGCGAGCAGGCGGCCAACCCGAGATGTCGACCCTGTTGAGAGAACTGCGAGGGCATCCCTCACCAGGCGTGCATCATCGCCCTCCGGGTGCACGATTGTGTCGCTCAGCGTCAGGCCTCCCGAGTCGGTAATGACGAACGAAATACCGGGAGCGAACTCATGCCCTCGGACAGGCAACACCCGCGGGTCACCCACCCAGAGCACTCGGTAGACGCCAGTTGATGAGTTCGAAGGAAACTGTGACTCGACAACACTTGAGATCGGGTACGCGCTGGCACCCCAATCACCACCGCCCACCGACAAGATCCCCGGAACAACACTCACCGCCATCGCAAGATTCGCGCCCAACGCAAGCGGCTGCCGCCAGCCGAAGGCTCGGTCAAGCACATCAGAACCAAACCCGCCAGCAATTCCGGCTGCGGGAAGTGTGGCGCCAAACAGCATCACCACTGACAGCACTGAGGCAGGCGGAAGATACGCCGTTGCCACGCCCCTTCCGATGAGCAGGAGCAGCAACAGACTCACACCGACAAGAGACGCTCCACGAACCGCCCACGTCAGTCTCCACGCCCTGGTAATGAGCAATGCAGCAATGACCGGCACCACGAGCGCGATACCGAGAACACCAAGTCCGCCTTCTCCACCGAATGACACCGCATCACGAGCATCAGCAACCGAAACACCCGCCAACTCACCGCCGGTCAGTGTGCTCCACCGCCAACCGAGGCTCGATGGCAACAGCAACAACCAACTCGTCGCAGCCGCTCCTGCAGCAACAAACCAACGCACCACTACGAGCGCGGGAGACCTCATCAGCCATGAAGAGAGACCAACCATGACGAGCACCATCACCACGACCGGAACCACGACCGGGGCAAACGATCCGCCCGCCGCAGTCACCAATACGATTGCAGCAATCATCCGCCGGCGCTGTGCAGCCGACACCGGGAGCACACCGTCGACGAGATCTCCCTCGACCGTCGACACATCGGCAACAGAGATGCCGGCAAGCTGTCGAGCGAGATGCACCACCCATGGCAGCACCGCATACACCCCAAAAGCAGCGGTATCACCCGCACCGAGCATTGATGGCACGATGGGCCCTGCTGCGTAGATCACCAACGCAACAACTCGAGGTTGCGTCGTCGAATACACACCGGTCAATCGCTGAAGCCCAATCAGCCCGATGATGATTGCTCCGACTCCAAGCCCCCAGCCGGTCAGCAATGAGCCGATAAGCGGTACTGCGCTGAGGGCACCGAGCACAACTACCCCACCGGAGGTCGCCATCATCAGGCCCACACCTCGTGAATCCCACGGATCCCACCACTGCCGTAACAACTCGCCAGCGGTTTCTGTGTTGGGAAGCCATGCCCCAACACCTGGGACCCCTGAGCGAATGAACTCTCTCGAGCCAATCAGGAGCCCAAGGATGATGAGGAACCAGGCCAAGGTAGGGCCGTACGTTCGTTCACGCTGCCTCACCACCGGAGCTCCAGCTGTCACCACAACATCGTCGTCACGAGATTTCACGATCGACGTCAACCGGCTCGAAATCGGGTAGAGCAATGAGAGGATCTCCGCATCAGACACCGACCTCAGCGGGCGTAAACGCTTGCGACGTTCCCGTAGCGAGCGCACACGAAACGGTGCAGACAGCACTGCCGCAAGGCGGCGAGCCGGAGGTCGAGTCGCACCAAGGAAGACGCCGAGGATGAGTTGAAATAGTGAGACACCGAAGATCTGCAGCGTTCGCGCTACCCACTGCTGTGCCGATGCAGTCACCAGCACCGTGTCAACCTCGTCACGTACGACTTGTGATCGACTCGCGCTTCTCGATGCGATCAGTGCCGCGATGCGCTCGTGCGGACGGGCAATGACGGCGTCAGGAACAACCATCACTCGAGCGCCCGCACAATGGGCTCGCCAGCACAACTCGACGTCGGCGGTCCCCGCGCTCATTGGCGAGGCAAAACCACCGAGTTCTCGAAAAAGATCGGCCCGCAACAACATGCCACTCGCATCGACTGCAAGCACGTCGCGCACGCGATCGTGCTGTTCTTGGTCGGCCTCATCGAGATTGAGGGGATCGACTCGTTCACCGAGTCGATCGACGGTGATCCCTACCGCTTGGAGACGGTTTGCGTCATCGGCATTGACGATCTTTGGCCCGACAACAGCAGCATTCGCTTCCAGCAACTCGGTGACAAGGTGGTGAAGCGCATGCGGCTCGGGAATTGTTCCCGACTCAATCAGCCAAAATAAGCCGTTATCTCCATCGACAAGCCCGGTCGCCTCGTTGGCAACATCGGTGAGCGTTGCTGACCCGACTTCGGCGACGATGTCAAGGTGATCATGGTCAAGGTGATGCGAGTCTTGCGCAATCATCGCTTCGACTTCGGCGACCATCTGTGAGTCAGCAGCGATGAGCACTCGGAGCGCACCATACGACTGGCCGTGTAATGCGATAAGGGATGCCTCAACGTCACTAGTGCTCTCGTTGGCAACGAGCACCGCAACGACGGGTACGAGTTCTCCTCCCTCCACCCCGGCGAGACTATCTGTCATGGCCGGCGGTGGTCGGTCAGCGGCCTCAACAAGGGATAGCGTTGCCACCCGTGACCGACGCCGAATCTTCACTCTCATCTCGAGAGGCGTCAGTTGACGCTCCACCTACTGGTGGAGCCCTACCCGAGGGCGCGGTCACCATTGCTATCGGGCTCATCATCGCTGGGGCTGCGACCTACGCGTTTTTTAGGGTGGGAGCCTCCGCACTCGGTGGCGACGAGGAGTTCGCTCCGATCGCAGCCATGTGGTTTGCGATGTTCGCTCTTGCCCCAGGTTTCTTTCTGCCGATCGAACAAGAGCTCGGCCGAGCACTCGCCCATCGACGAGCTCTTGGTGAAGGTGGACGCCCGGTCGTGACCAAGATTGCAGCTCTCACCTTGGTGGTGTCAATCGTTGTCGTCGTTGGGCTCGCCATTTCGTCACCATGGTTGACCGGCTCGTATTTCTCGGGTGATTGGTTGATGTTTGCCGCCCTCATCATCGGCTTTCTCTCGTATGCGCCGGTTCACCTTTCACGAGGAATTTGTTCAGGCCAAGGTCGATTCACCCCATTTGCTGTCGTCGTTGCCTCTGACGGCGTCATGAAAATCGCCGGCACCGTCGCCCTCACCGCCATCGGCATCACCGCCGCTGGCGCCTACGCATTTGCGATCGCCGTTGCCCCGCTTTTTGCGGTCGTCGCAATCGGTCTGCGCGGCTCGTTACGCACCGAGCCTGGCCCTCCGGCTCAGTGGCGAGAGATCACTCAAAACTTCGGGTGGCTGCTCCTCGGAACTGCATGTGCCGCCGTGTTGCTCAACGCCGGCCCGATCGCTGCGAATATTCTCGCCAGCGAGAATGAGGCTGACGCCGTCACTCGATTCAGTTATGGGGTGCTGCTCGCACGAGTGCCGCTCTTTATGTTTCAAGCGATTCAGGCAAGCCTGTTACCTCGCCTTGCTCGGCTAGCCGCACAGCGCTCATTCGACGAGTTTCGGCGCGGCCTGCGCCTGCTCGTCATCGTTGTTGCTGGAATCGGTGTTGCCGGCACCATCTTCGGGGCTCTTCTCGGACCATGGACATTGAGGTTGGTCTACGACGCTGACCTCGGCGGCCGCACCCTTACCATGCTCGCCCTTTCGAGTGCGCTCTACATGATGGCGCTCGCAGTAAGCCAAGCAGTTCTCGCGCTCGAAGATCATGCTTACGTGGCACTCGGTTGGGTGATCTCGCTCATAACGTTCGTCATCGGCACATGGCTGTCGAGCGATGACGTCTTTCAGCGAATTGAAATCGGACTCGTTGCATCATCGGCAGCGGCCGTCATCGCCTTTGGGTTACGACTCCGGCGGCGCCTCAGCACGCTCACGTGATCAGTAACTGATTAGCCGTGAAGGTGGGCTTTCGCAGCCTCAATCTCAAGGTCATTCTCGACCATCATCTTCACCAGTTGCGCAAACGACACCTCAGGCTCCCAGCCAAGTGTTTCCTTTGCTTTCGACGCATCACCGATCAGCAGGTCAACTTCGGCAGGGCGCAGGAATTTTGGATCTTGGCGGACATACGGTTGCCAATCGTCAATACCGACTTCAGCGAACGCAAGATCGAGGAATTCTCGAATCGAATGCGTCTCACCGGTTGCGATCACGAAATCTTCAGGGGTGTCATGTTGCAACATGAGCCACATTGCACGGACGTAATCACCCGCATACCCCCAGTCACGCTTTGAATCGAGATTTCCAAGAACGATCTCATCTTGAAGACCGAGTTTGATGCGAGCAACCGCATTAGTGATCTTGCGAGTGACGAATTCGAGCCCTCGACGCGGACCCTCGTGATTGAACA
>CALCBR010000071.1:0-6722 GCA_937897105.1 uncultured Acidimicrobiaceae bacterium | reverse complement strand
GAACCCAAGCGCTACCCCGCCCGGCAAACGCTGGAAGCCAGCCAGGCGGTGGCCCGCCAGCACGGGTTGAGCGACGCCCAGACCGTCTTTGCCCAGCAGCACCCGGAGGCCATCGATGCTGGGGTGTTCCACAACGATGTGATTGCCGTGGGCAACGGCCCGGTGCTGCTCTACCACGAAATGGCATTTCTCGATGAAGAGCGCACGCTGGACGAGCTGCGCGCCAAGATGAGCACGCCGCTGATTCCCGTTCGGGTGCCGGTGGAAGCGGTGAGCATGGAAGACGCGGTGGCGTCGTACCTGTTCAACTCGCAACTGCTCTCCAACCCGGATGGCACCATGACCCTAGTGGTGCCCAGCGAGTGCCAGGAGCGGGAAGCCGTGTGGCGCACGCTGCAGGACTTCATCCTGGCAGGCAATAACCCCATTGGCGAAGTGATCGTCAAGGACGTGAAGCAGAGCATGCGCAACGGCGGTGGCCCCGCCTGCCTGCGTTTGCGCGTGGTGCTCAGCGAGGCCGAGCGGGCCGCCCTCAGCGGTCGCGTGCTGCTCGATGATGCACTTTACGACGACCTCACCGCCTGGGTGAGCCGCCACTACCGAGACCGCCTCGCCACCGACGACTTGGCCGACCCGCAGCTCGCGACGGAGGTGCTCACCGCGCTGGATGAGCTGACGCAGCTGCTGAACATTGGCTCGGTGTATCCCTTCCAGTTGGGGTAACGGTTGCAGGTCCTTCATCCACCTTTTGTCTGCGATAGAGCGAGAAGCCATGACGCCGGTGTTCCGCGCGACGAACGATAGGACCTTTGCTGAAACGCTCATTCGTCGCAACATGACGGCTTACTACGAACGGTTGGGATGGCACTGGGATACCCAACTGTTCGCTAAGCAGTGGGGCGAGATGGACAGCATCGAACTCTGCGTGAACACCTCGCGCGTCGGGCTGCTGTGTCTTTATCGCGACGACACTGCTTACGACATTCGCGAACTGCAGATCGATCCTCCATGGCAGCGGCGAGGGTTAGGCACGGCGGCCATCCATTACGTCGAGGATCTCGCTCGGCTGCTCGACCACGCGCTGAACGATGCGCACTTCCGTCAGCATGTGTTGACCGAAGAGACACAACGTCTCCAACGGTGGACGGTTGATCAGGTTGGTGCTGAAATTGTTTCGGCGCTCCAGCAACCGACACGGCCTCGTAGAACACCAACAACGAAGCCGCTGTCAGTTGCGTTCGCAGCACCTCATCCGCGGTCCGCTTCAGGGATCGGTCCGTATACCCACATGGTGCTCGAACACTGGCCGCACGGCGACGACGTCATCGCTCTCGATGATTGTTCAGTACTTGATGAGCGGCTGAATTCTCGTGCGACACAGAGGGCTGCAGTCGGAGTTGGGTCAATTGGTAGAACCTTTCGGTCTCACGATGTCGATCACCTCGTCATCACCCTCGGGTCATCTGAGCATCATGCGGTCAGTCTCGAACGCGCGGCAGTGGGTGATGCACACCTGTGGCTACACGAAGCTACTGCTCTCGGTGCGGTGATCGGTCCTGCACACTTTGGGGGAGGGGAGCGTTGGGCGAAACAGAGACTGAGCGCTCTTGGCGTCGAGCACTCAGTCGGGGTTGACGTGATGAATCCGGAAGAACTTCACCGCTGTGGAATCACCGGACTTGAACAGGCAATTAAGGAAGCGCGATCAATCATCGTGACCTCACAAGAGGGACGAGAAGCCTTGACTGCCGAATATGGGGCATCTCTTCCGCCGATAACGGTGATTCCGTTGGCGCACCCGACTCGCTCGCAATCTGCAGTTGGCGGCAACCGAGTCGTGTCATTTGGAGTTGTTGACGACAACAAGCGGCCCGAAGAACTCATTCAATTACTTGCGAAATGCGACGACCTTCATCTCGATCTCATCGGGTCGATCACCAGCGAACAGCGCACGAAACTTATCGACTATTCGATGCAGCTCGGGTTGGAGGGGCGTTTGGCAATACATGGACGTGTGAGCGAATCAGCGCTCGATGGTCTGCTGACGAATGTGCGATGTGCGGTTCAATTCCGCGAGGGGCACCCCGGCCAGATGTCTGCCGCCATTTGTGAGCTGCTTGCCCGCGGTGTACCTGTCATCAGTGACATGACAACCCATGGTGAAGGACACGAGGGTCTAGTTGTCATCGACAGCGGCGACGTCAATGCTGCCGCCGACGCAGTTGAAGCGTTCCGCGATGGCAATGCGGCCCAACGCGCTGGCGACGTAGCGAGATCGCACGCGATGCAGTGGACTGTAACGCACGTCGCTGAAGCACTCCGAGAATGGCTGCTGCAACAGTCGGCGTTGAGGACAGGTTCAACGGTATGAGTGCTGCAACCCCGTTCATTCGAGTGGTCGTCCTCACCTTCGACGGAGGAGATATGACGCTCGCCTGCCTTCAGTCACTTCACGCTCTCGACTGGCCACGTGACCGCTATGAAATCGTGTTGGTCGATAATGGTTCGCTTGACGATGTTGCGCAGCGCGCTCGCGACGAATTTCCAGATGTGATCGTTCTTGAACCCCTTGAGAATCTTGGATTCGCAGGAGGATGCAACCTTGGAATTCATCACGACGTCAATGGCGCACTGGCCGAGCGGTACGACTACGTTGCGCTCCTCAACAATGACGCAACAGTCGAACCCAATTGGTTGCGCGAACTCACTGAAACAATGTCATCGGCGGACGATGTCGGTGGAGTCGCCTCGAAAATGCTGTTCGCCGACCGGTATGCCCCAATTCGCATCACCATTACCGAGCAGTTGGCGGAACGCCGCCGCGATGAACTCGGGTTATGTGTCACCGCTCTCCGACTCAACGGAGAACGGTGCGATGACATCGTTCAATTTGATGAGGGATTTCACGGAGAAGTTGACCCTGATTGGGCTCGCGATGAAGAAATAGCGCGCTGGTCTCGACAACACGCCACGGTGAGGTTTGCACTGCCCGACGGTGACACGGCGACGGCCTCTCTTCGTCTCAATGCGAAGCAGCGACTTTCTGTGCGTCTCGAAACCGACGTCGATTTGGTGGACGTTGTCATTGGCGGCGACGGAGAAACCGTATACGAGACCGTTGACATCAACATCGGTGATTTTCGTGAAGACGTGATCAACAATGTTGGTAGCGAACTGTATGAGTATGGGTTCGCAGGTGATCGAGGCTTCATGGAGCCCGACCTCGGACAGTACGACGATGAGAGTGAAGTATTCGCATGGTGCGGAGGAGCAACGTTGCTTCGGGCGGCTTACCTCGACGACGTTGGGGTCTTCGACACTCGCTTGTTTTTATATTACGAAGACACTGATTTGGCGTGGAGAGGCCGCAAAGCGGGTTGGCGGCATCTGTACTGTCCGACGGCACTCGTCCGCCATCATCACGCCCAATCAAGTGGGGTGGGATCACCGGTATTTCGCTACCACACCGAGCGAAATCGACTTCTTGTCGCCGCTCGAAATGCTCCGTTTCGCGTCGTTGCACTCGGTCTGGCTGGAGAACTTCGGCATTGTGTTCGAGTGAATCTCGCCCTACTTGTGAAGCGGCCGCTAACCCTCCGAATGCCATCAAGACCCGAGCCAGCGCATCGACGTCGCGTGCTCGGAGCAATTCTGAAACGGTTGCCAGCAGCACTCAAATCGCGCCGAACAGACCGCACCTTGGTCGCTCGCACAACGATCGCCTCAACATGGGAGCGAAGGAAGTGGTGAGGCGATGAAGATTGCGATCTACAACCTCTACTGGAGTACCTATGGCGGTGGCGAACAAGTTGCGGCCGCTACTGCTGAACACCTCGTTGCTGATGGGCACGACGTCACTTTGCTCGGGCCAGAATCGATAGATATCGAGACAACTCGGCAACGGTTGGGACGCGACCTTTCACAGTGTGGCTACCAACGGGTGACCGATGATGTTGAAGCCGCCGCTGCAAGCGCGGGCTTCGACCTATTCATCAACTGCACGTATTTATCGTCGGCCGTTCCGCAGAGTGAGCGATCGATGTATTACGTGCACTTTCCTGGTGTGCCCCTTTCACCCCGCAGAAAGGTGAGTTCATTCGTTTCCTTGACAGGTGTACGTGCTCTCGCGCCGTTCACATCTCTGCCGGGTCCCTTGCAAGGGGTTCGAGCCGGCTTCGAGCGACGCGTACATGATGTGTCGTGGGCGCAGAAGTACACGTTGGTGGCAGCGAACAGCGCATTCACCGCGAAATGGGTGAAGCAGTTATGGGATGTCGACGCAGAGACTCTGTACCCTCCGGTCGATGTCGTAGCGGAGCCGACGGCGCACAGTCCGTTGGTGATGTCGCTTGGTCGGTTCTTCGACCGCTCATTTGGTCACTGCAAGAAACAAGACGTGCTTCTCGACGCATGGCAGCTCATCGAGGGGCGCCACTCGATGGACGAATGGTCGGTGCGAATGATCGGCGGCGCCGATGCCTCAAGCCGAGACTATGTCTTAGGCCTTCGCAGGCAGGCCCTCACCCTGCGGGCAGAGATCGCAGTGAATGCGCCCCGAGACCTCGTGCGGGAAACCCTCGGCACAGCATCAATGTTGTGGCATGCCGCAGGTTTCGGTGAGGACGCCACCCTCCACCCAGACCGCTTTGAGCACTTCGGAATCGCCGTAGTCGAAGCCATGTCGGCTGGAATTGTGCCGGTCGTCTTCGCAGCTGCCGGACCGGTAGAAATCGTTCGACACGACATTGATGGATATCACTGGTCAACCGTTGAGGAACTCATCTCGTATACAGAGCGCCTTGCGAGCGACCACAACGAATGGGCTCGGTTGTCACGCTCGGCCCGCAGTCGAGCCCGAGAATTCTCAAATGAGTCGTTTGGTGAGCGTTTACGAACTCTGGTCAAGTGATCGCTGAATCAGGGCGCCCACACGACGGGAGTCCAGCGAAGAATATGGCCTGAACCGCCGTCAACCGTCGAGCCATTGACTTCCAAGCGCAGCAATCTGCCAGTGCCAACTGGCAATTCCTCGACAAGACGGTGGCTGAACTCAAGGAGATCGCCTTCATATGCAGGGCCGACATGGTCGCACCCATCCCATGACACGACGTGGGCGAGGCCCGGAAGAATGCGGGTGAGAGACGCTTGCGCAAGAGCTTGCACATGCCCACCGTAGACAAGTCGTCGGCCGCCAGCACCAAGGGTGTGGTCTCGGTGCACCGCTGCCTGATTGAAGGTGCTTCGCGCAAATGGTGCTGCGAGATCGATGTGATCGCGGAGCGGATCGATGCGCTCCTCATCGATCGACCAATCCGAGGAGGGCAGGGTCGACAGATTCCAGTCAGGAACCGCTCCGATGAGTTCGCTGAGAGGAGTGGGGTCAGACGGGCCCGGAATGTCATCGGCATGACCTGTTCCACCAGCCCGAGCGGGAATCAGTGCACAACGCTCATACTCAGCGACAGGGCCATGTTCTGACGAGGTCGTGATACCCAACCAGACCTTTCCGCGGTGCTGATCGCCCTTGGGCGCTGACTCTCGTAAGCCGAGCACGGTTGTCGTCGTGGTAAGCGTCTCCCCAATATTCACCGGCCGAAGAATACGAACCGAGCGGTAATAGAGATTGGCAATCGCCCGCCGAGTGGCGTTTGTCGTCTGCCCGATCGAAAAGTGCATGACGAGACCAGGATTCGCAAGCGCTCCAGAGCCACCAGACACCTGTTGGTGAATCATGCGGTCAGCGGTCTGCAAATGCTGGTCGCCGGTGACCGCACGGAACCATGTGTTATCACCCTCGGTGAGAGTTACCGAAGGTAACGGAGGTATCTGCCCGCCGACCGTGAAGTCTTCGAACATCGGACCGAATTCGTGGGGCAGCACCATGACGACGATGTTACGTTGCTCGCCACCAAACGATCACATCGTCATGATGATCTGAAAATTAATGCGCAGCCAGTTGCTCGCAGACCGCAAGAAGTTCGAGAGCGGCAGCGGCAGCCTCAGCCCCTTTATTTCCCGGGCCGTCAACAGAGCGCTCGTCGGCTTGAGCTTCGGTATCGACGGTGAGAATTCCATTTGTCACCACGCGACCCGAGTCGAGCCCGACTCTCATCACCCCAGATGCGCTCTCATTTGAAACCACCTCAAAGTGGTAAGTGTCGCCACGCAACACGACACCGAGCGCAATTGCAGCATCAAAGGTGGCCGTTGCAAGAGCAGCTTTCATCGCAATTGGTATCTCGAGGGCTCCGGGCACCTTGATCGAGACAATGTCGTCCTCGACAACCCCGGCGCCGACGAGTGCCTCGCGTGCTCCGTTTTCGAGGCGATTGACGATGACGTCATTCCACCGAGCGCAAATCAGCGCAATTCGTCGGCCACTGCCGTCGAGTTCGGGAGTGACTCCAGTGGTCAAGTTCTTACTCATGAGTCGTACTCGATGTGGTCAAGTTCGTCAGGGATGAGATGCCCCATGCGATCACGCTTTGTTTTCAAGTACTCCTCGGCTTCAGGGTGTATCGGTACGTGAATTGGTTCGCGGCCGTCAACAGTCAGCCCGAATCCTTCCAACCCACCAAATTTCGCCGGGTTATTCGTGAGCAGGCGAAGAGAGCGAACACCGAGATCAACCAGAATTTGCGCCCCGATGCCGTACTCGCGGCTATCGACCGGGAGACCGAGTTCAAGATTTGCGTCAACCGTGTCGAGTCCTGAATCTTGAA
>CALCBR010000070.1:0-6723 GCA_937897105.1 uncultured Acidimicrobiaceae bacterium | reverse complement strand
CGAGCGGTAGCGCGTCGGCTGACCCTCAACAATGAGTGCGTTGCCAGCCCGTGCGATACGGCTCGTAGCGATACCCACGTTCTGGGCCAAATCACTCGCCACATCAGACCAGTCACTGGCTTTATGAGCAACCCCAGGTTGAGGCGCTACAGGCGGCGGATCGCTCTTGGGCTGGGACAGGCCAGCGAGATTGACACTCAGCGTGGCACCGAGCATCGCAGTATTGCCACGTTCCCAGGCGGCGGACAAGGTCAAGTTATTATTGACCTTTAACCGAGCACCGATATTGATCGGCGAGTCCTGCTCCTGCGGGTTGTTCAACGGCTCGCCTTCGTAGTCGTTTCCGTCGTACTCCAGCTGCAGCGTCAACGGGTCATACGGCGTGTGGTACTGGATACCGCCAAAAACGCTGGTCCGTCCGGAGAACAGCTGCTTGAGGTTGAAGTCGCCGCCCTGGCCGGTGTCTTCGTCGATGCGCTCGAAACAATTTGGATTGCTTGCTGCGGCTGGGGTGCCGCACGCAACGACCGTCTCGGGAGTTCGATCGTCATCAGAGGCAACCGGAGGCGTCGAGGTGGTTGTTGTCGACGAGGTCGTTGATGTGGATGTTGACGTGGACGTTGACGGTTGTACTGGCTCGGTGGTCGTCGCTGTCTGAATGGGGCCCGTTTCGTCCGTCTGTTCCTGAGAATCTGAATTCTCTAACTCTGGTTGATCCTCGGAGCCGCCATCTGTCGGTAGCGGAACTTCGGGAACTGGAAGAGGGTCGGGTCGAGGAACGCTGATCTTGACAACGTCGAGCACGTCAGCGACGACCTCTTGAACTGGTGCAGGCAGGTTGCCGGTAGCGGCAAGACCAACACCTGCACCTGCTGCCGCTGCGCCAGCCCATCCGAGAATTCCGACTGCGCCAATGACTGCGCCCACCTGTTTGCGAATTCGCGTTGACCGAGGCGTAGGCGCAATCGAACTTGCGATTGCCAGAGACTGAAGCCGTGCGACAAAGTTCTCGTCCACATCAGACGGATCGGTGGAGTAGCCCACAGGAGCCGTCGAGAGAGCGAGCTCTGCAAGTCGACTCTGTAGCCGCCGGTGAGACGGGCGAATTGTCATCATGAGAGCACCTCCTCTGAGGAACTCCGAAGGTCATCAACGAGCAGTTCTTTCAGCCGTGCGAACGCTCGAGAAAGCCCAACTCGTGTAGCAACCTCTGACTTTGCGATCGCGTCAGCCGTTTCTTTGGTCGATAAACCGACCACATATCGAAGTTCGAGCATCCGACGCTGATCTTCTGGTAGCCGACTCAACGCGTTCAATAGATCGGGGTCGCTAAAGGTGTCTTCGTTTGGTTCGTCGGCTTCGAGAAGGGTGAGGGTGTTCTCGATCGAGACTTCGCTCCGTCGTGTTGCTTTCCTGAGATCGTCGACGATTCGGGCGTGAGCGATCGAGAAGATGAACGATCGCATCTGAGATTCATTTCCCTCGAAGTCGGCGATTCGTGTCGCAACTGTTTCGAGAGTGGCGCTCATCACTTCTTCTGGATCACGAGCTCCCATTCGCGTTGCGTAACCCACGATTTTCCCGGAGAACTCTGCGACGAGCCATGACCAAGCTCTACTGTCGCCCGACTTTAAGTCGCGAAGCGAATATCCGTTGCGTTTGCCCCGATTCATGGGGTGCCCCGAATTGCGAGCATGGTGATCGTGCCCACGACGAGGAACGGCCCGTATGGGATTGTCGACCGTTTGGAAACACGCCGGAGCAACAGGCCACCGAAGGCCGTCACTCCACCGACCATCGCTGCTATCGCCCAGGTGTATGCCGCATTGGGCAACGTGTTCGAGACGTTCGAGCCGATACCGAGAGCGGCCCCAAGTGGGAGGCAAAAGTACACGTCGCCACGTCCGAGCGAACCCCGCGACACCCTCGCCAAGATGTGAGCGATAGCCATCATCGCAATGCCCCCCGACGCCATCGCGAGCAACTGCGTTGCTGATCGGGAGATGAGCACTCCCAAGAAGATCATCAAAACTGATGCTGAGAGGCTGATGAGTAATGGAAGACGGCGTGTGGCCAAGTCGATCACGGTCTGCACCGCCATGGTGGCGCTGCATATTCCCAACACTATTGAGGTCGCGACAGGTGGATTTTGGGAGGTGGCGGCGACCGAGAAAAGACACAGTGACAACACGAAGAGAGCGCCGAAATCGTGGCGCCAATCTGCTCGACGTTTCGCTGATTCGTTGATGACCAAACGTTGTTGTGGTCTGAACAGAACCAGGCACACGAGTCCTGACCCGATGAGATATGCGATACCCCAGTATCTCAGGGATAAGAGGAAATTGCCCGAGAAATTCCACTCAGAGCACCTCCATGAGACGTACGATCGCAGGTCCAACAACGACGATCATCAATAGTGGAAGGATGCAGAACACCGTCGGGAAAATCATTTTCATCGATACGGCAGCTGCGCGCGTTTCTGCCGCTTGGCGTCGATGACGGCGCGTTGTCTCGGCCTGCTTTCGCAGCACGGCCGCAAGGGGGGTTCCGAGTGTTTGGTTTTGTTCGATAGCCGCTGCAAACGACTGCACGATCTGGGTTGGGTTGCGGCGGGACAGCTCGGCGATTGCTTCGCGGCGGGTACGGCCCGCTTGAAGAAGTTGTGACAGGTGAGCGAATTCGGTGCTCAACGGTGTTGCATGTCGTTGCGAGTAGAAGTTGATAACTGATTCGAACGTGAGACCAGCTTCAACACCCATCACAATCTCTCCGAGTGCGCTCGTGAGTTCTCGGTCGACCGATGTGCAACGCGCAGTCTCAATGCGTCGAGCCGTGATGAGCGGCAGTTGCCAGGCGCCAGCAATCGCCACTCCTCCAGCCAGAATCGATGTCGTCGAGGGATTCGCAACCATGAGTGTGACGGTGAGCGCACCGATGATCGACGCACAGATGAGCTGTGATCGAAGAAGTCGCGCAATGTGCTCGGCCGAGCCAGCGACAGGTCCTAGAGCATCTATCCGAGAAGCGAGCGGTCGTGACTTTTTTGCCGTCGAGAGCGCCAACGTAAGTTTTCGTTGCGCCGATACATAGGCCGGGCGTGCAATGGCAGTGAGGAGAAATGCCGCACCTCCGAACGCAGATGCTGCTGTGATGCTGGCTATCGAAGGCGACATCATGCCGTCTCCGGTTGTGCGAGGTGCCGTAACCACAGCACACCGAGCATCCCGAGCACTGCACCGCTAACGCTCATGAATCTGCCTGCTGATGATTCGATGAGTGGGGTTGCGTACCCAGGGCTGAGTAGTGAGGTGATGACAAGAGCGCCAATCGGCATTGCAAGCAGAACGTTGGCGCTGAGCCGAGCATCAGCAGTCAGTGTGAGAAGGTCGCGACGCAGTCGATCTTCTTCTTCGATTGATTCGAGTACTGCGACGAGGATGTCGGTGAGTGAGCCCCCGTGTTGAGCATGAAGAGCGAGGGCAGATGCGATGATGTCGAGATGCCGGTTGCGCTCCTCTGCCGCAATTGTGGTGAGCGATACATCAATTGGAATTCCAACGTTGTTGTCGCTGATCACTCTGCGAAAGATTCCATCGAGCGGGTCACTGGCATGTTCGACCGACGCTTCAATTGCGGCACTTATCGTTCGACCGACATGTAATTGGTCGACGATCCGCTGGAGAGCTGGTGCCAGAGCATCGTTAAGCGCCCGTTGACGCTTTCTTGCTGTTCGTTTGTTGAGCGAGCGAGCGACAAGGGCGGGGATGACGCCGAGGAAGACGCCAACTGGGCCAATCATGAGCGTTGCAACTATTGAGATAGCGAATCCGATAAGGAGTTTGCGTTGCGACGACCTGCTCAGCGTTGGCCTCGGTCGCGTGTGGTTGACGAGATCCGGCCGAAGACCAAGTTGAGCCCGTGCATGAGCGCTGATGTGCGATGCGGAGCGGAGTTCGAAAAACCAGGAGACGAGCCATGCAGCTGCTATTCCGAAGGTGACGATGGCAACGGAATTCATCGGCTGGCCTCGCTGGAGTTATTGATTGGCCATTCGACGAGTTGTGAGGTGACGCCGGTACCCACGAGAGAAGGCGCCGCCGCTCTGTCGTGTCCCGACCCATTTGGCCGGTGGAATAGCTCGGCTGTCGAAACCACGTCGCCTTCGAGCCCCACCACCTCGGTGATAGAGGAAACGAAGCGAGACCCGTCGGCGCCTCGTGCCAGTTGAACGATGAGATCAACAGCCGAGGCAACTTGCTCGCGAATTGCCCGGAGTGGAAGGTCTACTCCTCCGAGAAGAACCATTGTTTCAAGACGGCGTATTGCATCTCTTGGGTTGTTCGCATGCAACGTTGAGAGCGAGCCATCGTGCCCCGTATTCATCGCTTGGAGCATGTCGAGCGCTTCTGCCCCTCGAACCTCACCAACGACGATTCGGTCTGGTCGCATACGAAGCGAGTTACGTACAAGGTCGCGTATCGTGACCGCTCCAGCGCCTTCGGTATTTGCTGGTCGTGATTCGAGGCGAATGATGTTTGGCATCTCGAGTTGCAGTTCAACTGCATCTTCTACGGTCACCACTCGTTCGCTGCGCGCAATATGTGAAGAGAGAACGTTGAGCATGGTGGTCTTACCGGTGCCAGTTCCACCGCTGACAATGATGTTTCGCCGTTGCGAAACTGCGTGAGCGAGAAACGCAGCTGCTTCTATCGATACGGCACCTCGCTCAACTAAGTCGCTGCTGGTGAGATGTTGTGCCGTGAACTTTCGAATAGTGATCGAAGGCCCGTCAACCGCAAGTGGCGGAAGCACTACGTTCAAACGTGACCCATCGGGCAGGCGGGCATCAACCATTGGTGATGATTGATCGACTCGGCGACCTGATGACCGAACCATGCGGTCGATGACTGCCCTCAGGTGCTCTTCGCTATCAAATGTTCGGTTTGTGCGTTCGAGGCGGCCACCTCGCTCGATGAAAATCTGCTGATGACCATTGACCATGATTTCGGAGATTTCAGAACGGTCAAGGAGTTCTTGCAGAGGTCCGTATCCGAGCAACTCATCGAGCACTGCGTCGCGTGTGTCCATGAGTTGTTGCCGGTCAGTGATCGCATGCTTTGCGAGAATGTCATCGACCTCTCGCTCGGCGAGACGTCGGAGTTGTTCACCGGCGAGTTGTTGTTCACGAGTTGCGGTCTGAAGTGAGACCCGAACTGAGTTCACAACAGCGGAGAGTTCGTCTCGTGCGAGCGGGCAGTGACTGAGGTCATCAACACATTCAGAGATGGTCTCATCGGAGTGTTCCTGCTCATCATCCTCCGAGGATGTTGGCGTGACCCTTGTGTCAAACCTGGCTGCGAGGCTCACGACGTCTTACCTTGCTTGAGAACGAGAAACCTTCTGCGAGGACCGGCACTGATGCCCAAGAGATCATCGGCAAATTCGTTGATGGCTTCGGCGATCGCAGATTTAGGGCTTGATTCAGTCACCGGGCTTCCACTGTTCATGCCTGCGGCAAGGCTTGGGTGGTCTGGCACGAGTAGGGAGGCGGATAGGCCAAGTACTTCCTCGACATCATTCGCGTCCAATCCGACTTGGGCGTTTGAGCGATTGACGACGAGATGAACGCGGTCGAGCGGCATGTCGAGTTCGTTCATTGTTGCGAGGAGTTTTCGCCCCGCCTGTATGGACGGGACGTCGGTGCCGCAAACCAGCACAATGTGTCGAGCACGGTCGAGCGCGCCAAGCGAATAATCAGATATCCCTCCAGCTGTGTCGAGAACAACGGGTTGGTCTTGACCGGCAAGGCGGTCAACGACAGCAAACGCATCGAGTGGGTTCAGACGGTCTGCTGCGACCGGGTCATGAGGGGCGCAGAGCACCTCGAGACCACTGGGGTGAGCTGATAGAAGGCCTGAGAGATCATCGCGATGTTCGAGGACCGCGCTCACCAGGTCATCAAGTCGATGGATTGGCTTCATTCGAAGTGCGTACTCGATGTCTCCGAAGTGCACGTCAAGGTCGACGATTACGGTTGGTTCGCGACGGGCAAGCGACACCGCAAGGTTTGCGGAGACCGTGGTTTTGCCGTTTCCACCCTTTGGGGAAACGACGGCGATGATGTTGCGAGTGCTCATGCGCCGACCATCCAGATCTCGTTTTGGGAAGCGGCTGAAATGACTTGAGTGATTGATTCGTCAGGCACCGCCAGCGTCACGATCGATTCAGCTCGCGGGTCAAGCTCTTCAATTGACGGGGCGCTAATGATGACTGCGTCTGCAACGATGAGCTCGATTGTTTCTCCCGACCGATAAATATCGACGGCATCCCCTGTTGACCCGAAAGGGCCGGCCCAACGTTGGGCATCGACACGAACGGAGATTGAAGTAAAACCGCCGCCAAGCGCGTCGACTTCATCAAGGGCAATCGATGACTCAAGGAGCTGCTCACCGCTAACTGTGTCATGAACGAGCACTCCAGCAGGAAGCGATTCGAGGTCGCTCAGAGCCCCCATGGGGCGCACAGAGTTGGGCAGCATACGAACCTCGACCAGATCAGCGATGACAGCCGTATCAGTTCCTGCGGAAATCGGCTCAACCACCACCACGGTCGGGACAAGATCCTCGTCGACCACCCCGATGTCATTGGAGGTGCCGACGAGTGCGTAGGTGCCAACCATGACGAGGATGCCAGCTCCGAGGGGAGCGGCAATATTGCGGCCGG
>CALCBR010000069.1:0-11598 GCA_937897105.1 uncultured Acidimicrobiaceae bacterium | reverse complement strand
ATATCCCAACGGTACCTACGCCTACTTCCTGACCGACGAGTTCCCTTACGTGCCCCGGTGCTGGGTCGGCACGCCGAGCACGCAGGGCTTCGCCAAGCAGGGGCCGGGCAACGCCCGCAACAACAGCGCGCGTCCGCACAAGGCCAACGGCTTCCCACCACCTCCGCGCCCGCCCAAGAGCAAGCGTTGACCCGTAGCGGAGCAGGCCAGTTTTGCTGGCCTGCTATCGCGCCTGTGCGCGGTTGTGGCACTGGTCAAAGCGGGTGGTGGGGTGTACACCCGTGCCAACGTGAGTGAAGCAAAAGGAACGCAGGCCAATGGAAGTCGCCGTTGACTACTTGCCCATCCTGATTTTCATGGGTTTGGCGGCCGTGCTGGCCCTGGTGATGGCAGGGATTCCCTTCCTCGTCGCCCCCAGCCGACCGGACAGCGAAAAGCTTTCGGCCTACGAGTGTGGTTTCGAGGCCTTCGACGATTCACGCGGCCGGTTTGACGTTCGCTTTTATCTTGTCGCGATCCTGTTCATCATCTTCGACCTCGAAGTCGCCTTCCTGTTCCCCTGGGCGGTGAGCCTGCGTGAAGTGGGTCTGTTCGGCTTCTGGTCGATGATGATTTTCCTGACCATTCTGACCGTTGGCTTCCTCTATGAGTGGAAGAAAGGAGCGCTGGAATGGGAGTGATCGACCCCCGTACTGCAGCACCAATTCCGCCGGGCCCTGATCAGGACGCGATCCTGAAAGCCGTCGGTGACGAGATCACCAACCGCGGGTTCGTGATTGCCAGCGCTGACAAGCTGTTCAACTGGGCGCGGTCCGGTTCTCTCTGGCCGATGACCTTCGGTCTTCGCACTCCGTTCAACGAGGAATGGATCTGGGAACCCCTTCGGCTTTTGAGTTTCCCCTTAATTGCAGTTTTCGTGCTAGCGGTCGTAATCGCCTACCGAGCTCATCGCGTCTCAATCGCGGGTGCAATAGGTGTCATCCCAACGTTCATCATTATGCAAGCTCTTGCCCCCACCGGCTCGTTCGTTGGGACCGGCAGGGACTACGTCTTTCTTATTCCATCAATTGCAATCGTGATCGTCGCTGCAACATCTGGTCACTCGTCTGAAAAGACGGGAGCCAGAGCATTCACTGTTACTGCGATGCTTGCGCTTTCACTCCTTGGAACCACGTCAAGCAGGGATCAGCGGATGGAACCAACGGGCGTTAGTGGTCTCGCCGCAGCGCTTGTAAGCCAAGGCCACACCCATATTCGCGCCGATTACTGGTCTGCCTACCTCATCGCCTGGTACGAGCCAGACCTAGTCGTCGCTGCAAACCACACCGATCGTCGTCCCGATTGGGCACAACAGGTATCAGCGGCTCCGAAGGTCGCAGAAGTCTTTTGGCTCGGCATCGATTACGAACAGCAGCGCTTTGACGAACTCCTAGCAAGCGATGCCCAGATCCTTTCGAGTTCGAAATGGAATGACTGGGCCATCGTCGTCGTCGATCAACAGTCGTAGACTCACCGCTGACGGGGAGTTGAACGGGTGGCCGCGGCTCAGCATCGACTGGGTCGAGGAAAGTCGGGACTCCACAGGGCAGGATGCTGGCGAGAGCCAGGTTGGGGCGACCTAACGGATAGTGCAACAGAGAACAGACCGCCGATGGGTCGGGCAACCGGCCACAGGCAAGGCTGAAACGGTGCGGTAAGAGCGCACCAGCACACAGAGCGATCTGTGTGGCTTGGCAAACCCCTTCCGGAGCAAGGCCAAGCAGGGAGTGAGCGGCCCGCTCAACACTCCCGGGTAGGCCGCGTAGATGGATGGTCACCGGCGCTTCGGCGTCACAGGATCCCGCTTACAGGTCAACTCCCCGTCGCCACCTCATCATCTCATCGGCCGCATGGTTCTTGCTACGGTCGGGGTCATGCAGAAATACCGCATCTCCATCACTTATTGCGTGCCTTGAGACTATTCAGACCGCGCCGTGAGCGCGGCCCACGATCTCATTCACCACTATCAACATCTCATCGATGAACTCACGCTGATCACCGGGTCGGCCGGCGTCTTCGATGTCATCGTCAACGATGAGATGCTGTACTCGAAAGCTGATACCGGCCGACATGCCGAACCAGGCGAAGTGCTCTCGCTCTTCACCGCCCACCTCCCTGACGACACCCCTCGCTACGAACGTAGATGACGTCTACGGGGTTTCGTTAAACGTGACGAGCACCGGCACCGAGCCCGATACGTCAATACGACAGATTGCAGCTTGATCGAGACGCGATCGATGCGACACCGCCGGGTCGGCTCCAAGTGCCCAAGCAGACGCTGACTTCATCGGAGATACATGCGATACAACGATGACGTCGTTTGTCGATGCTTCTTCGATCAGTGCTTCACACGCGGCGTGAACCCGTTGATGGAGTGCTGCGAAACTCTCACCGCCATCAGGTGTGAATTCAGGGTCGGTGCGCCACGAATTCCACACGTCACCCGGCACTTCTCCCAGTGGCAGCCCGTCGTAGATGCCGTAGTCGATTTCGATCCAACGGTCATCCACATCAACCGAACTACTCCCGAACTGCTGAGCAATTCGCAATGCCGTCTGTCGAGCCCGCTGCAACGGGCTTGAAATGATGCGTGACACCTGAAGGTGCGATGCCAGATAGGTGCCGACCGCGTCGGCTTGCTGTTCCCCCACCTCGTCAAGCGTTGCGTCGACGCGTCCCTGTAAACAGCGAGATCTGTTGAGTTCGGTTCTGCCGTGGCGCACCAAGATGATCATTGAAAGGTCAGCCTTCCGTCTCGAGTCCACGATCGCAGTTGTTTCCACGATTGCAGGTGGTTTCTCTTCATGATCCAGACCGTCAGCCCAACGCCGACGATCTCGAGCACAAGAGGCGTGACACCTCGGCTCGATATGGCAGCATCAGACGCGCCGAGATCGAGACCTCCGAACGGCCACCAAAACACGTTGTCTGTTGCCCAAGAAGCCCCGAATACCGAGTGCAACAGGAACCCGATGGGTAGTCCTAAGAGAAAACGGCGTCTCGGGCGACGACCGATGGTGATCGCCATCACCCCGATGAGCGCCACTACCGCAACGGTGATCGAGTTCAGTGCTGATAGCCACCCTCCCGTGATGTCTCCAATCACAGGGACGATGGAACCGATGACCAACATTCGATAGTCGAATTGAGGGTCGGTGAAGACGTAGTGGATGACAAGCACTGCGGTGGCGGCATACCAGAACAGCATCAGCGCACGAGCAATCTGCCGCATTGCGGGCAGTCAGGGATGGCATCTGCCGGTGAGCGCCGGACGTCGTCGACTTCTGCTGGAGAAAGGTCGAGGTGGCATCCTTCGCACTGGCTGCCAGTGAGCATTGCGGCCGCGACACCCAATTTGGCACGCACATGTTCGTATCGACCGACGAGAGCCTTGGGAAGAGCAGAGACGAGCTGCTCTCGTTGTGTTCCGATGTCGGTAAGTCCAGCGTCAATGGCTGCCTCCACCTCAGTTACGGCCGTGGTCGCAGCAGATGCCTGTTGGCGCAAGTCGGCCTCCTGGGCCTGCAACGCGGACAACTCATCTTCAGCCGATGATTGCTCATCCATCTTGATGAGCGCTTCTTCGTCGAGTGTTGACCGATCCTCGTCAAGGACCGCAATCTCGTGCTGCAGGGCTTCAGCTTCACGCGGCGCAATGACCGTCTTGAGTTGCTCCTGCAGCCGTGAACGTTTCACATCAATCTCATCGGACTGCTGTTCTGCGCGAGCGATTGCATCTTCGGCAGCCGAGATGAGTGCTGTGAGTTCGCTGCAACGCTTCTCCCACGCGATGACTGACTCCGCTACAGATTTCAATGTCTCACGTTCGGCAAGATTGGCTTTCCGGTGTTGCGCTTGATCTGCTGCAGTGTCAAGACCCTGCAGTTGAAGAAGTAATTGTCCAACGTCATTCGAAGCAGCATCAGCGGTTTCGGTGTCACTCACAGGGAACAACATACGCGTCTGCGGGCACCGACGGCATTTCGGCGTACGGATCGATCACTCCCGGAGGGATCGTCGTCCCTGTCGGAATCTCTTCCAGAATTGGTACCGGTTCTGCTGGGTCTGGGTCAGGCGTCACGATGAGAGCATCAGGAAGGCTTGTCGTGGTTGGTGTTTCGAAGCCGATGATGATCGATGGACATTCGTTACCTGGCAGATACAGCCGTTCGGCGGGCCCCTGCAATGGCGGTGGTGTCGGCCAGTCAGTGATGGTGATGCCGGAGTGGGCAGATTCCATGAAGGTGCCCCAAATCCGCGCAGGAAAGGTGCCACCTTGAACTCGAGGTACCCCTGCCTCAACAAACTCTGGGATGTTCACCATTGAGGTGTACCGGTCGGGGTCTCGCACCATGACCGCAGTGGAGAGATGAGTTGATGCGCCAACAAACCATGCCGTGTAGTTACTTTGCTGGGTTCCCGTTTTGCCACCTGCAGGAATGAGTTGGGCAAATTCTGCGAGCTCCCGCCGGGCTGTGCCAGTGGTGAGGGTTGCTTTCATCGTGTCGATCGTGGTGAGTGCCGCTGACCTGTCGAGTACTCGTTCGCCGTCGATTTGGTGTGTGTATAGGCGACGGCCCTCGGAGTCGTCAACTCTCTCGATGAAGTACGGCTCATGGTGAACACCTTCGTTTGCGATCGACTGCATTCCAGAGGCCATGTCAAGGGTGCTCATTTCGTTTGCTCCGGTCGCAAAACTTGCATACGGCCGTAACGGTTCCCTCACACTTTCGGGGAGATCGGGGCGCAGGAAGTTAGACGCAGCCATTCGGTACGTCGTGTCGACAACTCGGTCGAGACCCACGATCTGTGAGAGCCGAGCAAACGCACAGTTGATTGAGCGGTAGGTGTGCTCTGCGAGGGTTGCAATGCCACCACTTACACCGTCTCTGATGATGAACTCGGGTTCGAGGTTGTCTCCGGGGTTGGGAAGCACGCACGGGCGCGTCCCGTCGATGATGTCGTTGGGTTGGGCGCCGGCCTGAATCGCTGCGGCAAGAATGAAGATTTTGATGCTTGAGCCGGTCTGACTTGGCGCAAGAGCAAGGTTGACTTCGTTTTGTTGCGGGATGAAACCTCGTCCTCCAACGAGTGCTCGTACCGCTCCTGTTTCGGTTTCGATGGATGTCAACGCAGCGTCGAAACCCTCGGTGGTGTCAGGCAATTCATTTCGTGCGGTTTCAGCTGCGGCTTGAAGGTCAGGGTCGAGCGTGGTGTGGATGCGAAGGCCACCGCGGTATAGCGCTGTGTAGCGTTCTTCATAGGTGTCGCCGAGAATGTCAGATCCGTTAAGGAGCAGATTTCGAACTGTCTCTGAGAAGTAGGTTCGTTCAACATCTCGTGTCGGAATCTGGTTGAGACGTTCTGGAATGATGAATGTTTCAGATACTTCGATCGCTTCGTCTTCGGTGAGCAGTTCATCTTCAACGAGCCGGTCGATCACCTGAGCGAATCGGGCTCGGCTTCGTTCAGGTCGGTTGATCGGGTCGTAGCTCGTTGGGGCTCGCACAAGTCCTGCGAGAAACGCTGCTTCGGGAAAGGTGAGTTCGTGAACGAACTTCCCAAAATATGTTTCGGCGGCAGCCGCAATTCCGTACGAGTTATTCCCAAAGAACACCGTGTTGAGGTACCGCTCCATGATTTCTTCTTTAGAGCGTTCTTTTTCAAGCCGTACCGCGTAGGTGAGTTGTAGCAGTTTGTAGCGGCCGTCGCGCTCGAACCCGGCCATGAAGTCGTTCTTCACGACCTGCATCGTGATAGTTGACGCTCCTTGACGGGGAGCGTCTGAGGCAAAGTTCGAGAGCAGGGCTCGAATGAACGATCGCGCATTGACCCCGTGATGCACCCAGAATTCATTGTCTTCAACTGCGACGAATGCTTGAACGACGTGCTCTGGGATGTCGTCGAATGACACGGGTTGGCTGTTTTCAAGTTCGTACACCGCAATTTCGTTTCCTGCGGCGTCATAGACGTAGCTGCGTTGTGAGAGCGGAATGAAGTCGGGCAGTGTCACCGGGTCTTCTGAGTGGGCATTTGCAATTCGCCACAGGCGTGGTGCGATACCGATGGTGACTGCGGTGACGAGCAGCGCTCCTGAGATGATGACGACACCAAGTCGCACCAGCCATCCAGATCGTTCCACCCTATTGAGCGTAATGACCGACCGACATGGGGTTCCGTCATGCCAGATTCGTTGCTTGATGGTGATTGGCGATAGACAACACGTATGACGATGCCTCAACGTCCCTTTCGATTCGGTGTTCAAGTTCGTAATGGAGACGATGCCGCATCATGGGTTGCAAATGCCCGCCGCTACGAAGAACTCGGCTACGCCGCAGTGACGATGCCAGACCATTTTGATGAGCAACTCGCTCCGATCCCTGCCTTGCAGGCAGTTGCTGATGCGACGTCAACTATTCGTGTCGGGGCACTCGTCTTCGATAACGATTACAAGCACCCGGTGGTGCTCGCAAAAGAGCTCGCGACCATCGATGTACTTTCTGGTGGGCGTCTCGATATCGGCCTTGGTGCTGGCTGGATGGCAACTGACTATGAACGATCTGGAATTCCGTACGATCGACCAGGCGTGCGGATCGACCGTTTTCTTGAGGGTCTTGACATCATTCGTGGCGCAATGGGCGAAGGTGCGTTCTCATACGAAGGTGAGCACTACACCATTTCTGACTATGACGGCTTCCCAAAACCAATTCAGAGCCCATTCCCTCCGGTGCTGATCGGCGGTGGTGGTCCGCGCATGCTGAAGATCGCAGCGCAACAAGCAGACATTGTTGGCATTAACGCAACATTGACCTCGGGCGCAGTTGACCAGTCAACGTTTGACTCGATGACAGCTGAGGCGACTGATGAGAAAGTCGACATCGTGCGTGCTGCCGCAGGTGACCGTCTCGATCACATCGAGATGAACATTCGAGCATTCCTTGTGTCGGTGACCGAAGATGTTGATGCTGCACTCGAGGGCATCGCAGCGTTCACCGGGTCGCCAACTTCGATGATCTCTGAGTCACCGTTCGCTCTCGTCGGCCCTCCATCAAAGCTTGCGGAAGATCTCATTGCCCGTCGTGAACGATGGGGATTCAGCTATGTCATCGTTGGGCCTGATGAAGCCGAAGCGTTCGCTCCGGTGGTTGCTGCACTCGCAGGAAACTGAGAAAAGACGATTTCACCGATGCATCTGCGAAACGTCCGCGCCTCAGGTTGCCCATGAGCCGGTCGTCGCATTCCCCTAATACGGTGATTGCTGTTGCGATCGCTGCTGCGGTATCGGTTGCTCTTCCAGGGTTTTTGGTCGGTGGATTATCGGTTCAGATCAGAGGTGAGTTCGGTGTTGCCGAGGGCCGCTACGGCTGGGCAATGAGCACATATTTCCTTGCGGCGACGGCAGGTTCGGTGGCACTCGGCCGGATCGCCCAAGTCATCGGACCACGCCGTCAACTCACCCTTGCCCTTCTCGGCGCGGCTGTCGTTGACCTTTGCATCGCGCTATTTGCAAATGAATTTCGATACCTCATTGCGTTTCTTGCCATCGCTGGGCTCTGCAATGCTGCCGCCCAGACGGCGGTCAACCTCGGGCTTGCGCAAGCCGGACTTCCTCGGTTGGGTCTTGCAATTGCGGTCAAACAATCAGGCATGCCAGCAGCTTCTATGTTGAGTGGGCTCGCCGTCCCAGCGATTGCGCTCACGCTCGGATGGCGTTGGGCGTTCGTGGGAGCGGCGACGGTTGCTCTCGTTGCTCTTATTGGGGTGCAGCAAACTATTTCGAGTTCAGCGCCGCAGCCCATCACAGAGAAAGCCTCATCTCAATCACCGTTGAACGCTCTGGTCATTGCCGGAGTGGCCGCAATGTTCTTGTCGTTTGGTGCCGGAGCTCTCAACGCGTGGGTGGTTGAGTCAGGTGTTGACGCTGGTCTCGGAAAAGGTGCTGCCGGCCTCATGCTGTCGATCGGGGCTGCACTCGGCATCGCCATTCGTGTTGGCTGGGGGATGCGACTTGACCGAATGTCGTGGCACCCGTTTGTCATTGCTGGAGTCATGGTGTTCGGTGGCGCCATTGGAGCGATTGGCCTCACGGGTCGGAGTGCCACGATTCACATCATCGCAACGGTTATTGCGTTCTCTGGGGGCTGGATATGGCCGGTCTTTTTGAACTTTGGAGTTGTTCGAGCGAACGAGGGGCACGCGGCTTCGGCGACGGGCGTTACTCAAACCGGCGTCTATCTCGGCGTCTTCATTGCACCGCTCACGGCGGGAGCGATTATCGAACGTTCCGGGTACCCATTGATGTGGACGGTAACTGCTGCTGCGATGGCAGTTGGCGGCATCCTCATGCTTCGCGTCTCGAAGCGTTTCTAAGGTTGCTAAGACGCCTCAGTTAAAACGCTGTTCTTTTTGAATGACGACGATGCCGTGCTCTGACACGTGATAACGCTGGCGATCGAGTTCGTGGTCGAAGCCGATCCGTTCATTTGGAGGAATCACGACATTTTTGTCGACGATGCACTTGTTGAGTCGAGCACCAGCGCCCACTCGCACACCTTCGTTCAAAATCGAGTCGGTGACATGAGCATCGTGGTCAATAAACACACTCGGCGACACGATTGACCGCTCAACATGGGCGCCTGAGATGACAGATCCTTGACACAAAAGACTGCCATCGACAAACGACGGCTCTCCCCCACTACCTCGAGACACCTTCGCGGGAGGTAGCGCTTTTCTGTAGGTATACACCGGCCACTGCTGGTTGTAGAGGTTGAACACCGGCACTGGCGCGATGAGGTCCATGTTTGCGTCGTAGAACGCGTCGAGGGTTCCGACGTCTCGCCAGTAACCGCGTTCGCGCTCGTCCTGGCCTGGCACGACGTTGGTACTGAAGTCGTACACGTGTGCTTGCCCTTGGGCGGTGAGTGCCGGAATGACATCTCCACCCATATCGATGAGCGGAGACTCTTCGTTCGGCGTGACGATGTCGATCAGAGTTTGGGTGTTGAACACGTAGTTGCCCATGCTGGCGAGGCATCGGGTGTCGTCGCCCGGCATTCCCGGTGGATTGTCTGATTTCTCGTGGAACGCCTTGATGAGGCCGCTCTCGTCGGCTTCTATAACACCGAACTGGTGGGCTTCATCACGGTCAACAGGAATTGCCGCAACGGTGACACCTGCTCCAGAGGCAATGTGTTGATCGACCATTTGCCGTGGATCCATGCGGTAGATGTGATCTGCTCCAAACACTGCGACGTAGTCGGGTCGTTCGTCGTAGATGAGGTTGAGGTTCTGGTAGATCGCATCGGCTGAGCCTTGAAACCATTGTGGGCCTCGTCGCATCTGTGCCGGCACGGGGGTCACATAGTTGTCGAGCAGAGTGGAGAAACGCCAGGTCTGAGAGATGTGTCGGTCAAGACTGTGGCTTTTGTATTGCGTGAGGACAACAATTTTGAGATAGCGAGCATTCGCGAAGTTTGACAGAGCGAAATCGATGATTCGGTAGGTTCCTCCGAAAGGCACAGCTGGCTTCGCTCGGTCGTTGGTGAGGGGCAACAGTCGTTTGCCTTCGCCACCGGCCAACACCATGACGAGCACCTTTGGTTCGTATGCCATCGGTTACGAGCGTAACGTTCGAGGGAAAGATCAACGGGAAATTTCGCGGTAAATCTTGATGAACTCTTTCGCTGGGGCGTCCCATGACCAATCGATGCTCATGATGCGTGTACGAATGTTGTTGAGCTGTGTTCCCTTGCATTTCCGCACAGCTCGATGCACAGCCGATATCAGCGCTGTTGAACTGATGTCGTTCATCATGAAACCTCGTCCTACCCGGGGGTGGGCATCGAGATCAACGACGGTGTCAACGAGTCCGCCTACGGGAGTCACGATCGGGATCGTTCCGTAGCGCATTGCTTGCATCTGGGTGAGTCCGCATGGTTCGAATCGGCTTGGCATCAAAAACAGGTCGCCTGCGGCAATAAGCCGGTGTGACAGCACCTCGTCATAGCCGTCGATGAAAGAGAAACGATCAGACGTGGCGGCTGCGGCGGCGAGTTGGTCGCTGAGGATGCGGTCGCCTGAGCCGAGCACGGCAAGTCGAAGTGGTATCTCGTCGAGAAGGCTGATGAGAGGAAGCAGTAGGTCAATGCCTTTTTGGTCGGTAAGGCGCGTGACCGCTACCGCAAGAAGCGAATCGTCATTGATAAGACCTAACTCGCTGACAAGGCGGTTTCGGTTTGAGGCTTTACCGGTCTGGTCTGTTGCGGAGAATGTTGCCGGCAAACATGAGTCATGTTCGGGATTCCACACTGTGGTGTCGATGCCATTCAGGATGCCTGTGAGCGCTGACCCTCTGGCCCGGAGCGCTCCATCTAGACCGAAGCCGTTGCCGTCTTCAACAATTTCTGTCGCGTGATGCGGTGATACCGCAACGATGTGGTCGGCGAGGGCAATTGCACCTGCGAGCGGGTTGAACCCGCGCCACCATTCGTAGTGGTCACTCTTCGGCCCGATGAGGTCAAGCCATTCGTTTCCAGCGGCACCTTGGTGAGCAAGGTTGTGCAGTGAAAGCACCGACGGCGGGGTGGGGTCGAGAGCAGCAAGCGCAGTGGCGGTGTGCCAGTCGTTGAGGTGCATGACATCAGGTGACGTGTGACGCACAAATGCTGCAACGGCGGCGCTGAAGCGCATGAAACGGTCCGTGTTGTCGAGCCAGCCGTTTCCATCTGGTTGAAGGTAAGGATGGCTTTTCGCCAGGCCTGGAGCATCGATAAGTGTGATCTCGCCGGCCTGGGGGTGTGTGATCTTCTTTGCGGTTGCGGGCCCAGCCCACAGAGGGACGTCAAGTTCGATGGTTTCGATGACCCCTTCGTCGCTTGGGGTGTAGTCGGGCAGCACGACATCAACATCAATTCCGCTTCGGCGTAGTGCGTCGACGAGACCTGCTGATGCAGCGGCGAGCCCACCGACTGTTGCAATCGGGCTGAATTCAGCGGTAGCGAATGTGACGCGCACACCGACAGTCTGTCAGCGGCATAGCAACACGGCACCTACACGCGAAAGAGCCCGCCCTCACAGACGGACTCCTTCGTTAGCTCCCGGAGCGTCAGTCGGCCGGAACGAACACCCAAGTAAATTGAATGTCGCCAATCGAGAGAAATGCCTCACTATCTAGGCCTGCGTACGTTCTCACTTGGAGAAGAACGTCAGCTGCGTATGTTTGCCCAAAGTCGCCTGAAGCTTCCTCGGTAATAGCATGGCATCCAGGGCCCCAGTCTTCATTCGCTTCCGTGTCAAAACCTTCACTTTGGAGAACGGTTTCAACGATGTTTTCATCTCCATCCGTCCATGGGCGGACAAGCGAGTATCCGTCAACCGAGGCAGTACTACCTTCACGAATACAAAGATCAATTGCCTCTAGCCTCCATGCTCCAACGACTTCACTGTTCTCCTCATAGAGACCAGGATTTCTTCCAATTACGACGAAATCGTTTCGATACCCGCCATTCGAAGTGACGTTGGGATGTACAAGAATCGATGTGACCGAAAGGCCAGCCCTTA
>CALCBR010000068.1:0-11596 GCA_937897105.1 uncultured Acidimicrobiaceae bacterium | reverse complement strand
ATTCGAGCTGCCTCTCGACTTTCTGCGTCAGGCGACGGGATCTTGGCCACCAACACCTGCGGTAAATCAGGCGGAGCATCATCGGAAAGGCCGAGGTCAAGGCGAAGGCTTAACGCAACCTGCCCGGTTCCTATGCGAGTTGCGGAAACTCCTTGAACTGCACCGTCACAGTTGAGAGCCCCAGAAATGAACTCCGCAGTGAGTTCGTCAACTGTCGTGGCGATGCGATCCATACGAAACGCTAACCCGAATGAAGCCTTGGGTTGTTAGACCGGCAACGGGGCACGATCAGCGTTCTGCCGAATCGCACCAGCGATCTCTTTCCAGCGGCATTCCGGAAGGTCGTGACCCATTTCAGGAAACATCAACAACCGTGCATCTGGAATCGCTCGCGCTGTCGCTTCACCACCAGAAGAACGAACGAGCGGATCGACAAGGCCATGCACCACCAGAGTTGGTGTTCGAACAAGTCGTAGTGCAGCGGTGCGATCACGACTGGCAAATATTGCTGCTGTCTGGCGCTCAATTCCTTCGACACGAAGCGCACGGTCGATACCTGCTGCGGTGAATTCGCGTGCCTCAGCCTCATCGAATGTTGGACCAGAAATCCACTTCCACAACTCGACCGACTGTTCGATCATCGCTTCACGGTCGTTTGGGTTCGGGTCACCCTGTCGACGGAGCTTTAGCGCCAACTTCGGATCGATCATGCCGCTCTTTCGATCACCGGTATTCGACATAATCGACGTAAGCGACTGCACACGACCTGGCCACCCGATGGCAATCTCCTGAGAAATCATCCCACCCATCGATGCCCCCACGATGTGCGCCTGGCGGATATCAAGAGCATCGAGTAAGCCGATCGCATCAGCTGCCATATCGTTCAGTTTGTAGGGCGATGTCACGGGTCGCCGAAGTAACACTTTCAAGATGTCGCGACGCTTCAGTCCGGGCCCGGTCATTTCGGTCGACAAACCGCTATCGCGGTTGTCGAATGCGATGACCCGAAAGCCCTGCGCGATCAGTTCATCGACGAAACCCTCTGGCCAACTTGTGAGTTGGCCGCCTAATCCCATCACCAACAGCAACGGATCACCGTTGCCCCGATCGACGTACTCAAGCTCCACTCCGTTTGATGCAACCTTTGGCATTCCACCAGCGTACGTCAACTCACGATTACCGTACATCTGAAGTATTCACCCTTGACGCACACACCCCACATGGTCGGCTTTCGTAAACAAACTTCACAGCGCCTCAATCAACTCGACGACATCATCGAAACTCTCAGCACGCGCGTGCAGATTCTTGAAGATGAACGAGCAGCAACGGCGCAGACGCTGAACGACATCGCCGAACGCACCGACGCTCTTGATGCTCGTATTACTGCAACGAGCACCGAATTGGCCCGACAACTTGATGAACTCGGAACCGAACTTTCAGCCGTTACCGATCAAGAACCAGTCGATGTAGCCGGCATTGTCAACGGGGCACTCGACGAGATCCGCAACAGCCAAACGCGCCTCGCCAATGAGCAAGCCCGATACCAATCGGCATTCCGAACCGATATCGCCGTGCTCATTGAACAACTCCGCCAGTAAGCGAAGATTGTTTCTGACTCAGCCGTCAGCAGTCAACGACTCGAGCGCTGCCTGCACGAATGCCTCGGCACGCACAATCGTTTCTTGGTACCCACCGAGGTCTCCGTCGCGGAGCAGCTGATCGGCCTCCGCGAAGAGCGACTCTGCCTGCAACAGCAACTCTGCGGTTGACGCACGCTCGTCGGGTGAATCAGGCACGGTGAGCGTTGGCTCATCAGTAGTTGACTCGGCTGGATCGTCTGAGACCTCGTCGGTCGATGAGCCATCATCGGATGCCGGAGCATCTGATGCACTCGTCGTCTCCTCGGTGTCTGAGCGCTCTGGAAGCTCGAGGTCGAGACCGGGGAACAGATCGGCGAGAGCTTCCGACATTGTTGCGGCAAATGTTGCTCGGTTCTCGTTTGACACGATGACAAATCGGTATTCGGTGATGCCATCGATTGCCACGTAGAACGGTCGAACATACACAAGGCCGTCAGCGACAGGGACAATCTGCATGTCTCCAAACAGAACGTCGGTGCCTGACTCTTCGTTGTCTTGCAGGGTGATCTCTCGGCTGATGAGCTGCTCTGATTCGGCCTGAGTTGCGACTCGGTACGGTCCGGCCGGCAGCGGTTCTTGATCGACAAGGTAGGTCGTAAGACGACCGTATGAGTCAGGGTCGCTCGACGCCGTGATGTACGCCTGAAGTTCGGTACGGCCGTCATCGGTTGAGAACGGCACGTATGGACGCAAGATCACAAACTCGTTCTCGCCAGTCGACGGATTTCTCATCAGTGTGTAGTACGGAACGAAACGCTCGGTGTTGAGCTCAGTTGCGAATTCGCCGCTACCCGCCGCATCGGTTGACCCGACACCATCGGTAAATGCGCGTGGCTGAACCGATGGCGCCTGAGAGACCGACCATGCACCGGTGCGCTGGAAGAAGTTCTCAGCGGAGATCTGGTACTTCGAATACAACTCGGTTTGCACTCGGAAGAGATCTTCTGGGTACCGCAAGTGCTCGCGCAACTCATTCGGCATCTCCGCAACCGGAGTAAACATGTCGGAGAACGCTCCCTGCCATGCCGAGATAATCGGATCGTCACCATCGAGCACGTAGAACTTCACGTCACCGGTGTACGCATCGACGGTTGCCTTCACTGAGTTACGCACATAATTCGCATCACGTGCAAGACCCGTCGACCGCGTCAGCTGAACGTTTCCGATGCTCTGCGCATACGGGTACTGGTTGGTCGACGTATATGCATCGATCACCCATTGCACTCCCCCGTCAACAACGACTGGATATGGGTCACCGTCATAATCGAGGAAGGGAGCCAATTTTTCGACCCGATCACGAACATCACGAATCAACAGCAACTGTGAATCAGAATTCACTGCACCCGACGCAAGCAAGTTGTAGTCGAGGAACGACAGCGCGGTCACCGCACGGCGGAAAATGCTCGACATTTCGATTCCCGATGTGCCGGAATAGTCGCCCGAATCGCCACATCCACTTTCGGTGACCGAGGTATTCGCAACCGCATAATCAGTCATCGACGGCGAGAAATAGAGTTCAGGCCGATCAAGATCGACCGTGATGTAATCAGGCCGCAGCGACGATGTCACTTGGCTCACGGGAGCCATCACAAGCCCACACCCACGGGTAGAAACAAGATGGCGACCCTGCCATGACTGGTTGGGGATTCCGTCAAGGTCAAGTTCACGGGCCGCAACCAACACCTGCTCGCGCTCACCATCGAGTTCATAACGGTCGACATCAAGGTCGTCGACTTGCAAACCTGCGACCTCGCCTCGGTCGATGGCAAAGCGAGACAACATGAGGCCAGGGCTCAGCAGACGAACATTCTCAAATGGCTGAGTATCTGACTCGATGTCTGCAGCCGAGAGTGCGTTGAACTGAATCGGCTCGGTAACGACGGAATCAAGTGCCATCGCTGCACGGGTCGCGTCAACATTACGAGCGATGTACGGAAGTTCTCGCTCAGCTTGGTTCGGCCGAACGACGAGTGACTGAATCAACGACGGGTACACCGACCCACCGCCAATCGACACCACCAACCAGAGCACCGATGCGATCAAGGGGAATCGCCACCGGTCGGTGCGAATGGTCACAAGGAACAGCACTGCGGTGAGGAGCGCAATCAGTGTGAGCAACATCAGCGCTGGCAATTCCGCGTTCACCACCGCATACGTCGCGCCTTGCACAACTCCACGGGTCTCATTGGTGAGGTCGAATCGAGCCAGCCAATAGTCACCCGCTCGAAGAACGGCGAGTATTGCGAGCAGCACCGCCATATGCACCTTGGTCGCTTGCCGCACGGTTGGGACCATTCCCGCAAACAGCACTGCACCGTTCAACACATGGGTAATTGCCGTAATGATGATGATGAGGAGCAGTGCAGCAAACAGCCAGTCAGACAAAAAACTGATCAGCGGAAGTCTGAACACGTAGAAACCGACGTCGGCTCCAAATTGCGGATCGGAGACGCCGAACGTTTGAGAATTTCTAAAGAGGAGAAGGTCTTCCCATTGCTGAGTCGCCGGCAACGACACCAAGATTCCGAGCAGAGCTGCCACCCCGTAGCGGACGAGTCGCATCCGGCGACCAAACACCTCATGAAAGCGTTGCACTACTGGAGGAACATTATTTTCCAACCGAACCGGGGCCGTACGGTCGGCAACCCAAAGGTTGACCCATCCGAGTAGCAAGAACACGAAAAGGCAGACCCCAAACATGGTGAGTTTGGCGGTGAGTTGACCCCAGAAAATGTCGCTCCGTCCGAGGGCCCGGTGCCATAGAAGATCGATCCAAAACGAGGCAATACCTCGCCCAAAAATGAGGACGAAGAAGGCGATTGCTCCGACAACGATGAGGGCCACGCGGCCGTTAAGGCGTCGTTGGGCTGGCGGGCGAGGGATTTCCGACTCTGGTCGCATCGCCTTCGAGGCTACTAGTCAACGAGAACGAGTTCGCATTGACATCCAAGATGTCCTGGAGGATGTACAAACCCGGTTGGACAGCTGTCACCCAAGGCAACCGTGCCAGCCAGGGTGTTGTCCTCGCACTCGGCACACGGCCGATCATCACCACCGGCCACCCATTTCACCTCAATCTCTGAGGCAATTACTATTGCGCTGTTTCGTAAGCAGCGGCCATTGCAGCAAACAGCGCCGACTCGACGCGTTCACCTTTCACTTCTCGGTATACCGCTCTCACCGACTTAACAATCGCATGTTGATCATCACCATGATCTTTGATCGCTTGGACGACTTGCCCACGGACGAACGAAAGCAACTGTTCGTCAACCACGGCAATGGCAGCCGCACATGCCGCCTCGCCATCAAAGGAATCTGAACCTAAGTCAGCCGCACCTGCCTCTGCAGCAGCCGTAAATGCTGGGGTCATCAACTTCACGTGACGTTTACGGTATGCCGCCGGACCAGGGAGCGGTGTTCGCCGCTTCTTTTCATCGTCACCATCGAGTGCAGCGAGCACCGCATCGAGTTCATCAGCGAAGGCCTTCTTCACTGAACGCACGACACCTGCCAACTCACTGCCAATGACCTCATCTCGTCGTGAAGTCGAGATGCTGACCTCATCGAGCTCGTCGTCACTCTCTCCCTGCCGTCCGGGAAACAACGGAACAACGTCGGCTGACGGTCCGTCGTCGGAAGCACTCTCATCAGATGATGACTCAGCGCCCGCAACAGCAGATTCGCCGTCACCTTCGGATTGGCCGTCGAACACATCGCTCAATGCGTCTGAGGCCATCGTCGGCATTTCCTCAATCGATGCAACATCGGCGGCAATCGACTGCGGGTCAAGGACCGCAACGACATCGGCCGCCAATGCTCGAGCGCGGTCAAACTGTTCCGCGAGGCGACGCTGATGCAATTCAGTTTCCTCAGCCCACAAGCGAGCTGACTCACGAAGACGCGCAATCTTTAGGTTTGCTTGTTCGACATGGCGGTCGGCCTCTTCAACGATTTCGCGCAAACGAGCACGCATCTCGGCTCGCTCAACACGAGTCTCTTCGCGGGCCGATACCAGTGTTCGGGCTTTTTCTTCGCCGAGCAATTCCTGTAACAGTTCGTCATCCATCTCGGCAAGATTCGCCGCACGCTTCTCGGCCTCATCGAGTTCACTCGAAAGACGCGCATTCTCATCGATCACGCCCTGCATTTCAGCTGCGACTGCAACCAAGAACGCTTTCACCTTCTCTTGATCAAAACCCTTTCGGGAAGAGGGAAATGTGGCCTGTGATATCGAATCAGGGGACGAAGGATTGGGCGAAGACGCGTCCATGTCTTGAGAGTAGACAGCCACGCAAGGCTGACGCTGTCACCCTAAGAAATTTTTTACGACGACGGGTTCGGACGCTCACCACCGAATGCCACCAGCACGTCGATCGCTTCATCCAGTGTTGCAACCGCGACAATCTCAAGATTTGGGGCAGCGGCTCTCGCAGCTGCAATCTGTTCATCACCCTGTCGAGTCGGAACGAGGAGTAATTCGACGCCAGCTTGCTCAACCGCTGATGCCTTTTGGGTAAGACCACCGATAGCTCCAACTGAACCGTCGAGATCGATCGTGCCGGTCACCGCAACCCGCTTACCACCGGTCAACTCACCGTCAGAGAGACCATCAATGACCGTCAACGTGAACGCAAGACCTGCAGAAGGTCCCCCGATAGAACCGGTATCGATACTGATATCGAACGGAAGTTCAACACGGCGAGTATCGAACGGCAAGAAGCCGACAATCGTTCGGTTCGGATCGTCCGGTGACGAGGTGAGTTCGACATCGGCTTCAAATTCACCTTCGCCTCGTCGCTCAACGAGCAACGTGATGATGTCGCCTGGCTGCTTACCCTCGAGTGCGCTCGTCAGATCACCAACGCTCGTTAACTCAACACCATCGGCCTCTAACAGCCGATCGCCCGGATCGAGAACCTCATCTGATGGGGGCCAACGAACACACTCGCCGGCATCAGAAAATTCGAGACACGCAATCTCCGAAATGAGCACATCACCGGGCACGATTGCAGCATCAAAGCCAAGCCAACTCAATGCGACATACTCCGCAACTTCCTCTGCGGTGCGCATCTGTTCAAGCGAGAACACCCGCCGCTGTTCCGCTGTCTGGAAACCGAACTTGTCTTCTTCGGTCAACATCTCAACCGCACCCTCATCACGACCGACCCACCATGACAGCACCGACTGCGGGGGCTCGGTAATGGTCACCAGCATGAAGTCACCGACCGCAGGAAACACCTCTGGCGGAGGTTCGTCACTCTCTTCTGAGGCACTCACCGACAAGCGATCACCAACAGGCTGAGCTGATCCTGGAACTCTCGCGTACGGCGCAGGCTGCAATTCACCAAGCCGTTCATTCATCTCACGAGCGATGAACGATGAAGGGACAAGCGCGGTTACCGCCACCGCAACAACAGCACAACACGACAACACCGCCAACGGAATTGCCCACTTTCGGTGACGGCGCGAAGGAAACACATCGGTTCGATCAACGACTCCCTCCACGACCGACGACTGCTCTGCATCAGGCGGTGGGAGTAGATTTGATTCAGAGATTTCCATGGATTCTTCGTTTACTGTCGACCTGCTCACAAGCCGCGCTGCTGTCATGCTGTGTTGCGCGCTGCTTGCACTGCTCTTCGCCGGTTGGAGAAAGACTGCCAGAGCCTCAACAGATTCACCACGTCGAGCGGAGGCTTTACGCCCGCGGCGAACACCCACCGGCGTGCCAGTCGTGCAGCAACCACTCACGCTGTACCGTCGGCCAGGAGTGCTTCACCGGCTTATTTCGCTCGGTCTCATCGGAGTGATCTCTGTCATCGTTGGCGCAGTCGTTGCCATCTTCACCGCCTTCATCACAATTACAGGCGTTATTCGACTGACGGATCTTCTTGGCTGAAATGGGCCCAGATGACCTCCGCGCAGTGCGTCGAACTGTTGTAACGCTCGGCTACGAACAGAACGAACCTGAAGCTCGGTCATTCCTTCAACACGAAGACTCGGTCGTGCGAGAACTCGCTCTCGGAGCGCTCCATCGGATGCAGTCACTTACCGATGCCGACCTCGAGCTTGCATTACAAGACGACGATCGACTTGTTCGCCGCCGCGCCGCTGAACTCGGTGCGCTTCACCCCGGAGTCGACTTAGCCCCGCTACTCGCAGACCTCGAACCGGTTGTCGTTGAGATGGCGGTGTGGGCATACGGCGAACGAGAACAGGTCGATGACAACACGCTCCACACGATCATCTCACTCACGACAGATCACGATGACCCGCTTGTCCGCGAGGCAGGCGCCGCCGCTCTTGGAGCGATTGGCGACGAGCGGGGAGTGCCCGCAATCCTCAGCGCGTGCGAAGACAAACCAGCGGTGCGACGACGGGCCGTTCTTGCTCTCGCCCCATTTTCCGGTCCAGAGATCGAGGCAGCAATCGATACCGCTCTCACCGATCGTGATTGGCAAGTACGCCAATCAGCGGAAGACCTCAGACGCTGATCGTCTCGCGATCGTCACCCGAAGACTCAGCTGCGTCACCATCGCTCGAAGATGACAGAACCTCATGCGATGTTCCTTCAACGTTGAGGTTGGGTAGCGCACGATCGAGCCACTGAGGAATCCACCAGTTTCCACGACCAAGTAACGCCATGGTTGCCGGCACCAGCAACATTCGAACCAAGGTCGCATCGAGCAACACTGCAACCGCGAGGCCGACGCCGAAAAGCTTTACGATTCGATCGTCCTCAAGCAAGAACGCCCCGAACACGACCACCATGATCGCGGCTGCAGCGGAAATGACTCGCGCTGTTGCCGCGAGCCCATCGGCCACAGAGTTCGTTGGGTCACCGGTGCGATCAAACTCTTCTTTCACCCGGGAGAGCAAGAACACCTCGTAATCCATCGACAAACCGAACACGATCGCGAACAGCATCAACGGTACAAACGGTTCAATCGGTGCTGGCTCCACTCCGAATACCGACGACAACCAACCCCATTGGAAGACGGCCACCGCCACTCCGTAGGCCGAGGCGATCGACAGCACGTTCATCAGCACCGCCTTCAACGGCACCAGCACCGACCGGAAGACCATCATCAGCAGCAAGAACGACACGCCGAGCACCGCCCCAAAAAAGATGAAAAGGCGACTCGCCAAATACGAGGTGAAATCTATATTTGACGCTGCAGCGCCGGTCACACTCGCAGTAATCGACGAACCTGACAATGACGACGGCAGAACCTCATCTCGCAAACGGTCAACGGTCGCCGCCGTTGCTTCGTCTTGCGGAGAAGTCGTTGGGATGACCTGAATAATCCATGCCTCTGCTTCGCCAGGATTCGTCATATTGCTCGGGAACGGCGGCGCAACGCGGTCGATACCAACATCTGCTTCAAGCGAGGCGGTGAGACCCTGAACGTAGGCAACATCTCCGGGGTCGCTCGTCTCGAGAGCGACGAGAAGTGGACCGTTAAACCCTGGGCCAAACCCTTCAGCAATCATGTCGTACGCCCGACGCGCCGAGGTCTCCTCTGACAAGTTCCCTTCGTCGGAAAATCCGAGGCGAAGCGACAACACCGGCAACGCGAGCATGATGAGTAGCCCACCGCCGAGTGACGCATACAGCCACGGTCGACGCTGGATCTGGCGGCTCCACCGATACGACGCCGTTTCGCGAAGCGGACGCTCACGTCGGGGAGGAACTTCGTTGCGGAGGGGCCGAATCGCGATGCTGCCGAGCACGGTCAACACAGCGAATACTGCACCAATGGCCGAGAGAGCCGGCAGGCTGAGACCTACTCCGAGAAGTGCCAACGACACACACCCCGCTGCGATCAAGCCGCGCCATCTCGTGACCTCGACTTTTGAATGGAAAACACCGAGCAGAGCCGGCAACAGGGTGATCGACGCGAGCAGTGTCACCGCAACCGTTGCAGCGGCAGCAATGCCGAGACCGGAAACAAATCCGAGGCCGACGGTGATCATTCCAAGAAGAGAAAACACCACCGTGATGCCGGCGAATACGACGGCGCGCCCTGCGGTGTTGAGCGAACCTGCGGTTGCATCCTCCGGGGAGTAGCCAGCCCGGGTGAGTTCCCGATAGCGGGTCACCATGAAGAGGGCGTAGTCGATTCCCACGCCAAGACCGATCATGATGCCGATCAGCGGCGCGAACTCAGGGATTGATATGCCATGAGACATCAGCGACACCACACCAAAGCCGCCGGTGCCGACTCCGGCAAGGGCAACTGCGATCGGCAAACCCATTGCCATTACCGAGCCGAAGGCAACGATGAGAATCACGATGGCGAAGGCAAGGCCGATCATTTCTGATTCGGGTGGGGCGAACTCTGAGAACACTGCTCCACCAACTTCGACTGTCACGCCATCGATGTTGGGAGCCATACCGCGAATCTCCGCTCCGATTTCGGATCCTGTGGTCTGATCGATGCTGTTCGCAGCATTGACTTGAGCGAACGCGACCGTGCCATCAGCAGAAATCTGGCTTGCACCCATCTGTGAATATGGGCTTACGACCCCGATTTCTTCGATGCCATCAACCTCGAGGAACATGGCAGACATTTGCTCGACCACTTCCGGGTCGGTGACACCCTGTTCGGCCTTGAACACGATGTTTCCGCTGAACGCACTGCTCGAGCCTGGGAAGTACTCGTTGAGCACCGCAAAGCCTCTCGTGCTTTCCGACTCGGGGGTGGAGAACTCACCGGAGAACGCAGTGCCGATCGCGCCAGCAATTGCGTTGACGCCGAACAGAATGATGATCCATGCAGCAATAACAACTTTTCCGCGACGGAAGGCCCAACGGGCCAAAGAGGCATACATATTTGACGTCAACAACTTTCTTTTGGGGGGAGCCACGATGGTGGCACTTCATATCTAACGTCGGTTGACCGTCATTCCATTCCGAAGCATGAGTGACGATTGCCACCCCTCGAAGTTTTTGCTGCCGGAACACCCTGACTGTGCGAACATGGCCACATGTCAGTGCCATCTCCACTCTCTGCAACAACAATGCAAAGCCCAGTGGGAGAACTTGTCCTCGTCGCTTGTGACACCTCGCTTCGGGCCGTGCTCTGGGGCGACGATGACAACGAGTGGAAGCGGGCTGCGATCGATCGCCGTTCAGTGATATTTCAACAGTCCGCTGTGATCGAGCACGCCATCGCGCAACTCAAGGAATATTTCGCAGGGGACCGAAAAGTATTTGACCTGCCGCTTTCACCAATCGGGACAGAGTTTCAGAGCACCGTCTGGACGTCACTCACCGACATCAAGTTCGGATCGACCGTGAGTTACTCAGAACAAGCAACAAGCCTTGGTCGAGCGAGCGCAGTTCGTGCTGTCGCTTCGGCGAACGGCCGCAACCCAATCTCGATCGTTATCCCTTGCCACCGCGTCATTGCGGCATCTGGTGGCCTCGGCGGTTTTGCCGGCGGTCTCGCTGCAAAGCGATGGTTGCTCGCACACGAGCGCGAACTCACAACAGCTCGCTCGTGATCACCATGCCCTCAACGAACTAACCCGCTCGAGAACTAACGTGACCCCCATGGCCAACGCCGTTGCACAACGCTGGGCTGACGACCTTGCATCGTGGGGAATTCCCGACCACATTTTGAGCGCAGCTCCTCAGTCACCGTGGATTCACCCGGTGAGCAGCTTTACCCCTGACGGCAACCTCTTTGTTGACACACCGTCTCGTCATCGAGCGCTCGATGCACTCGATGGCATCGATTCGCCGTCGGTGCTTGACGTTGGATGCGGCGGAGGACGCGGCGTGTTTGGGCTCACTCCACCTGCGACCCACGTAGTTGGTGTTGATCAGCAACAAGGAATGCTTGACGTCGTCAACGCTCAGGCCGCAGATCGAGGCCTGTCAGCTGCGACTGTTCTCGGCAATTGGCCAGCAGTGGCTGATGAGACCCCTATCTGTGATGTCGTCATAT
>CALCBR010000067.1:0-13598 GCA_937897105.1 uncultured Acidimicrobiaceae bacterium | reverse complement strand
TCTCAGCAAAACGGTTCGTGGAAGAAGTGATTTCTGGATTCTGTATGGCTCATCGTTCCTGCTGTCAGGATCTCTCTTCATGGCATTTGTATTCATGGCCGACTTTGTTTCGTCAGAGTCAGTAAACGGTTCAGCCGCTGTCCTGTTGGGAATAATCGGGATCTCGTCAGTTGTTGGACGCTTACTGTTAGGAATTCTTGGGGCACGCATGCCAGTGCAGCGTCTCCTTTTGCTGTCCTCAGTAGGCCTCTCTGCAAGCTTCGGGGTCTGGGCGACAGTTGGCTCGTCCTATTTAGGTCTCATCGTGTTCTCATTTCTGCTGGGTATTTCCTACGGCGGGATCATTGCAATTTCTCCTGCAGTCGTCGCTCACCTGTTCGGGACTTTGGGCATGGGAGGTGTTCTAGGCGCCCTCTACACCGCGAATGGCTTAGGCGGTCTCATCGGACCTCCAGCGCTTGGGGCTTTGATTGACTCCTCTGGCTACTTATTCGCACAGATAATTGCAGGAGCGTTAGCTGCAATCGGAGCATTGATTCTGCTCTTTCTTCCTAAGTCCGCCCACAGTGCGCGTTCGTAATCAACAACTATTTCCAGCCAACGCTCGCACTTGACAATGCTGGTACCCGGGCGCTCCATCGCTGAGCGTTGACGGCCAATTGCATTTCTTGCCAATGCACATTGGGAGGCAGGCAGGTAGATTCGCCAGATGGACACAGGCACTGAGAGCCAACGCAGACTGCGCCCACCGCGGGCGAGTTACGGATCAGGCGATGTGCCGAGGTGGAGATGGCAGCACAAAGTCCGCATGCGATGGAAGGGTTGGCAGCGTTGGACAACCCTCGGCTCCCCGAACTTTTCTCCATCGAGTCTTGAGCGCGGCGACAAGCGCAAAGCTCCCTGTGAGATCGATGGTTGTGAGGCTCCAAGCGTTATGAAGTCCGGCCTCTGTTGGTCTCATCGCCAATCGTCTCCCATCTCGTGAACATTGAACGGGTTTGCGCATAGTTGGGACGTTCATCGTTGTGGGCTGGCAGACTGATCGCTGTGAGTACAGAGGCCCGACATGGCAGCCCGATTGACCGCACCGAAGAATGGAACGACCTTCGCAACCGGTTTCTCGCCCCTGCGGGAGAACGTCCAGCAAGCACGGCTCGTGGTGTTCATCACCAAGCCCTCCTGTGTTCAGATGTCGAACAGACCATCAACTTTTATCAAGGGCTTCTTGGCTTCCCCCTCACCGAACTTTTCGAGAATCGTGACTACGCGGGAAGCACACACTTCTTTTTCGACATCGGCAACGGCAATTGCCTCGCTTTTTTTGACATGCCCGGGCTAGGTCTCGGTGACTACCAAGAAGTACTTGGTGGGCATCACCACCTTGCCATTTCGATGACCCCCAACGAATGGAACGCCGCCCGTGACCGCCTTGAGGCCGCCGGCGTCGAGATGGCTCATGTCGATGGCTCATCTCTGTACTTCGTCGGCCCAGACGGCGAGCGGCTTGAATTGATCAGCGACCCACTCGGCGAAATGTACGGTTCGCAGGTGCTGTAACCGAGGTTGGTCGGCTACGAACCGTTGCCCCAAGGGCCAATTCCAACGACCCGCTCCACCGTCACGCGCGTGATGAAACCCTCTGGTGGGTTATCTCCAGGTGGGAACACGACATCGGGCCCCAAATACTTGCGGGCGAGTGGCCGAAGTAGGTCGGGCGCTCCGCCCGGAGTAATCGTTGCACGGCCATGAACAACGAGGTACGTCTCGAGGCCACGTTCGTCCTTGCCGCCGCCGAGCATCGAAAGCGCGACGCGGTCATCGCGCCGAAGGTTGAACACTTTGCGACGTTCTGCCTGATGGGCGACCAGAATGTCGTCGCCGTCTAACCCCACCCAGACAAGACTGATCTGGGGCCGGCCATCAGGATCAATCGTCACCATATGTACGAGCGGAGCCGACTCGATCACTTGCTTTGCATGTTCGTTGAGCACGTCATCAGTTTGGAACATTTCGTGACCTGAAGTGAAGAATTCTCTCCGTTCGTTGGCCGATTGCGACAATATGTCTGTGGAATCAGCGAATGATGTTGAGTGGAGCACCGTAGACGACACTCCGGCCGCCTGGTCGGCGCTCGGCGAGCTTTATCACCGGTTTCTCACCGGGCTGTTGCTCGGAATGGTGACCCGAGTCGGCGTTGAACCTGCCGCTCGCGTTGTCTTCCGAACCTTCAGAAATCAGCACCTCGAAGCGTTCAAGCCGGGGCTCGAAAAGCTTGGCCTCACCGATGAACCAGATGCAGTTGCCTGTGCGAAATATCACGTGCTCTCGAACTCTCTCGGTGGGGTGCACGTGGAGTGGATCCCTGAATCGGACACAAAGTCCTGGGTGCGGTACCTGCCACCGCGATGGATTTTCGACGGAACAGCGGTGTGCGGAATTCCAACAGAGTTGAGCAGGGCGATGCTCCGCGGATGGCACGGCCACAACGGAGTGACACTCGGAAATCCGCGGCTTGGCTTCGTCGCAACTTCGCAGACGACCGATGGCCAACCGGGCCTCGTTGGGTATTACATCGAAGAAGATCACGATCTTGACCCCGACGACCGAGTGAGGTTTCGTCCCGGGGAGTGTCCGCCGGGGCCTGCCGCGGATTTGCCCTCTCCCTCGTGGGATCCCGTTCGCTTAGCGAAAGTTGAGCGCAACTATGCAATGAACTACATCCATACGATTCTCCCGGCAATGACTGAGGAACTCGGCCCGGGAACCACTCGTGCGGTTGCGTCGGTGGTCGGTCGTCAGATCGGCATGCAATTTCACTCTGCGGTAATGAATGCAGTCGGGGTTGATGGCGGCCTTGGGATCCGTCTTGGGCACCTGTTCGCAGGGCATGGAGATCGATGTAAGGTCGCTCAGGTCGGCGGCGCTGAATATGTTCGGCTCCACTCGTGGCGCCTATTCGACCCCTCGTCAGTTGATGCTGCCGTGTTTGACGGCTGGAATGCGCTGTGGGAAGGGTTCGCTTCGATGGAAGATCGAACACTGTCGGTCACCCAGCGACTCGACTGGGGAGCCCCACACTTCGAATGGGCGATTTCATAACTTCCAGCAGTGGAATCGACGTTGATCGATGACACCGAGGCTTACAGATGAGCGGCCGCTCTGCGCTCGGTTTCAGCGATGAGTGCGCCGGGGTCAGACTTAAACTCGGCAAACTCTGAACTCGTCATAATGACTCGCCACCCGTCATCGTTTGACATCACGACAGCCGGAAGTTGACCCGCCGCCGCAAGTTGCTCTGGAAGCGCCTCATCTCGATGAATGAACGTCAAGTTGAGATCAGACTGTTCGACAGCGGCCTTCCACGAGCGTTTCCCAAGCGGGTTCCAGCCGTGAGTGACATCACAGAGTTCACATGAACCTCGTCGAGCCAGCTTGGTGAACGCATAAGAGAGCTCGCCACCAATCGTGCCATCTGCGTTGTAGATGCCAACCACTTCCTGCATGTCTCTGAACCTAAACGGTTGTTCAGGGCGGTGGGGGACTGAGACAAGAGAATGATGCGGGCTCCAGTGGTACGAGCCATTGGCCCTTCGATACGTTCAACAAGAGAACGACCATGACTATTGACCCGTCACTCTGGACCCCCCATCCGCCTTACACCGCCGAGCCACCGGGTGGCGCAGTGAAGAAAGCCGTCATGGTGCAACACTGGACCGACATCGTCTTTTGCCACTGGCGCTACGAGCCTGAGGTCGTACAGCAACTACTTCCCGCTGGAGTTGAAGTTGACACGTTTGATGGCTCAGCGTGGGTTGGCCTGATCCCGTTTCACATGGACGGACTCGGTTTCCCGGGGTTGGCTCCGTTGCCGTATGTCGGCTCGTTTCCGGAGGTGAACGTCCGCACCTACGTTCGGGCGGGGAGCAAGCGTGGAGTCTGGTTCATGTCGCTCGATATTGATCGTTGGCTGCCGGCACTTGTTGCCCGACTCGGCTATCGCATTCCGTATTGCGTGGGAGATGTACGGCACGTGCGAATTGGTGATCGAGTGATGTCATCGGTGCAGCGAAAATGGCCATCAGCCCGGTATCGGACAGCAGAAATGTCGGTGACAGTCGGTGAAACCGTCGCAGATAATGACCTCTCACGATTTCTCACCGCCCGCTGGGGGCTTGTTGCCAATCCGTTTCGTGGTCGGCCGGTGTGGGCGCCAGTTGACCATCCGGCGTGGCCGCTGCACGCGGCAACTGTGAGTGAGCTCGATGCGGGGGTCGTCGCCGCAGCGGGGCTTCCGTACCCGAACGATGAACCACACGTGCTTTATTCCCCAGGGGTGCCGGTGCGTATCGGCCTACCACGACTTCTCGAGCGCTAACCCTCCGGCATCTCAGTTTAGTTGATGGCTCGACACCCAGTTGCCGTGAAATCCATTGGGCACTCGGGCCGGCAGATGCACTACGGCGACAGGGTCATCGGCAATGTGTGCGGCGTCGAAGACACAGAGGTCAGACAAGTTGGTTGATTGGTTGTGGCGAAGAGCCATCACGTAGCCATCGTCTTCAGCGGTTGAGTTCTCACGCGGGATAAAGACCGGCTCGCCGTAACCCATCTCGTCATTATCGGTGCGACGGGTGACCGAGCCTGCATGCATATCGATACGACAGAGCGTGTCTTGCGCGATTCCCGATCCGAGCCCTGCCGAATAACCAAAGCGATACGGGCGGCCCACGAGGTCTTCTCGAACCCTCGGGAATTCCTGCGGGTAGTCATCGAGAGTGTGCTGTGTTGCGGTTCCGGCGCGCAGATCGAATTCCCAGCGGTCAAGACGCGGGGCTCCCTCATTGGGGCCACGGCGCTCTCGGTCAAACATTTTGGGGTGCCGAACAGCATCGAGCACAACTCGAACGTTGCCGTCGGCATCAACCTCGTCATAGGCATTCATTGGATGGAAGATGTAGCAAGGGTCGATCGAGAACCACTTGATGTCGTCGGACGCACACGGGCCGTCGTCTCGTGGCACCAGACCAACACGGGCGTCGTACTCGGCAAACCATCGATACGGGAGCGAAGCGCCACCCATCGCAGCATCGATATCGAACAGCACCGGCAAGTCAAATACGAGCGCGTAACGCTCGGTAATCGCAATGTCGTGAATCATTGGCCCGCCAGGAAGCTCAATGTCTCGAGCACGCCGCACTTTGCCGTCGGTGCCGACGACGAGATATTGCACCTGATTGCCCCAACCCCACCAGTACGTCATGACGTGCAGCTCTCCCGACAGTGGATCGCGCTTTGGGTGAGCTGAGAACGCGTAAGGGAGTGTGTCGTTGAGATTTGAGATGGCAAGCGTGTTGAGTTCAGAGTCCATCTCAACTGGGGGAGCACCGGCTTCGACACAGGCCAACAACTGGCCCGCATGCGCAACGATGTTCGTGTTCGCCGAGAAACTCATGTGGTCATCTGGCCATGGGTTAGGTGGGGCATCCTCGCCGAGCACTTTGGCAACATCGGCGCTTCGAACCCAACGATTGCGGTACCACTGCGCCTTGCCATTTCCGAGACGTAGACCGTGCACCATGCCGGTGCCGGTGAACCAGTGGTACTTCTCGGGGTCGGGAGGGGTAACCGGGTTGGGCCCATTGCGCAGGTAGACACCGTCGAGTTCGGGTGGAAGTTGGCCAGTGACCTTCAGGTCGAACTCGGTGAGTTCACGATCAACGGGTGCCATATTCCCGCGGAGAAATGGATTTGATGACATTCGGAGAGTCTGGCCGTTGGTCGAAGCGCGGTCAACTTCCGCGTTACCGTGCGTGTATGTCGTCAACTGAGCGTCAACATCACCTAGATGCCGTTCGTGCATTTGCGATGGTGCTCGGCATCGTGCTTCATGCCTCACTTTCGTATTTCGATAGCGGATGGGCAGTGAATGATGGGGTTGATTCAGGGTTCTTCGCGGTGTTGCTGATCGCCATTCATGGCTTCCGAATGCCGTTGTTTTTCCTGTTGAGTGGTTATTTCACCGCGCTTCTCGTGCAACGCCGGGGCATTGCACAGACTGCGAAGAATCGGCTGCTTCGCATCACCATCCCTCTGGCAATTGGTGCCGTCACGATCGTTCCCCTCACCACGCTCACCGGTTCATGGGCTTCGAGTAACGATGGTGATGATGTCAGTACCGGTGAGGTTGAACGACCGAGCGTATGGCCAGGGGTGATTTACGGCGATGTGAACGTCGTTAGTGCCGCACTTGTCGATGGAGCTGATCCAGTTGAGGTGGGCTCAGATGGAAGTCTTCCGGCGTACTTTGCGGTGATGGTGGGTGACATTGATGTAGTGGCAACCCTTCATGAAGCGGGAGCAGACCTCAGTACGCCGAATATCGATGGGACCATGCCGCTGTCTCTTGCTGTGTGGGCAGGTCACAGTGATATTGCAGAATTCATTTTCTCGACCGCTGGACCAGAAGGAGTCGACGAGATTCCGCGTGAAAACGGTAAACGCAATTGGGAAAAGATCTCATGGTTTGGCGACGGGGAGAACGATTCGAAGGCCATCGTTGAAGCGGTTCGTCGAGCAGTTCCGAACCCATCTGCGCCCAGCACCATCAATCGTTCCCTTGAGCCTTGGGATACCGGATTACACCACCTGTGGTTTTTGTGGCACTTGACGCTGATCGCAGGAGGCTATTTGCTACTCACCCAACTTCGGGGAGCACGAACGTGGCGACCGCTTCCTGTGTGGGTGGTGGCACCGAGCGCGTTCATTGCGACGGCGTGGCTGCAAATATCGATGTGGTCGTTTGGCCCCGACACCAGCACGTCGCTCATTCCTGCAGGGCGTGTAGTTGCCTACTACGCCGCGTTCTTCGCTGTGGGTGTGGCGTCGTATTCGGTCAGGGCCAACGGCAAAAACTGGATGTCGCAGCTCTCTAGGGCATGGGTGCCAGGCGTTGCGCTCACTGCGGCATTAGGCGGCGTGCTGTGGGCTGCTCTTGATGCTGCATACGGAGATGCCCCGAATGAGACATTGGCGGGTGTGCTCCAGGCCATTTACACCTGGCTCATGATTGCGGGTGTCATCAGCCTCGCATCTATCTTGCTCAACACATCTTGCCGATGGATTCGGTTCGTTTCCGATTCGGCGTATTGGTTGTATCTCGCCCATCTCCCGCTCGTGCTCATCGGGCAACGATGGCTTCAAGACGTCAACTGGCCGATAGGGCTTGAGTTTCTCCTTCTCGTGTCAACGCTCACAGTGGTGCTGCTCATCTCGTATCGCTGGCTGATTCGACCAACTCCGATCGGATGGCTATTGAATGGCCGACCCAAAGACCATCAGGCTCGGTAGCGACACCCAATTTCGATCTGTGAACATTCGGGTGCTCTGCGATCGATAGCCCCGTCAGGTTGCGCGAGGAGTTCGAATGGCGGGCATCCACCGTTGCCCAGCGGTGTCGTTGACACGTTGAAGAATGGCTGACTCATGAACTTCTATTGCCTCGCAAAAGCGACGGGTGGAGTCTTCTCCAACCGCCATCCATGCAGGCGAGGTGAGTTCATCTGTCTGCTGTTCAATCGCATGACGGGCCGCCCGCCCATCATCGGTGATCTGTTGCTGAAGAGCCCAGCCTTTACTTGCGAGCCGTTCCCAGCCGTGAGCGATTGCGTCGTCATCCCAGCCGCGACTACGGGCAATCCATTCCTCACCGCCATATTCGTCGCGATCGACCATCGCTGAATGAAGCAGCCCAACCTCCACAGCATTGAGATCATGGGCTGCGCAGATCGTCCAATGCACATCACCGCGTAACTCGCGTAAGCAATTTGCTGCTCGCCATGCGGAGAGTGCCGGGTCAGATGGTCGAGGTTCTGCACGATGCGCGGCAAACATCGGTCTGAACTCGCCGCCGACTGCATCGACACCCCTCCACAGATCGGAGGAAAGAGGCGCTAGTTCAGCCGCAAGCCCGGGAGCGACCTCGTCTAGTCCGGCGGCAACTGACGCATCTAGCACGCGCATCGTTTCATCGGAACTTGTTGCTGAACGCACAAGGTTGAGCACCATGGCTATGACGTCTGGGTGGATCGAATACGTCGTCGAGGCGACCGCTGCCGGACTCATGTCACCGAGCGGAGCAACCCGCCACGCGATGAGCCAACCGGTGCCATTTGGAACGCCGAGTTCGCTGAACCGTATGATCGAAGCGGGATCCCACATCAACCATGCAACGAGATGGTGTCCTGCTCGACCAGCGCGAGCCGTGAGTTCATTCCAGTTCGTCATCCGATTGCCTCAAGCATGAGGTGAGCAACCTTTTCTGCAGCATTCTGATTCTGGCCAGTAACGATATTTCCGTCGACGACCCAGTGGTTTGCAAGAAAGTCACGGCGACGGTGTGTGCTTTCAAAGACCGCTCCGGCATTACGTAACTCGCGTTCGGGATGTTGAGGTGTTGAAGTAATCCCGAGCTCCTGCACCTGTTTGTCGGTAACTGCGGTCAGCCGGCGGCCCGCAACGAGAGGGGACCCATCGGGATTCTTCGCATGCAAAAACCCGAGCGGCCCATGACAGACCCCGCCGAGAACGGCGCCGTTGGCATTGGCCTTGGTCACTTGCTCGCCGATAACAGGTGATGTGCCGAGATCAAATGCAGCTCCCCAACCGCCAGCAAAGTAGATGAGGTCAAATTGTGAAATATCGAGATCACCGACGGCACGCGATGACGTCAGCGCAGCCTTCAACGATGGGTCACCGAGCATGCGGTCATCAGCAGAGGTCCGCAGTGCAGGCTTCAGCGATAACGGGTCGACGGGAATTTCGCCACCGAGTGGGCTCGCAACTGTGACGGTCATGCCAGCATCCACAAATTCGTAATACGGAACCGTGAGTTCGCTTGCGAATACACCTGTCGGGCGTCCAACCCCGAGAGTGCCATGGTTGGTGGCGATGACAAGCGCATGACGGCCAGTGAGATCAACATTTACCTCGGACGACATCTCCGGGTGTAGCCCCGCGCGTTGCAAGGCGCGTCGCACCAGTCGAGCGGGCGGTGGAATTGAAGGTCGCGGTCCTGAACGTCGCTCCGCAATTCGTTTTTTGACCTGTTGCGGAACTCGAGTCTTGACGGCCTGCTGGATCATTGGTCGTGGTGGGAGCAATGGCACCTTGTGAATCGACGTGATGTTGCTCGTTACGTACGGCCACGGAGCGTTCCGCGGAGGCAGACACCGTTCACGTTCCGCATCGAGTCGTTCTCTCATCACTGCGAACACGCCTGCTGCAGAGTCATCGTTCCAGCGGTTGGCCATTTCGACGGGGTCACCATCGAGGTCGTACAACTCCCACTGGTCTGACAAGACAGAGGTTCGGTAACGAGGCCCACCCATGCCGTCGCTTGCCAACTGTCGAACGTGTGGTTCTGTCCACGTCGCAGGATCATCGAAGGTACGCACGAGCTTCCAAAGGTGCCCGCCCCCACCTGGTGCATCACTGTCGTCAACCCGGCCGACGATGCCCTCGAAGTTGGTCGCGACATGAGCAGCAACATTGATGCGCAGAGGTCCGGCGGTTTCGCCGCCGTTATTTTGAGCACGAGCAGCACCGCTTGCACCAGTGTCGCCTTCAGGCATGTTGTCTCGGGTCATGATGTACACCGATCGGTGCTCATCCTCCTCAGTGCCGTCGACAACTGGCATGAGATTGCGGCCAGGGAGTGGGTGCACCTCACTGAACGAAGAACGAAGCTCATCAGCGGTGGCCTGTTCATCAATCCCTGCAGCTGATAACAGTGTTGGAACGAGGTCGACGTGAGAAGTGGGGGACGAAACCGATCGTTGAGATGTCGCTTGAGATCCAATCCGGGCAATGGAAAATGGCACTCGTGTTGACTCGTCATACAACTGGAACCATTTCTGGTGAAGTCCACCATGCGACCCAAGAAGTTCGCCATGGTCAGATGTCCGAACGATGACGGTGTCGGTCGCTGCGTTGTCTGTGATTGCAGTTCGCACGAGGTCAACCGGCTGGTCTACTGCTTCGTGCAGTCGGTAATACAGATTTCGGTAGTCCTGAAGGTTCTTTTGATAGACGGGAGCGACGAGACCATACGGCCCATAACACGATGGGTAGGCGGCTCGATACGCGACCTGTGCTGCTGGTTTGTGACGCAGATCTTCGAAATCCGATGGTGACATAGGTACCTCGGGCACCTCGATGTCATTGAGATCGCTTGGCATTCCGCGTTGAATCCACAGAGGGAACAGCACGATGTCATGCGGATTGACGAAACTTGCTACTAACAGAAATGGCTTGAGGGCGTCAGCGTCACCATTTCGACGCCGTTCATACCGATCGTTGAGCCAACGGACGACTCGCGCTGCGATCAGCGGGTCGCGGGCGAGACCGCAATTCGCGAAGAGCCCTCCGTGCGGCTCAGGCCCAACCCAGCCAGAAAAGCCAAATGGGTCGAGAGGGTTCGCATCGAGGTAGCGATCGACGTTGTCGTGAAGTATCTCGCCTTCAGCGGTGTTCGTCGGAAGCGGTTCTCCATTGTCGTCGAGCAGGTCGGCATGGGTGATGTGCCATTTCCCGTCATAGTGGGTGTCATAGCCGGCCGCTCGGAACCAATGACCGAGAGTGGGTACCTCGCCTTCCCGAAGCCATCGCATGCGTGAATCGTCTGCCATCTTGCCGAGACCATCGGTTTGAGTGACTCCGTGCACGTCGGGATATTGACCGGTGAACAGCGTTGGTCGGCTCGGAACGCAGGCCAGTGAGCCGGTGTAGTGCCGGTTGAACGACACTGCATGTTCGTTGAACCACCGTGACCCGTTGAGCGTGGAACGCCAGTCGGTGAGTTCGGCAGATTCGTACGAGGGCGCTGCTCGTTCTTCATCGGTCATGATGATGACGACGTCGGGTTGTGTTGTCATTGTGTGACCTCCCTGCCTCGGGTTGCTGCCTCCTGTCGGAGACCAGTTGTCATGAAACGTGCTGCGAGCGACATGCGCTCAAGTGCTTTCGTTGCAGCAAATCGTTTAGCCGGGTTGCGAGACGAAGGAATTTCGGTCGAGATCGTGACGCGAGTTCCTTTAGGCGCCGGCTGAAGAGCCCAGGTTGTCGTTGCGATTCCAACGATGGGAGGCATTCCTTCGATGGTGTACGCAAGTCGTTGCTGCGGTTCCCACACCGTCACCGTTTCAATAAGTGCTTGTTGAGCGATTTGTACCCGTCGCGTGGCCCCTACTCCTGAGGTTTCTTGAGTCATCGAGCATGAGTGTTGAATCATTGGCACCCACATCGCAATAGTGGGGAAGTCGGCCAAGATGGCCCAGACGTCTTCGGCAGATGCATTGATTGTGATGTCCATCGAACTTGTAGCCATGAGCGTCCTCATTTTTTGTGGAGTGAAAGTAGTGAGAGTAGTACTCTCAAAAGTAGTTAGCAAGAGCTTGCCCGCCCTGTTAGCAGTTGACCCCACCAGCCGTTCAGGCGCCCTTACCGTGGCGACTAGCGTCATGGTATGCGCGTAGATGCCCGGGTTCCGCAGGAATACAACCGAATCAATCTTGAACCGATCTCAGGTGCGTTAGGTGCCATCGTTCACGGTGTTGACATGCGTGAACTTGATGATGAAATCATCACCGAACTTCACGAGGCCTGGATGGATCACAAGGTGCTCTTCTTCCGAGATCAAGAGCTGACTCCAGCGCAACATGTTGAATACGGGAAAGCATTCGGTGAACTTGAAATTCATCCGTTCACGAACAACCTCGAGGAACAGCCCGAGATCATCGTGTTGGAGTCCACTCCTGAAAAATTCGTTGCCGCAGAGTCATGGCATTCTGATGTGACATTTCGGGAGTGTCCGCCAAAGGGCTCAGTGCTCGTCGGGCGGGTTTTGCCACCATATGGCGGAGACACAGCATGGGCAGATATGCAACTTGCGTACGAACGACTTCCTGATGACCTACAGGAACAAATCGAGGGCCTTTATGCGATCCATTCATACGAGAAGGTGTTCGGTGCTAACCGCACCGGCCATCGTCACGCAGCGGATGAGGCCGTGGAAAACGTGAAAGAGCAGTACCCGCCACAGCGGCACCCGATCGTTCGAACGCACCCCGAAACTGGAAAGAAATCACTCTTCATCAATCGCAACTTCGTGACGGGTATCGATGGAATGACCCAGGATGAATCCCGTTCGCTTCGCCATCGGCTGTACGAGCAGGTGAATCGACTCGAGATCACCTGTCGGTTCCGTTGGCAGCCGGGCAGCGTTGCCCAATGGGACAACCGGTGCACCCAGCATTACGCAATTCCCGATTACGGCGGTTTCCATCGAAGGATGGAGCGGGTGACGATGATCGGAGATCGTCCGCGCTAACCGACACCCAGTCGCCAATTCTTGTCGACGTCGATAGAACATTGGGGTGGTTCAATCACTCGCACCCCTCGAGATTCCTGACCCAAACGCAGGTCGCCGCCGCCTCATCGTCGTTGCGGCGGTCGTGGTGGCACTCGTTGTTGGTCTCGTTGTATGGTCATTCCGGGGCACCTCCCCAGAGACAGTTGTCGGTACCACATCGACAACTCAGGTAGTGGAAGGCACCACGACGACCACAGTTGCTGAGGCGACAATTACCGACACTGCGTGCACCATCAGTGAATTTGAAATCTCCTTCGGAGATATGGGTGAGTCGGTGAGATGCGCGCAGATTGCACTTGTTGCCGCGGGGTACAGCAACGTCGAGATCACCGGAGTGTTCGATGAGCAAACCGATGAGGCCACCCGAGAATTCCAAACAGACTTTGAGCTGTACATCGATGGCATTATCGGCAAAGTAACCGCCACCGAGCTCGGTGTCTGGCCGGGCCCCGAGGCATTTATTGTTCGAACCCAAGCCCCCGCACCGGGTGCGGTTGACCTCGTCGGTATGCCGCTTTCACCCGTGGCATCAGCAGGAAGTGATGCACCTGAACTTCCTGAAGATGCAGGGCAAGGCACCGGCAAGCGAGTCGTCTACCAACGGTCATCTCAGCGAGTGTGGGCAATCGATGAGGATGAGCAGATTGTTCGCTCGTACCTCGTATCAGGTAGCCGTTACCGCAACGAGGTTCCTGGCTGGCACAAGGTCTATAGCCGGTCTGAAAGCGCTCTCGGGTGGGATCTGCAAGCTGACCTTCCGTACATGATTCGATATACCCAAACAGAGCGAGGTCACATTGGGTTCCACGCAATTCCGTCGTGGCGCGACTCCGGCGAGAAATTGCAGACCATCGAAGAACTGGGTCAACGGCTCTCCGGGGGCTGTACCCGTCAGGCACCTCAAGACGCAGAGTTTCTTTGGTCGTTCGCCGACGTGGGCACCCGAGTGCTCGTGCTGTGAATCGCAGATGACGAGTTAGCGTCCAAGGCACGCGCTGACCCGAGCTCGCGGATCGGCGGCTCCGGCCAGGCCATGCTCGTCACGCACAATGGCGTGGGCATGTCCAAATGTTGAATCCCACTCGGGTTGCACGCGTATGCGATGACCGCGGGCGGTAAGGCGTTCCCGCCAGGTAGACGGCGAATGCCCCTCGAGCAGCACCTGCTGCTG
>CALCBR010000066.1:0-23288 GCA_937897105.1 uncultured Acidimicrobiaceae bacterium | reverse complement strand
TTCTTCTATGCCCACCTTCTCTCATTCGCAGAAGGCATTGAGGTCGGCACGAAGGTCGTTGCCGGTCAAGTCATCGGCAAAAACGGAAACACTGGTAACTCAGGTACACCGCACCTCCACTTCGAGATTCACCCGGACGGTGGCGCAGCAATCAATCCGTACCCCATCGTTAAGGCCATCGACGGCTGCTCGGTAACCGAGCCCGTCGCCGTCATGGCCCAGAACTAAACAACAACGGGCAGCGTGCCGACCCATAGGATGTCAACGTGGACACAGTGGTCGACTACCAGATCACCTCTGGGCACGCCGACTGGCCCCACTTGCGAGACTCGGCCCAATGGGCCGAAGAAAGCGGGTTCGGCACCATCTGGGTGGTGGACCACCTCGCAGGCTCATCAATGGGAGGCAACCAGTCGTACGAGGCCTTCGCATGGCTGGGAGCGATGGCCGCAACGACTGAACGCATCGAACTTGGGTCTCTTGTGACCAACGTGTGGAACCGGAGTATCGGCACCAGCATCGTTGGAGCGGCAACCGTTGCCGAAATCTCACAACGTCGTTTCTGGTTCGGAGTCGGAGCAGGAACATCCCCGTCAAGCTCATTCGCTTGGGAGCAACATGCTGTTAACGCCCCTATTGAGCCATCGATGGAGCGACGACACGATCGGGTCGAAGAACTTCTTGATCTCAGCGCCCGAATGTGGAGAGACACATCAGGTGAATTTCCTACGTTCATGACCCCTCAACACATTCCAAGACGGATTGTCGGCGTGAACAGTGTTCGACTCTCAAAGATTGCAGCACTGAAGGCTGACGGGATCAACGTTGCATGGACGCACCCACGACGCGACGAATTTCTCGCTGCTTGCCGAGAGCAGGCGCCTGCATCAGACTTCGAATGGACTACCTACGTGGCGTATGACCCCGCTCTGAGCGACGAAGAGCACCCCACCCGACAAGAAATGGCATCACGTGGCATCACACGAGTGATTCTTCTTGAGGCCGGAGTACCGCACGTCAGGTGACATTCCGACTACATTTAGCAACTACATAGAAATTCGCCGAAACGCCGCATCGGGAGAGTGAAACGCACGTTCGTTGTGCGGGTTCACGCCGAAGGAGCAACCTCCCCGGAATCTCTCAGGCACAAGGACCGATACGGATGGTGACGCTGGAAAGCAGCCTTCGGGCTCACCCAAGGGGAAAGCCGCTCTCGCGGTGAAACTCTCTGGTACCGATGACAGCGGGGGTCTAACCGGAGTGAAAGGACCCTCATGGCTGCATCGAACGACACATCTAATCGAGGTTTCGAGGCGCGCCATATCGGCCCTCATGGTGCTGCGATCACCACCATGCTTGAGCGGGTCGGTGCCGCATCTCTAGATGAACTCATCAACGACATCGTTCCTGATTCCATTCGCCAGCAGTCATCGCTCGACCTTCCCGCCGTCCTCAGCGAGCCAGAGGCACTCGACGCGATCCGTTCCATTGCAGAAAAGAACGTTGAGATGACCTCGCTCATTGGCATGGGATACACCGGCACGATCATGCCGCCCGTCATTCGTCGAAATGTGCTTGAAAATCCCGCGTGGTATACGGCGTACACCCCCTATCAGCCTGAAATTAGTCAGGGTCGCCTTGAAGCCTTGCTGAATTTCCAGACCATGGTGTGCGAACTCACTGGTCTGCCTGTGGCCAACGCCTCGCTACTCGACGAGGCAACAGCGGCAGCTGAAGCAATGACGATGTGTCGCCGATCGACGAAAACGGGAGACGTGTTTTTTGTCGATCATGATGTTCATCCACAAATCCTCACCGTTCTCAAAACACGGGCTGAGCCGACTGGAATCTCGGTTGTGTCGGGTGACGATGCCACCCTGGCTGCGCTTGATGGAGTGTTTGGTGCTCTCTTCTCTTTCCCATCGTCGACCGGCGGTATCCGTGATTTGTCGTCGGTAATCGAGACGGTGCATCACAAGGGGGCTCTTTGTGTCGTCGACATTGACCCACTGGCAGCGGTGCTCCTTCGTTCCGCCGGTTCAATGGGCGCCGACATCGCAATTGGCTCGGCACAGCGATTTGGAGTGCCGATGGGTGGAGGCGGACCCCATGCAGCGTTTATTGCAGTCTCAGAAAAGCTCGCACGCTCGATTCCTGGACGACTCGTCGGTGTAAGTGTCGACGACGCCGGTCGCCCCGCCCTCCGCCTCGCATTACAAACTCGCGAGCAACATATTCGTCGAGAGAAGGCAACATCGAATATCTGCACGGCGCAGGTGCTCCTTGCTAATATCGCTGGACTTTACGCCTGTTGGCACGGCCCTGATGGCCTCCGCGCGATCGCAGAGCGAGTCTCCGGCTTCGCACACGCCGCAGCGAGAGCGCTGGAGGTGACCGGTTTCCAGATTCGTCACGATGTCATCTTTGACACGGTGTGCGTCGATTGTGTTGACGCAGAGAAGATTCAGGCCGCCGCGATCGATAGAGGTATCAACATCCGTATCGTGGATGAATCGACGGTGGCGATGACATTCGATGAAACCACTGATCACCGGACGCTGTCCGATGTCGTGGAGAGTTTTGGCGTAGAACCTCGTGACCTACAGGCGTTGGAGCCACCAGCGTTTGGCGACGACCTTGCTCGCTCGGGTGATCTCATGCCTCAGGAAGTATTTCAGCGCTACCACAGCGAGCATGAGATGCTTCGGTACCTCCGGCGACTGAGCGATAAAGATCTTGCGCTAGATCGGACGATCATTCCTCTCGGTTCATGCACGATGAAGCTGAATGCCACCACCGAGATGGAACCTATTTCTTGGTCACAGTTTGGAAATATCCACCCGTATGCCCCTGAGGGGCAGCTCGAGGGCTACCGACAGTTAGTTGATGAACTCGAGCGCATTCTTGCTGAAATTACGGGTTACGACGCCGTGAGTTTGCAGCCGAATGCCGGAAGCCAGGGAGAATTTGCTGGCCTTCTTGCCATACGGGCCTACCACCGAAGCCGCGGGGATCTTGAACGGAACGTGTGCCTTATCCCGTCGAGCGCTCATGGCACGAATGCGGCCAGCGCGGTCATGGCCGGCATGAATGTAGTCGTTGTTGCGTGTGATGAACGCGGCGATGTCGACCTCGTTCATCTTGATGAGTTGATCTCGACACATGGCGAGCGAGTTGCCGCCATCATGATCACGTACCCGTCGACGCACGGCGTGTTTGAGACAACGGTGACCGAAGTCTGTGAGCGCCTTCATGCCGTTGGCGGGCAGGTGTACGTTGACGGCGCCAACCTCAATGCCTTGGTGGGCGTTGCCCAACCAGGAACGTTTGGTGCCGACGTAAGTCACCTCAATCTGCATAAGACGTTCTGCATCCCTCACGGTGGTGGAGGTCCTGGCGTCGGGCCGGTAGCGGTCAAACAACATCTCGCAGAATTTTTACCGAGTGATCCACTCGGTGACTCTGGGGCAGTTGGGCCGGTCAGTGCAGCCCGGTTTGGTTCCGCCGGTATTCTGCCGATTCCGTGGGTGTACGCCCGACTGATGGGTGGAGACGGTCTCCGCAACGCAACGATGACGGCAATACTTGCGGCAAACTACGTCGCATCACGGCTCTCGGCCCACTTCCCCATTTTGTACACCGACACCAACGGGCGAGTGGCGCACGAATGCATCCTCGACCTCCGCCCCATCACCAAAGCAACTGGGGTCAGCGTCGACGATGTCGCAAAGCGTCTCATGGACCACGGAATACACGCCCCCACAATGTCATTCCCGGTGGCGGGAACGTTGATGGTCGAACCCACAGAGAGTGAGTCACTTGAAGAAATTGACCGTTTCTGCGATGCCATGATTTCAATTCGAGGAGAAATCGACCGCGTTGCCGACGGGGAATGGCCTGTCGAAGAGAGTCCTCTGAGGTATGCCCCACACACCGCCGAGGATCTTCTCGGACCGTGGGAACGGCCATATTCGAGGGAGCTCGGGGCATATCCTCTCCCAGGGATTCGGCAGCAGAAGTATTTTGCCCCCGTCGCACGAATTGATGGAGCGACAGGTGACCGAAATTTGATTTGTACTTGTGAGCCGCTCGAGGTGTACGCCAGCCAGACCTGAACTAGCGTTCGTTGCATGGCCACATCAACAGACCGAACAGAGTTCATCTCTGAACTTGTCAACCTCCTCGCCGGTCCAGTCTCAGCGGGAATGAAGAAGGCTGGAGAGGCCAATCAACGGCGAATGCAGATGCAAGAGCATGTCGAACAGTTGGTCGATGATGCGAAGAAAGCAGGAGACGTCGCCCGCAGGATGGTCTCACTCCTTGACGAGATTGAACAGCCGCTTCGTGAGGCCGTGCCGCAGTTGGCGAGGGCGGCTCAAATGCTTGGTCAACTCCTTGACGAGGCGCCAGACGACCTCGGTGAACAGTTGAAGAACACGTGGACATCGGTGAATTCGCTTCTTGAAGGACTTGGCCCCTTGCTGATGCTCGCACAGGGCGCCGCTGGCATGTTTGGTACCTCATCTTCAACCAGTGCGCCAACTGGCGCCAGGTCATCGAACCCGACGCAGAAGGCCTCTGGCACGAAGAAGAGCGCAGCAAAGAGCACGTCTCCAGCGAAAAAGACGGCTGCGAAGAAGGCCGCTCCGGCGAAGAAGCCAACCGCCAAGAAGGCTGCTCCGGCGAAGAAGACAACCGCAAAGAACGCTGCTCCGGCGAAGAAGACAACCGCAAAGAAGGCTACTCCTACGAGGAAGACCGCAGCCAAGAAGTCCTCACCATCGAAGAAGTAATGGCGTAAGTGGCCCGCCGCTCTCCCAAGTTGGCTACACGAATGGCAACTTGACGAGACGTGCCGGCACTTCGGAGCCGCGAATGTCGACGGTAACCGCATCACCGATGGCCAAATCGGCTGAGATAAAGCCCATCGCAATCCCGTGCTGAAGCATCGGTGAAAAGTTCCCTGATGTGACGTGGCCGATCTGCTGGCCGTTGCACACGATGGGATTTCCTGTCCGTGGCGGACGACGACCTTCTGTCGCGATGCCCACCAGTCGGCGTGACGGTCCCGAGGCTTTCTCTGCCATTAGTGCGTCTTTGCCAATGAACTCCGTGTCAAATGCAACGACCCAGCCAAGGCCTGCCTGCAACGGGGTAATGTCGGGCCCGAGCTCTTGACCGTGCAGCGGGAGGCCCGCCTCGAGGCGAAGTGTGTCACGGGCACCGAGCCCTGCGGGGGTTGCCCCGGCTTCGGCTAGGGCGTGCCACAACTTAGCGGCGTCGCCCGACGGAATCGAAATTTCGAGTCCGGCCTCTCCGGTGTACCCAGTGCCCGCAACCGTGCACTCAGCACCGTTCCAGACAATTTCTTCAACCCTGAAACGGCCCACTGTGCCGAAACTGGCGCACACCACGGCAGCGACCTTTTTCGCAGCTGGTCCCTGTACCGCAATGACTGCGCGCTGCGTCGTGATGTCATCACCGCCAAGTGCGCTGCGGACTGATGCTGTGTTCGACGCATTCGGCATGACATCGATCACACCACTGTGGTGCCACCAGACGATGATGTCATCGAGCACTCCCCCGTCGGTATTCAACAGGTGGGTGTATTGCGCTCGCCCGGGCTCAATTTTGCCAAGATCGTTGGTCAACGTGTTTTGGACCCGATCGGCAGCCCCACTACCAGAGAGCCGGACGGTTCCGAGGTGAGACACATCAAACATCGCGCATGAATTGCGGCATGCAAGGTGCTCACTGATTGTGCCCTCATATTCGAGTGGCATTTGCCAACCGCCAAATGGCGCAAGGCGCGCCGATGCGGCAACATGAACGGCGTGAAGTGGTGATTGCCGATCGCTCAGAGTGCGACCGCTTCTGTCTCATCGAAACGCAGCGGTATGAGTTGCGCGTCGATGTCGTTCTTCACTCCCGCGAGGGACAAGACATTGAGGACGCCCTGACCTTGTTTCACCACGTCAATGAGTTCGTCGCCTTGAGCGAGCACAACAGTTTGTCCGCTGATCACGAGATGAGCTGATGCAATATCTGCACTGACATGGGTGCGGAGGTAGGCAAACACCTCACGCACCGACTCGAGTTTGATGCCTGCGTCAATGAGCGTCTTGACGACTCGAAGCTCGAGAAGATCTTGATAGCTGTACCGGCGCCGGGAGCCGCTACCTGAAGCGTCGGTAAGCGATGGCCGTATGAGATCGGTTCGGGCCCAGTAATCGAGCTGTCGGTAGCTGATGCCGACGACGTCGGCAGTCTGGCGACCGCTGAAACCCTCAGTTGATGCTGTGTTCGACATAGCGCGCTTCTCTCCCAACCCAAGACTGCGTGATCGAAACTACTTCGATGTGAGTTGCCCACGCTATAGACGCAGACAACTGAAGTCAACAGCGCATCAGTAATTGGCTAGGCAAGAAAATCGTCGGGGTTGACCGTCTCAAGAAAGTCCTGGAACTCATCGATAAGTTCTTCTTCTTGATCATCGGCAGACGAAGGTTCGGGCTGCCCAGCTGTTTGCAGCACCTCGTCGGTGGCATAGATCGGTGCATCCGTGCGGATTGCAAGCGCACACGCGTCCGACGGGCGACACGACAACGAAGTCGTCACTCCGTCACTATCGACGAGGGAGAGTTCAGCCATGAAGACATGGTCACGAAGTTCGGTGATGGTAACCCGATCGATTCGATGATCGAGTACCTCGATGACGGTGCTCAGCAGGTCGTGAGTGAGGGGGCGAGGAGGCTGAAGACCCTGCATCGCAGAGTGAATTGATGCCGCCTCCGAGTTTCCTATGAGAATTGGAAGAAGGCGACCGTCACCGTCGGTCTCTTTCAGCAACATCATCGGGGTGTTGGCCGGTAGCTCAACGCGCACGCCAAGAAGGTTCATTTGATGCACGGTCTGACCCTACAACAGCACTCTCGGGTGATGCATTGTGGGCTTAGTCAAACAGCCGATGCAGGCCCTCTTCCACTAACGCCGCTCTCAACTTCGCGCCTGCTTCTGCAATCTCCGCGGACTGCTCATTGGTTTTACGGCGCATGGAGGGATCTCTCTGTCGAAGCTGATGAGCGAGCAACTGCTCCATTAGCGACAGTTCTCTTTCGGCGGACGTGCGCCAATTTCGCAGGTGCCGGGCATCGATCCCGTATCGCAACAGGACTCTCGATGCCGCCCCAATGGCAACTTCTTGCTCAACATAGGAATTCGATGATGGGCGCCGGGGTGAAATAATGCCGAACGATTCCAGTTCGGTGAGTTCCTGCTCGGTTAATCCCGTCATTGAGCGAAATTCGCCACGATCAAGGTGCAGCCCGGTACCAAAGCCGATGACGTCCGCGGTTGACGCTGCCTCGGATTTCGGGCCGGTTGGACGCTTCAACCGCGCCGATGGATGGCTGGCTGGGTCAGCAATTTCCTGCTTCGACTCCGGTCGCTCGATGCCCTGTGGTCGCGAAATCTCCGATGATGGATCAATCTCGCCGGTATCGATTCGGTCCTTGATGACACGAAGAGGCAAGTAGTTTTCACGCTGCTCGGTGAGGATCACCCGCAACAGCTCGACATCAAGTTCATGAAACTTTCGGTAACCCGATGTCGTGCGCTCTGGGTTGATGAGCCCTTGGCTCTCAAGGAAACGGATTTTCGAGATAGTGACCTCAGGAAACTCCTCGACGAGCAGCCCCAATACCTCTCCTATCGAGAGGTAGTCAGCATCGACCTCAGCCATCCGCTCGCTCAAAAAAGACCAACCGGAACTTGCCGATCTGAACTTCGTCACCATGACGCAGGACGCTTGCCTCAATCCGCTGCTGGTTGACGTAGGTTCCGTTGAGCGATCCGGAATCGAGCACCTCATATTCAGCGTCCCGGCGAACAATCTCCGCATGCCGCCGTGAAACGGTGATGTCATCGAGGACAATCTCTGAATCAGGGTGGCGACCGATACGGGTATTTGGAACATCAAGCGCGTATCGCATTCCCGCAAGACCACCGGACCTCACAATGAGTACACCAACACCTTGTGTGAGTTCACCAAGATTCACCGAAATGTCATCGCCTGATCCCGGGGCGTCCTGCAACGGATCGACGGTCATCAAGGTGATGGTTCGATCGTCGAGCACGTCTAACGGTTCACCGCAGCTTGAACAGAAGTTGCTGCCGGGCGGGTTTCGATGGCCGCACTGGTTGCAGAACACGTACGACACGACTGTCACTCCCCCGTCAAAGAGCGATATCCGTCAGCATCAAGCAGTTGATCAATCATCGATGGATCGTCAACCCGCAGTTCGATCATCCAGCCGTCACCATATGGGTCAGAGTTCAAAAGTGATGGGTCATCTTGAACGGCAGTGTTCACTGCGACGACCACACCGGCTAACGGGCTATAGATCTCTGATACTGATTTCGTGCTTTCCACTTCGCCGCACATTGCGCCGCCCTCAAAACGGTCATCGACAGCGGGAAGGTCAGCGAACACCACGTCGCCCAAAGCGTCTTGCGCGTAATCGGTGATACCGATACGGACTGTGCCGTCGTCATTGCGCGCGACCCACTCGTGGTCAGCCGAGTAGCGGAGATGACTTGGGATTTCCATCTCTCTAACGGTAGCGGCTTTCACCAACTGAGATTGTTGCTCGGACGAAATTCACCCAGCACGCTGGCCTGAGCGAACTCCTCGAACAACAAGCGGAACATACGCAACGGCCGTGTACACGCTGAGCACGAGGCCGGGAATTCCGAGAATCCATGCTGCGATGCTGAACGCGTCTGCAATGGGCATGTCGCTCTCCCCCATCAAAAAGCCGGGGAAGGTGAACATCAGCAAAAACGCTGCGGTCTTACCCCACCAGGTGACATCGAAACGCTCCATCTTGAAGACAAATGTGGCGATGACCATCATTGCCGCGACAAGAACCTCCCGGATCAGGGCAATTAGAGCAAACCAGAGTGGGACTGAGCCATCGATCATGAGAGCGACGATCCCCACGAAGAACAAAATGCGGTCAACAGTTGGGTCGAAGATTTTGCCGAATTCACTCGTCTGGTCAAGGCGACGTGCAAGGTAGCCATCAACCCAGTCGGTTGCGCCAATTCCACCGAGCACCCAAGCGGCGAGGTGCTGGTTTTCAAGACCAAAGAGAATCCACAGAAACAGCGGCAAGCACAGCAAACGAACAAGTGTCACCGCGTTCGGAATGGTCTTAATGCCGTCGAACATGCTGACTGGTTGGTCGGTGCTGTTATCGATATTCATTGAGGTGTGTTTATCCCGTTGAAACGTTTGATACGAGATGTTAGGTGACGGCTCCGAACCGATGCTGATCAGCACGAGAGGCGTCCCCTTCGCCGCATGGTTGCCGCCGTCATAGGCTGTGCAACGTGGCAACAATCTTCACACGAATCATTGATGGCGACATTCCGGGAACATTTATTTGGCGTGACGACAAGTGCGTTGCGTTTATGTCGATCAACCCGATGTCGCATGGACATGCCCTCGTGGTTCCTATCGCTGAAGTTGACCATTGGGTCGACCTTGACCCTGAACTTTCCCAACACCTCTTCGCGGTAGCCCATCACATTTCGAAAGCCCAGCAAGCAGCATTTTCCCCGGAGCGTGTCGGGCTCATCATTGCCGGATATGAGGTGCCCCACACCCATATTCATGTGCTTCCGACAAATGAGATGTCGGATCTCTCGTTCTCTAATGCCGCCACGAGTGTCGACCGCGAAGACCTTGAAAGCGCCGCAACAGCAATCCATCGACAGCTTGTCGCAGCGGGTCACGACACTGGAGTGACCCGTTGAACCACGGTTTCGACACCACACGTCTTCAACGCATCGATGATCATTTCCGTCATTACGTCGACGATGGTCGCCTGGCGGGATGGCAAGTGATGGTCTCTCGTCGGGGTGACATCGCACATCATTCCACGTACGGAGTTCGAAGCTTCGAGAGCAAGGAACCATTTGCTGAAGACACGGTGGTTCGGCTCTACTCGATGACAAAACCGTTGACCACGATTGCCGCCATGCAACTTGTTGAGCAGGGACTCGTTCAACTCAAAGACCCGGTCGCAAAGTTCATCCCGGCGTTTTCGGCAACACCTGTGTACCGATCGGGTTCGGTCCAGAAGCCAATGACTGAACCGCAGACGCTTCCGATGCTCGTCTGGCATCTCATGACCCACATGTCGGGGCTCACATACGGCTTCCACAACACTCACCCGGTCGATGCCATGTATCGGAATCAAGGCTTCGAGTGGGGACAACCAGAGGATCTTGATCTCGCCGCATGTTGCGAGCGATGGGCGCAACTTCCATTGGTCTTCCAACCCGGCACCGAATGGAACTACGGCATCTCAACAGATGTTCTCGGACGCATTGTCGAAGTGGTCTCAGGTCTCGACCTTGAGGAGTATTTCCAACAACACATCCTTGGCCCGCTCGGCATGACGGACACGAGTTTCTACATCGATGACGCCAACCGTAGATCCCGTTTGGCAGAGCTGTATATCCCACATCCAGAAAGCGGCGCCGCAACGCCTGCTCCAGCATCCTTGCGTCGCCCAGAACGTCCCTCAATGCTGTCAGGAGGCGGTGGTCTCTACGGCACGGCAGCCGACTACATGCGGTTCTGTCAGATGATCCTCAACGGAGGCGCTCTCGATGGAGAGCGTGTGATCGGACGCCACACTCTCGACTACATGGGTAAGAACCACCTCCCAGGCAACGTCGACCTTGAGGCCATTGGCCGACCGTTGTTCGCTGAGTCCGCGTTTGTTGGAGTGGGCTTTGGCCTTGGGTTCTCAGTGGTGATCGATGCTGCCGCCAGCAAGGTGCCCAGCACCACCGGCGAAATGGCTTGGGGTGGTGCTGCAAGTACCGCATTTTGGGTCGACCCGGCCGAAGACCTTGCAGTGGTGTTCCTTACCCAACTTTTGCCGTCCAGCACTCACGCAATTCGACCTGAACTCAAACAACTGGTGTACCAGGCGCTCGCCGACTGACGCTCTAGAACAAGGTTGTTGGGCGTTCATCGGCTGCTGCGATGAGATGCCTTCCGTCATTCCGCGAGTTATTTACTTCAGTGCTCACCACATGTTCAACGAGAACGTCCTCACTTGCCGGACTCAGAACATGATCAAGGGCCTCGTGTGCGTCACGTTCAGGGGTTGTCAGCCATTGCTCTACATCATTGGATTCGATGATCACCGGCATCCGATGATGAATCGGTTGCATTGTTGTGTTGGCAGCCGTGGTGAGAAGGCAGAGCGTCTGGCGGATGTCGTCAGGGTCTGCGGGGTTACTCCATACTGACGAAATGCCGCCGAGAAGCATCGGTTGCCCGTCACCGCGACTGAAATAGTGAGGCTCTTTTACCGGTTTGCCATTTCTACCTCGCGGACCGTCGCTTCGGGCTGGCGACCACTCGAAGAATCCGTCCGCTGGTACAACGACTCGACTCGACCGGATCGACGATCGAAACGATGGCTTTTCCCAGATGGTTTCAGCACGGGCATTGGTCAGCCGCTGCCCAATCGATGGATCTTTCGACCAACTTGGTATCAGACCCCACTCATATTGAGCGAGGGTTAGGTGTTCGTTGCGGTCACACAGTGCGACAACCTGCGCGGCCGGGGCGATGTTATATCTCGCTTCTGGTGGTGAGAGTTCGTCGAGAGCGACGTCGAGAAGGGCCGAGAGTTGCTGGAGTGAATCAGCTTGCACGAACCGTCCACACATTGGTCAGGGCCAGCCTGCGCCAGGTACGTCCACCTGTGCGATCTCAACTCTTCCAGTCGAGGTGCCGTCAACCCGCTCAGGGTGAGTTCCTCGCGAGGTCAGCACATATAGAGTCGATCCGTCATCTCCGCCAAGCATGCAGGCAACTGCCGATTGATCGGTGGAGATCTCGTCGACCACTTCCCCACCCTCTCGCACTCTCACTACCTTCTTGTGCACGGGGTCAGCGAACCAAATCATTCCCTCGGCATCAAGACAGCAGCCATCAGGAATGAGGTCGCCCAAATCGGCCCACACGCGGTGTTCGACCGCCATGCCGTCATCAGTGATGCGATAGGCCGAGTACCGGCGACCGTAGGACTCGCCCACCATCAGCGTTGACCCATCTGGTGTGATCACTGATCCGTTGGGAAACATCAGGTCTTTGTTGGTGGTCCGAACGGTGCCATCTGGACTCACCACGACAAGATGCGCAGCTTGCGGCTCGACCGGGGTATCAGCGTGAATGTCGAACCCGAAGATCGAGACGTAGGCAGTTCCATCGGGGCCGACGACCATGTCGTTGCAGTCATACTCCGATACGCCAGAAAGGTCAGCATGAAGCACGGTTTCGTGGCCATCAAATCGAAGAAGTTGTTTATCAGCCATTGACACGACGAGCAGATCGCCGTTTGGTAGCCAGCCGAGACCTGATGGACGTGCCTCGACAGTCAAGATGCGCTCTTCGTTGCCCTCGCTGTCGAGCGTGAAAACGCCGTACCGGAAGAAATCGCTGAACCAGAGTTTGCCTTCATGCCAGCGCGGCCCTTCGCCGAATTGGAGTCCGGTGTGAATAACGGTCGTGGTTTTCATCGTTGCTGCACTTTCGTTGGTCACTGAGGAGTTTCGCCCGCCAACGTGACACGCATCATTTCGCGACGATGGCCGAAGTAATCATCGATGGCGTAGTGCTGAACGCAGCGGTTGTCCCACATCGTCAACGTTCCTTGTTGCCATCTCACTCGACAGGTGAAGTCAATACGGCGACAGTGTTCGAAGAGGAAATTGAGGATCGCAGATGCTTCTGCATGGTGAAGTTCTTCGATTCCGATGGTGTAGACCTCGTTAATAAAGAGTGATTTGCGGCCGGTATCAGGATGGGTGCGAATCAAAGGGTGAGATCGCGTTTCTAGAGCACTTTCGTCACCGATAATTTCCATTGACCGCCGGTCATCTCGTTGACCGAACGTGCCCGAAGGCCCGTATGAGCGACGAGCTGAATGCACGCCGTGCAGAGGCTCAAGAAGCTCTTTCATTCCATCTGAAAGTCCCTCATAGGCCTGCTCTTGCTGTGTGAACGCGGTGTCACCGCCGGCTGGCGGAATGTCTACCCCGTACAGCAACGTTGCGCTCGGAGGCTGATCTTGAAAGCTCCAATCACTGTGCCACCCACTGCCAAATAATGGTCCTGCCTCGTCTGCTTCCCGGAGCAAACGGAGAACGTTCGGGTGCCCATCGACCGGAGTGATGAATGGCGTCTCTCCGAAGTTCCCGAGCTGAAGCGCAAATGCCTCAAAGGAGTCGATCGTCAAGTCTTGTTCCCTGATGGCAAGCACCGAATATTCAGCGAACGCTTCACGCAACTCGCTGAGTTCGTGTGCGCTGAGTGGTTGAGAGATATCGATGTCGGCGACGTCTGCGCCGAATTGTCCAGTGAGTGGTGTCACTTGCATATCGCAACGGTAGCCCACCCAGATTCGGTCGCCTTTCACCAGAACCAGCGATGCAGCGAAGTTCGAATAAGGTGCCCGAATGGAGCTTCTCTTCATACGGCATGCATTGCCAATCAGGCGTGAGGTCACCGAAGGCGCTGCTGATCCCCCACTTTCTGATATTGGGCGTCAACAGGCCCAACTCCTTACTGAGTACCTCGCATCTGAGCACATTGACGCCATCTATGCGAGCCCACTGAAACGCGCTGTCGAAACCGCGCAGCCGCTCTCCGAGCATCATGGAAAGCCCAGCGTTCTTGATGCCGGACTCGCTGAGTTTGATCAGCACTCGTCTGAGTACATACCGGTTGAAGAGCTGAAGGCGAACAACGACCCTCGCTTGAGTGAGATCTTTCAGGGCGAGAGCGAGGATTTTGACGATCGCATCGAGTTTCGTGATCGCGTTTTAGGCTCGGTTTCCCGCATCATTTCTCACCACAGTGGCGAGCGAGTTGCAATCGTCTGCCACGGGGGTGTCATCAACTGTTACGCAGGTGATGTCCTCGGTATCGACGTCGATGGTCCCGGATTCTTTTACCCCAACTACACCTCAATCACTCGTATCGCCGCCTCACGTTCAGGCGTGCGCTCGATCGTGACGATCAACGAGACCTCGCACCTGCGGAATACTGGGCTCCCAATGGGGCTATTCCAGCACGGTTAAGCATTCATCTGGAGCCGAAACTCCAGATGTGGTCGGGCTGCCGAGATTCGAACTCGGGACCTCTTGTCCCCCAGACAAGCGCGCTAACCAAGCTGCGCCACAGCCCGTAACTGTGGCTCTGATGCTAACGGTGTGCGTCCCAATTCAGACGAAGAGCACGATGATTCGCCAGCCCAAATATGCGATGAGCGCCGTCACAAGAAGTTTGAAGTGCCACGGTGTTTTCTCGTCGTCGGACAGTCCGGCCGCCTCATCGATGTGTCTGCCACAACTCGGGCAATCGCCGTTGGCCGTCATTGCCGTCGGAGTGAAGTATCGAGCACATTCTTCACACCACGGCATCTCAGCCCTGCTTCTTTCGGATGCGAAGCTTGATCGGTGTTGAACCGAACCCAAATTCTTCACGGATTTTGCGTTCGAGATACCGCACATGATGTTGGGGCAGTTCTCGATTGACGAACAAGGTGAACGTGGGAGGGTCTGTAGCGCCCTGCACGGCATACAGCACTTTGGCTCCCCCGCCGGCGGGTTGAGCTTGCTGAGCCGCTGCGATGACGCGATTGACGTCTTTGGTCGGCACGCGCCGGTGATATTGCTCGACGGCATCGGTGAGCAACGGGCGCAATTTGTGAACGCCCTTGCCTGTCAGTGCCGAAATAGGCAACACAGGTGAATCACCGAGGAAGGCCAGTCGTCGACCAACTTCAACTCGTTTTGCCGCCCGGTCGTCTGCGTCATCAATCAGTTCCCACTTGTTCAGCAGCACAACGATGGGACACCCTGCGGCATCGACACGTTCGGCAAGCCGTTGATCTTGGGCCGTAACACCCTCGGTGCCGTCAATCACCATTAACGCGATATCCGCCTCATCGATCGCCCGTAGGGCGCGGACCATTGAGTAGTACTCCGCACTGTCGTCGACTTTTGCGCGGCGGCGCATACCTGCCGTATCGACAAAGACGATCGGGCCATCTTCGGTTTCAACGAGGGTGTCAATGGCATCTCGGGTCGTACCTGACATGTCATGGACAACAGATCGATCCTCACCAACAAGCCGATTAAAGAGCGTCGACTTGCCGACATTCGGGCGTCCGACGATGGCGACTCGCGGCGTGTCTGGTGCGATATCGAGAGGTTCTTCTTCGAGCCACGGTGCCACCTCTTCTTCACGCACTGAAGCCCGATCACCGAGGCGTTCGAGCACCACATCGAGCAGATCACCGGCACGCCGACCATGCAATGCGCTCACGGGGACGGGCTCGCCAAGACCAAGGGCCAAAAAATCCCACATCTCGCGCTCGCGACCATCATTGTCGGCCTTATTCGCAACGACGATCACGTCAACACCACTGCGCCGCAACCATGCAGCAATCTCGTCGTCTTGGCTTACCGTGCCGACGCTTGCATCAACGACCAGCAACACAAGATCTGCAGAACTGACCGCAGCTTCGACCTGTCTACTTACTTTCTCGTCAAGGTCATCTCCTCCGGGCATCCAGCCGCCGGTATCGACAATGGTGAATGGCACTCCCAGCCACTCGGCTTCAAGTTCTTTTCGATCTCGGGTGATGCCGGGGCGATCTTCCGTGATCGCCACCTGCTCTCCAGCAATGCGGTTGAAGAGCGTTGATTTCCCAACGTTGGGACGACCCACGACCACCACTGTGGGCAACTCGGTGTTCTCCGTCATCATGTGAGACCTAACGCTTCCCTGAGAGCGTGCCCATGGGTAGGAATGACGTCAACCGGCACCGGGAGATCGTCGACCGAGAGCCCATCGAGGAATTGTCCGGCGTCTGATAAACAGACATCTGGCAAGAGGTAGCGACGACCTGGGTCAGCATCAGTCAGTGCCTCGCGAAGGTCGGTTCCGGTGAGGAGACCGGTGACTCCGGTGTTTCCCCCAAAATAGGTGTTCTCGACCGCAAGCACACTCACATCAAGCGGACTGTGTGAGCTGTCAATCAATGGTCCGATCACTTTCGCACCCATCGCTCCAGTCAATACGGTGACGGCGTCAAACTTACGATGAGGCGATGCGGTTATCGCCACAGGAGTGGAGCGCAACCCCGTGTACGCAGCCGGGTTCGTCAGTTGCCCGACATCGACAGATGCGAAGAATCCCCGGCGAGGAGCAGTCTCCGCGGTTGACTCGTTGAGGAATTCAGTGGCGAATGTTGCTGCCATTCCGATGCCATCTTCATGCATATCGCAGTCGCCATAGTCACCTACGGCAGGAAATGGTTCATCGGCCATGAGGAAATATTCATCGGCAGCGAAGACCATTTTGTGACCGACCAGCTGTTCGAAGAGCATTTGCCATTGAAGTACCACCGACAGCACGTTGCGGGCTTCCTCCGCGGTGTGGACCCGCATTGCTGCTTCGGTGTTGAATTTGGAAATCCCGAGCGGAACCACAGCAACCGAGGCAAGGTCAGAGAACGAATCTCCGATGCCGAGCATCGTGCGCTCAAGAACTTCACCGTCATTCACTCCCGGGCACACCACGATCTGCCCACGAACTTCGATACCTGCGTCGAGTATGGCCCGTAGCCATCGCAGGCTCATTCCGCCACGCGGGTTCTTCAGCATCCGTGAGCGATCGAACGGATCGATCGCATGGATGCTCACATGAAGCGGTGAGAGCCGCTCGTCGATGATGCGTTCAAGATCGCTTTCGGTGAATCGGGTGAGAGTGGTGAAATTCCCGAAGAGGAAACTCAATCGGTAGTCATCATCCTTGAGATACAGGCTTCGCCGCATGCCCTTCGGAAGTTGATGAATGAAGCAGAACTCGCAATGGTTGTCGCATGTGCGCACTCGATCAAAGACTGCGCTTTCGATCTCGATGCCGAGGGAGGCGCCTTCAGGCTTGACGATCTCAAGTTCTCGCTCGAGACCGCCGCGGGTAACCGAAATACTCGGGTTACGCACATCAATCGCCCACTGCCATTCGATGATGTCTCTTGGCATCACTCCGTCGACTGCAGTGATCTCGTCGCCAACGCGCGCTCCAGCCTGCGCAGCAGGTGAACCGTCGAGCACTCCCGTGATGAGAGGCCCTTCGGTTCGCGATCGGGTATAAGACTGCAATGACATACGAGATGAAGAGGCTACCTCTGCTGCACCCGGGCTAGCCTGAAAGCACCATGTCTGTTGACCGGGTTTTGCTTGCCGAGCCACGTGGCTTTTGTGCTGGAGTCGAAATGGCGATCAAGGCTCTCGCGTGGATGGTGCGAGCGTTTGACCCGCCGGTCTACTGCTACCACGAGATTGTTCATAATCAGATTGTCGTCGACGCATTTCGCTCACAGGGAGTTCATTTTGTTGACGATATTGACGAGGTCCCAGCTGGACGGCCCATCATGCTGTCAGCTCATGGCTCAGCTCCGGAAGTTGTCGCCAGTGCGCGGCATCGTGGGTCATTTGTCGTCGACTCGGTGTGTCCGCTCGTCACCAAGGTGCACCATGAAGTAAAAGTTCGTGCTGCCAAGGGGTATCGCATTGTGTATGTCGGACATGAGGGCCACGAGGAGGCCGTTGGCACGATGGCGGTCGCCCCCGATGCAATCGACCGGGTGGAAAGCATCGCTGAAGTTGACGCTCTGCCACAGCACGATGGTGCGGTCGCGCTTCTTGCGCAGACCACACTGTCTCACCGTGACTGGGAGGGTGTCGCCGTGCGGGTGAAGGAGCGTTTTCCTGATGTGTGGACCCCGGGACGAAGCGACCTGTGCTTCGCAACAACTAACCGGCAAAGTTCGCTTCTCGCCATGGCAGAGCGCTGCGATGCGATTGTCGTCATCGGCTCTGCAAACTCGTCGAACACGACCGCCCTTGCACGTCTCGCAACAGATGCAGGTTGTCAGCATGTTGTCCGAGTAAACACCGCCGAAGAGCTCACAGATGACCTTCAAGGTGTTGTTGGCGTCACTGCTGGGGCCTCTGCCCCAGAACAGCTGGTTCAAGAAGTGCTCGAACGCCTCGCCCCTACCAACGGGATTGAACTCGTCCGGGTGACCGAGGAGGATGAATATTTCCCGCCTCCACGCAACATTCGAGAACTGCAAGTCGCCATTGAATCTGCAGCAACAGTTCTTCTCGGAGGTGGTGTGCTGACTAGTCCAAAAATGGACGATCGGTCGCTCTCCGCGAGTGCCGTACTTGCATCTCTCGACGAGGTAATTCAGTGAACTCTTTAACTCCGTTACTCGACACGATTCGCATTTCACTCCACATAGCCGCTGTCGCCGTCTGGGTTGGAGGGCAACTCGTGGTGGCAGTAATCGTGCCGAAGCTTCGCAATGACCATCGCGATGCTTTACCTCTTGTCGCTCAGGGCTTCGCCCGGGTTGCGTGGCCGGCATTTTTCATCGCCATAGCAACCGGGATGTGGTCGCTAATGGCTGTTGACGTCGGTTCAACCACAAGTGGATATCAAGTAGCAATGATGTTGAAGGTTCTTGCGGTGTTGCTCAGCGGCGCGGCAGCTGCGGTTCACTCGGCAGGTTCATCAAGGGCGGCCAAAGCGATCGGAGGAGCATTCGGTCTCGTGTTTGCGCTCACCGCTCTCGTGCTTGGAGTCCTCATACGGGCTGGCGTATAGATGACAGGACTATGGCGGTGGACAGTACTCATCGTGGCAATCGTGTCGGTGGGGCTCGCTCTGTTGCGGGAGCAAAATCGATCGTCAGACCTTGACACGACCGCATCATCAACAAGTATCAACCTGACAACGACCACAGAACCCCTAGGTAATCCGGCACCGGCTCCGGACTGGTGCCTCGAACTTTCAGCGATTGACGACTCGACGCCTCTCAACGATGTCGCAATGAAATACCTCTCGGCTGGGCTCATCGCAGGTGGGGCAATTGAACGGGATCTCACAGCTGCTGCACTCGCAATGACCGGCAATCAAACCGAGAGCGCAGCCTCGGCAGGGGTCTCGACCACAATCTCTGATGACGATTTCGATGCGGAGGGCCGATATGTCGATGAAGATCCACTGCTTCGCGCCGGTCAACTCATCGAAGAAAACTGCAAACGAGTCTCATTGCAAGCAGCCCCCTCTGCAACGAATCCGCAGTAACCATCGACACCGTCTCATCTAGTTGATGCGTTTCGGCGAATCAGCAATGACGGACTAGTTTGCGGGAATGTTCCCCGGATCACATCTCGCAACCCAACCGGACAAACCCGCCCTCATCATGGCCGGGAGTGGTGAAGTTCAGACCTTTGCCGAACTTGATGCAGCGGCCAATCGCCTGAGTCACGTCCTTCGCAACGCTGGCATTGAGGCTGGCGATCATGTTGCGATCTGCATGGAGAACAACCCCCAGTTTCTTGAGGTGCTCTGGGGGTGCCATTACGCCGGAGTCGTCTACACCGCGGCCTCATCTCGCCTTACCTCAGACGAACTTGCTTACATCATTAACGACTGCGGAGCGAAAGCGTTCATTACCTCGATGTACAAAGCTGAACAAGCCGCTGAGGTCTTTGATGAAACGCCGAATGTGACCCTGCGTTTGATGATCGGCGGAACGATCGATGGCCACGGCTCATATGAAGACGCTGTCGCAGGAGCGAGCGAACAGCCGCTGGCGAACCGTATTGCCGGGCGTGACATGTTGTATTCGTCGGGTACGACCGGTCGGCCAAAGGGTGTGTTCCCGTCGCTGCCCGATGTTGCGCTTGAAGAATGGGCGAGCAGCATTGAGGCGTTGCAACAGCTGCTGTTCGGAATGGATGCATCAAAGGTGTACCTGTCGCCGGCGCCGATGTACCACGCCGCCCCACTTCGGTTTTGCCTCGCCACGCAAGCCATCGGGGCGACAGTCGTATTGATGGAACACTTCGACGCAGAGGACTACCTCAAATATGTCGATCAGTACAAGGTCACCCACACGCAACTTGTGCCGACGATGTTCGTTCGCATGTTGAAACTCGACCCCGAGGTGCGTGCCAAGTACGACGTGTCAACGATTGAGGCGGCGGTTCACGCAGCCGCACCCTGCCCGGTCTCGGTCAAGCACCAAATGATTGAGTGGTGGGGGCCAGTCATCCATGAGTACTACGCCGGTACCGAGGGCAATGGATTTGTGTACTGCAATAGCGAGGGCTGGCTCGCCCACCCAGGCACTGTTGGGTCACCTCTCAATTGCGTCGTTCACGTCGTAGGCGAAGACGGCGAAGAAGTACCTACCGGGGAATCTGGAACGATTTACTTCGAGGCTGGAGGAACGTTTGAGTATCACAACGACCCCGAAAAGACGGCCGGCTCGCGGCATCCAAAGGGCTGGAGCACACTTGGTGACGTCGGCTACGTCGATGATGATGGTTTCGTGTTCCTCACCGATCGCAAGGCGTACATGATCATCACAGGTGGCGTGAACGTGTATCCACAAGAGTCAGAAAACCTTCTTGTCACCCACCCATCGGTCATCGATGTTGCCGTATTTGGCGTTCCAAATGACGACTTTGGCGAAGAAGTAAAGGCTGTGGTTCAACCAGTAGAAATGCCGGCCGACGACACAACAGCAGGCGAACTAGAACGCGAGCTCATACGGTTCTGTCGAGAACAACTCGCTGACGTTAAGTGTCCACGATCGGTTGATTTCAGGGAAGAACTTCCTCGGCACCCGACGGGCAAGCTCTACAAGCGCCTCCTCAAAGACGAATACTGGGCGGCTGCAGGTCGAAGCATTTAATGGCTGCAGCTAGGCCAACCGCTCCACACCCGTTTCTTGACTGGGAGGGTGTGCTGGCATTCGCCCATCGAGGGGGAATGAGCGAAGCGCCCGAAAACACGCTCGACGCGTTTCAACATGCCGTTGATCTTGGTTACACCTTCCTCGAGACCGATGTTCACCTCACCAGCGACGGTGTGCTTTTGGCATTTCATGATGCTGACCTTGAGCGCACCTGTGGAATCAAAGGGAAGATCAATGATCTCAGTTGGGATGCGGTGAGCGAGGCCAAAGTCGACGGCACACATCCGATTCCGCAATTCACTGATCTACTTGACGCATTTCCTCATGCACGCGTCAATGTTGACTGTAAATCAGATGAAGCGCTGCAACCATTGATCAATCTGCTCAGCGAACGTGACTGCCTCGATCGGATCTGTGTGGGAAGCTTCAGCGATCGTCGACTGCGAGCAGTTCGCAAAGCCTTCGGTAATCGAGTGTGCACGAGCCTTGGTCCGGTCGAGACGACCCGACTCACCGCCGGGGCTTCTATCCCCAAAGGGGTTTACGCTGCGCAAGTTCCACCGACCGCTGGAAAGCTGCCATTGGTTACTGAACGATTTGTGTCCAGAACCCACCGACGTGGACTTCAGGTTCACGTCTGGACGATCGATGATGCCGATGAAATGAATCGCCTGCTGGATCTTGGAGTAGATGGCCTAATGACCGATAAGCCGGAGGTACTGAAGGCGGTGCTCGAAGCCCGTGGCCAGTGGTGACGTGACGCCGCCGCCATTCTCAACGACGTTCAAATAATCTTCCGACGCGCTCGACGTAGTCTCGTGGATTCTCCATTTCGAACACGGGAAGCATGAATTCGGTCAACGAGTGAGTCTCAATAAGTTCTGTGAGTTGCGCCCTACATTCAGCCTCGGAGCCATGGACAACGAACGGCAGCACCCAGTCATCAGAAACGTATTTCGCCGCCGCATGAAGACCACCCGCCATGGCACTCCGAACCCGGTCGACATGCTCGTCGGTCATACCAATCTGCTCGCGGACGTCAGCCGGTGAGTCACACAGCCGGTATGTCATATGCGGGCGCACGGCCTCGAGATCGTCATCAGTCATCACAATCGATGTTGAATACGACAAGTCGACCGAGTTTCCCGACACGGCTGCGCCATTACGAACGATGTCGACCGAGGCCGAAAGAGTTGTCTCATGGAGAAAATCAAGAATGACACCATCGGCCAACTCTCCTCCGAGTGACAGCACTCGGGGCCCACGCCCAGCGAGCCAGATCGGAATGTCTCGATGTGGGCGGGCCAAGCTCGCATGATGAAGATGCACTGTTTCGCCCTCGAAGTCGACCTGCTCACCAGCCCACAACCCCCTGCATACGCTGATGAGTTCCTGCAGCGAGACAACCGGGCGTGAGCGAGACAGGCCGAGTGCGTCAAGGGTGAGAGATCCGCCGGCGCCAAAGCCGGCTACAGCTCGCCCGCCGCTCAGTTCGGCGAGGCTCGCATGGGCAGCTGCCGTCTGTCCCGGGTGTCGGGTGAAGGGGTTTGTGATGCCAGGGCCTACGAGCATTGAGGAGGTCGCTAAGGCAACGGCGGCTGAGACCACGTAGACATCGTGAGTGGCGAGACCCTCGTCATACAGCCGGCATGTGCTGTAGCCCGAGTGTTCGGCGACTTGAACTAGGTCAATGACCTCTTCAATGGGGCCATCTGGAATGATGTTCAGTGCTAACGAGACCACTCCGAAACGCTACTCAACATGTTCGAATTCAATCGATACGACCTCGTTGTTCGGCGTGAGAGCGTCAACGAGTTCATCGACCAAAAGAGCAGTAGTTGGGTCATCCTCCTGTGACGGAACTTTGGTGATGACAACGACTTTTCGAGCCGGTGTCGGGCACCCCTTGAATGATCCATACGGCGAGGTAAGAACCGTGGCAGCCCGAGCAGGGGTGAGGCGTTCGTAAGGGCTGCAACCGGCAACTGCGGCAACCCTCAGGGGTCGGTGACATTGATCGGCGATAACACGTCCGAGAGCGTCGGCTCCGATGACCGCCAGAACAGTGGTCGTTTCATCGGGAAGCACCGGCTCAAAATTGGCAGGTGCTTTGAATGGCCGATGACGTGCACCATCAGCTTCAACGAGAACAACATCGCAAAGAGAGTGGTCGCTAAACCAAGTGTCACAGACAGATGGACGGACACCGATCGATTTACCATCTTTGACTCCAGCTCGAACGAACACCGGTGACGTTCCCTTCCACAACTCAAGGGGCCTCGTAACGGCTGCTTCAATTACCTCGAGACTTCCCGTTTGACGCTCCCCCATCTTGGTGGTCGTGGTCACGATCGTGCGCCTATTCAACGACCGCGCGAGTTGAAATAGCAGCGTTGATTTGCCGCC